>JBJEWG010000039.1:0-3862 GCA_051884935.1 Kiritimatiellia bacterium | reverse complement strand
TCCCGCGCCGGCTCGGCGCCCCAGTCGAAGAAGTCCCAGGACGACGCGCGGCCGAACACCGGCGCGTATTCGATCGTCGGCGAGCCGCCCGTGTAGGCCGCCGCGCGCGCGCTCACCGCCCCTCCCGCGAGGCGCGGATCGCTGCCGTCGGTCGTGTAGTAGATCGTGCCGGAGGCGCCGCCCGTGAGGTAGACCCGCCCGTCGAACGCGACGCGGGAGCCGTCCGCGACGGGCGCGCCGAGCCCGTCCACCGCCGCCGGCGGGTCGATGGAGGGATACCAGCCCTGCTTCCGGTAGTGCGGGATGAGATACTTCAGGCGCTCGTCCATGAACGTGAGGCAGGCCGCGCACGAACTGGCCCAGGTGTCGCACGTGTACTTGCCCCAGCCCCAGCGCGCGGACTCGCACGCCACCGCGTCCTCAAGCTCCCGCATCCGCGCCTCGAAGCGGGCCTTCGCCCGCTCCGGCGTGAGCGCGCCACCCGCCCGCAGACACTCGCGGTAGACGAGGTCGCCGAACGCCGTGCGGTACTCGGCGTTCGTCATGAGCCTGTAGTTGAGCTCCGCCGGGTTGAAGTGGGCCTCCTTCAGGAAGTTCGCGTTGGCGGCCTCCGTGCCGAAGAGCGTGCGGTCGTTTGCGACGCTCGTGCCATGGCGCCCAAGCGAGTGTTCGGCGTCGTGGCGGTTGAAGACCCAGCCCGCCTTCGTGCCGCTGTTCACGCGATTGCAGAGCGCGGCCATGTTGTTCGCCTTGTCGCCGGCGGCGGGCGCGTCCTGGTCCGCCGTGTAGTGCGTGGTGAGCATGTGCACCATCACGTTCCGGGGGTTGAGGTAGATCGGATAGGCGGCGTTGCGCGAGCCGTCCGGGTTGAGCCCCTGCGCGCGCAGGTAGTTGTCGGGGTGGTCCGGGCCGTAGCCCTCGTTGACGGAGAGGTTCCAGAAGTCGTGCCAGCCGTCGTCGGTGCCCTCCACCACGCCCGTCACGTAGCCCGGGTTCGAGGTCCGCACCACGTCGTAGTCCTCCGCCACGCCGCCGAAGTAGGTCTCGCCGTAGTCGCCGCTCACGCGCTCCTCCGTCTGGTAGACGCCCCAGTAGACGCCGTTGATGAAGAGGTTGTAGTAGCGGCTGCGGTTGTAGGGCTCGCCGAGGTCGCGCTGCGAGTCGCGCGAGAAGCACTCCTCGATGAAGGTGAAGTGCGTGGAGTAGCCGTCGTTGTTCGACCAGGAGTTGTTCTGCGCCGTGCGCAGGTCGATCTTGTCGAACTTCGACGCCCCCTCGTCCCCGAAGAGCGGGTGGTTCAGCGTCCCCATGCCGTACTCGCTGCGGAAGAAGAGGCGCAGCGAATGCTTCGGATACTGCGCGCCGCGGCTGAATGCGCCCCGGATGCGCAGCCCCGCGGGCACGCTGAACTCGTCCGGCGCGTTCGTCGGCGTGATCAGCTCCACCAGCGTCGGCCGCTCCCACGCGCGGCCGTTGCCGCTGGCGTTCACGTAGATTCCCTTCGAGCTGTCGAAGAGGTGCTCGGGGTCGATCACGAGGGAGAGCGTCGCGATGGAGTTCGTGAAGCCGCGCAGGATCCGCGCGCGGTTCTGCGCGACGATCTGCGGGTTCATCTCGTAGGCGATCGCCTGGCCGTTGACCTGCTTGTTCGTGGGGAAGTGCTCCGGCGCCGTCGCGGGCTGCGCCAGCACCTCGTCCACGAAGAGGTACGTCGCGGAGGCGTCGCACTGCAACACGCTCGCCGCGTTCGGCACGGCCGCGCGCACCACCGTCGTGTGGGCGATGCGGATCGGCCCCGTGTAGCGCGCCGACGCCCGCGTGGGGGAGGTCCCGTCGAGCGTGTAGTAGATCGGGGCGGACGGCCTTTCCGCGCACGCGAGAGCCAGGTCGAACGCCGCCGTCTTGTAGCCGTGCGGCACCGAGAACTGCACCTCCGGCGTCGGCGCCTCAAGCCCGCTCTCCCCATTCGCCGCCCCCGGCGTCGGCGCGCGGAAGTAGACGAACTCGGCCGCGCCGCGCGTCCACACCACCTCCGGCGAGAGGAAGAACTCGCCGTCGTCGAGCGCGTTGTTCACGCCTGTCACCTCCAGGCGGTTCACGCCCGCCTTGAGCAGATCGGACGGAATCTCGAAATACGAATAGGTCAGCGCCTCGGCCGGCGGACGCGCCGCCGTCGCCGCCACCGCCGCCACCTGCGTGCCGTTCACCTTCGCCGTGAAGCCGTCCGCGTAGCGCATCCGCAGGCGGAACGCATCCCCCGCCGCCGGCGCCTCGGCCAGCGTGAAGTCCGCCCGCCAGTCGGCGCGCACGCTCCGCCCCTTCATCTCCTCGGCGAGGTCCGCCGCCACGCTGCCGCCGAACGCGCCCGCGTGCACCACCCCGCTCTCCGCGCCGCCGAGCAGCTTGAACCCGCCGTCCGCGAAGCTGCACGCGCCATCGCGCACGCTCACGTCGATCGTCTTGCCGCCCGACTTGTCGAAGTAGACGAGGCGCAGGTCGTAGGCCCCCGCCGCCGGCAGGCTGAACGTGCTGAACGTCTCGGCGTGGGACCGGTTGTTCGGGTATTCCCACGTCCACGTCAGCCCGAGGCGCGACAGCGTCGCCGTGAAGCCGTCGTCGCTCCCCGCCGCGAACGTCCACTGCCCCGCGCGCGGCACGTACACGCTGCCTGTGACGACCATGACCATGTTGTCGGAGCAGCCGCCGGGGAAGCCCGAATAGGCGAAGTCGCCCACCGTCCCGCCGTTGTTCCCCGTGAACGCGATCGTCTCGCACACGTTCGTGACGGGCGGCCGCGCCCAGTACGCGGGGTCGGCCGCGAACCGCTCCGCATCGGACGTGTTGTTGACCGTCGTGTTCGCGAAGTAGGTCACGCACGTGAAGCCGCTCTGCGCCGCGCTCATGCCGATAGCCCCCTGCACCGGCTTCCACGCGCCGCTCCCCACGCGGTACTCCGCCTCCGCGTCCGCCGGCAGCGCCACGCGCTCCACGTGCCCGAGGCCGATCGACACGTCCTTGATCTGCTTGCCGAAGTTCGCCACCTCATCGACCACCGTCCCGCCCGGCGTCGCCAGCACGAGCGGTTCACCCGCCGTGGAGAGGCCGATGCGCGTGTAGGCCTCGTCCGCCGCGAAGTCCGCGTACGCCTTGTCCGCCCACACGATCCGATACCCGTGCGCCGGCACCACGCAGCGGCCCTGGATTGCCTGCCACTTCGAGAACCTGTCCGCCGGCGCGTCGTGCAGACGCCACCCCGTGATGTCCACGTCGAAGTCGCCCGCGTTGCGGATCTCGATCCAGTCCAGCCCCGCGCCCCCCCGCGCCGTGAACGCCGTCGATCCGTTGGATGCCATGACCTCGTTGATCGAGAGGATCTCGTCGGCCCGCACCGGCCTGGGCCGCCCCTCCGCCGGCAGCTCGCCCGCGCCCCGCACCGGGAAGACCATCACCCCCCCGTCCAGCACATAGCCGTCCGCCGGCGCGAAGGTGACCACCACCGTGTTCCCCTGCGGCACGGCGTAGGCGCCCCCCTCGCCCGTGAGCGCCACGCCGCCCGAGGTCACGGACGCCACCGTCATCCCCTCAAGCGCGGGAATCGTCAGCTCCACCGTCGGCGCCTCCAGCTCCGTCGCGCCCGTCAGCGTCGTGATCTCGCCCGCGCCGTAGCACCCCGCAGCGACGACCTCGGCGCCGCCCTCCGGGAAGACGATCTCCGCCCACTCGCCCGCCGCCGTCCGCAGCGCCACGCCATCCACGGCATAGCGCACCTGATACGCCTCCGCCGCACGCCGCACGGCGATGTCCACCTGCACCGCCGCCGCCGTGTTCGCGCCATAGATGCCGTCTGCGCCGCTCGCACCGA
>JBJEWG010000038.1:0-3872 GCA_051884935.1 Kiritimatiellia bacterium | reverse complement strand
CGGCTACGTCGAGGGACTGCCCGTGGTGGTCGATCCGAAGATTCTCTCCCCCCGGGCGTTCATCGACGAGGTCGTCAACGAGCGCCTGCCCAACCCGTTCATGCCGGACGACCCGCGCCGCATCGCGACGGATACGTCGCAGAAGGTGGGCATCCGCTTCGGTGAGACGGTGAAGAGCTACATCGCCACGGGGCGCGACCTGAACGGGCTCGTCGCGATTCCGCTCGCGATCGCTGGCTGGCTGCGCTATCTGCTCGCGGTGAACGACGCGGGCGAGGCGATGGAGGTCTCGGCCGATCCGCTGAAGGACGAGCTTCAGGCGAAGCTCCAGGGCATCGTCTGGAACGACCCCGCGTCCTACAGGGGGCAGCTCCGCGAAATTCTCGCGAATGCGTCCATCTTCGGGACGGACCTCACGAAGACGGTTCTCGCGGACAAGATCGAGGGCTACTTCGTGAAGCTGCTCGGCGGCGTGGGTGCGGCTCGCGCCCTTCTGAAGGCCGAACTCCCCGCATAAGCCATGAATACACGAGTGGCGCGGGGCGCGCTGGAGTTGAATCGTCGGCGGTTCGTGGCGGGCGGGCTGCTCGCCGCCGCCGCGTTTCCGTTCATCGGGTTCGGCGGGAACGCCGCCGGCAAGGCGACGCTGGCGCTCATCGGCGCGGGCAAGCAGGGGCGGGGACTGCTGCATTCGTTCCTGGGGCAGGACCTCGTCGTGACGGCGGTCTGCGACTGCGACCGGGCGCGCCGCGAGGACCGGGCGCGGGTGGTGAACGACTACTACGCGAGTCGTCCGCAGCTCGGGGTACCCGCGGGGGCGTGCCGCGCGGTGGCGGACTTCCGCGAAGTGCTGGCGGACCCCTCGATCGACATGGTGTGCATCGCGACGCCGGACCACTGGCACGCCTACATGGCCGTGGAGGCGATGAAGGCGGGCAAGGACGTCTACTGCGAAAAGCCCCTTGCGCACACGGTGGAGGAGGCGAAGGCGGTGTGGGCGGCGAGCATGAAATATGGGCGCATCGTCCAGACGGGCGCGATGCAGCGTTCGGGGATCGAGTTCCGCACGGCGTGTGAGATCGTCCGCAACGGCGGCATCGGGCAGGTGCGGCTCGTGGACGCGAACTTCGGCGGGCCGTCGCGGCCCCACCGCGACTACGAGAACCCCGCGAACGCGGCGGCGGAGGGCGCGCCGAACCCCGACGTCGATTTCGACATGTGGTGCGGCGGCGCGCCGCTGGTGAAGTATTCGGACCGTCTCGCCCCGCGGGGCGTGCACGACTTCTTCCCGATGTTCTGGCGCTGCGACGACTACTTCGGTCTGGGCATGTGCGGGGACTGGGGGGCGCATCATTTGGACATCGCGCAGTGGGGGCTCGGCCTCGACGCGGGCGGCCCGGTGCGGATCGTCAAGTCGGACCGCGCGCCCTCCCGCAATCCGATTGACGGGGGGCGGCGGCAGGCCGGCCTCTCGTTCGTCTGCGCGGACGGCTGCGTGATCCGGCACAGCCCCTACGGCGGTTCCGCCTGGGGCACGATCTTCTACGGTACCGAGGGCATCGTCGCCGTGAACCGCGGCCGGCTCGCCGTGTGGCGCGGCGGCGGCGTCACGCCCGACCAGGGCCTGCAGAAGGCTCTGAACGAGGGGACGTTCGACGGGATGGCGCGCGTGGCCTTCTGGAACGCGCCGGACGCGGGCGCGGCGGCGCGGCCCGCGAACAACCGCAGCCTGCTCGACGCGGTGAACCGGGCGACGAAGGCGTTCGGGCTCAAGAAGGCGAAGGTGAAGCTCTACCGGGCGAACGGGCACCCCGCCGACTTCGTCAACTGCTTCCACTCGCGGAAGCAGCCCTGTTCGCACGCGGAGGTCGGTGCGCGGAGCTCGATTCTCTGCACGCTCTGCAATCTCGGCTACGTGCACGACACGGGGTTAGAGTGGGATCCCGTCCGGAACGTGTTCGCACACGGCACGGGCGACGCGGCGTGGCTCACGAAGAGCTATCGCGGCGCGTGGGCGGTGAAGGTCTAATCCAATAAAGGGAGGTTCACGATGAAGGCGAAGAGGCGTTCGTTTCTGAAGCTGGCGGCCGGCGCGGCGGTGCTGCCGCTCTTTTCCATCGGCGCGGCGGAGAACGGCCCGGGCGGGACGCGGAGGATCCGCATCGGGCTGATCGGCTGCGGCGGCCGCATGGGGCTCAGCACGCACTACGGCATCCTGAACGACATGTGCGGCCCGGACGAGGAGATCGTCTGCATGGCGGAGCCGGACCCCTCGCATTGGGACAAGGTGCGCGCCGTGGTGAAGGCGCATCAACCGAATGCGGACACCTCGCGCATCCGCGCCTACTACGACTACCGCGAAATGCTCGCGCGGGAAGCGAAGAACCTCGACGCGGTCGCGATCGCCGCGCCGAACCACCACCACGCCCTGGCGGCCCTGCTGGCGATGGCGAAGGGCCTCCACGTCTACGTCGAGAAGCCGATGGCGCTTACCGTGGAGGAGGTGCGCCTGATGCACGCGATGCAGCGGAAGACGGGCGTCGTCGCGCAGGTGGGCAACCACGGGCACAGCGAGGAGGGGATGCGCCGGCTGGTGGAGTACATCCGCGCGGGGACGATCGGGCAGGTGCGGGAGGTGTGGAGCTACGACGACCGGCTGAACGCGATGCTGCACCGTCCGCCGAAGGCCGAGCCGCCGAAGGGAATGGACTGGGACGCCTGGTGTGGCCCCGCGCCCGTGTGCGACTACTACAGGGGCACGGTGGACCACAATGGCCTTCATCCGCACGACTGGCACAGCTGGATAGGCTACGGGAACGGGTCGATCGGCAACATGGGCACGCACATCATCGACCCCGTCTTCTGGGCACTCGACCTCGGGAAGGTGGTACCGGAGAGCGTGGAGACGAAGCGGGTCGAGTGGGGGTGCGCGGGCAGCTGGTCGTGGTCCACCGAACTTGAGTGGCGGTATCCGGCCCGCGCGGGGCTGGACGCGGTGACGCTCCACTGGCACGACGGCGTGAAGCCGGGCATTCCGTACGACAGGGCGCATGTGGACAAGATCGGCGTGTGCCTGAAGCGCGAGTTCCAGCACCTGCCGCCCATCGTCGGGGAACTGGAGCGGAAGTACGGGCAGTCCATGGGATGCCTGGGGGCGGTGTTCATCGGCGAGGAGGGCGTCATCCGCATCGGGCCGCATGGAGACGGGCTTGTCTTTGGCCCGAAGGATCTGTACAAACGGCGCCCGCCGAAGCTCTTCCCGCGTGAGAAGGGGATGACGCACCAGGCCGACTGGCTGCGGGCGATTCGCAGCCCGAGCCGTCCGTGCGGGTGCAACTTCGACTATTCGGCGCCGCTGGCGACGACGGTACTGCTGGGCAACGCCGCCCCGCGCGCGGGCGTGAAGAAGCTGCTGTGGGACGGCACGAAGTTCACGAACGACGCGGCCGCGAACCAGTATCTCAAGACGACCTATCGGCCGGGCTGGGAACTCCGCGCGTAGTCCACTTCTCTCCCATCCCCTTGGTTGCGCAACATAAAGCCATTGAGATGCGCAACTCGACACCCTTAGGTTGCGCATCTCCTGCCCCTAAGCTGCGCATTTCCCACCCGGCGGGGTCCGCAACCTGGGAATGCAGGAGGACGCCCATCAGGAATTCCGTTCTCGGAATTTTCAGGCTGAAGCCCTGTTTCGCATTGACCTTCTAGCCGGAATATGCCATAATCCCGGCATCGTCTTGTAAACTCGCATATGAGGAGTTCGTCGTGAATCTGCAGAAGAATGTGAAGCTGAAGACTGTCGTGGCCGCGTCCCTGTTCGCCGTGGGCGGAAGTGTCCTCGGGGGGGGGGGGGGGGGGGGGGGAATGACGGT
>JBJEWG010000037.1:0-20358 GCA_051884935.1 Kiritimatiellia bacterium | reverse complement strand
GACGATTCGCCTGAACCTGCCATTCAATGCGGCTGAACGAGGCGTTCACCTCATATATCGCATTCAGGCCCGAATCGAGGGGAAAAGAAGCTTCAGGATTTCCCGGACATCGTAGCGGTGTTTCGGCGACAACATTCCAAACACGCGGAACAATTCGAGAGCCAACCTCGCTTCCTCTCGTCCGATTCGCCATTGAGCGCACTCCTTTGAATTCAGTGTGCGGCCCAATGGAGCCACCTCAAAGTCTAACGAAGTCAGGGGAATGCAAACGTAAAGCATGGCCTGCGTTCCAATGGCCTTCTGCTTCTCACGGATCATAATCTCGGCAAATATCTCATACTGTCCAAACCGATGGACGAATAAAGGGTAGGAAACATTCATCTCATAGAATGAGAGGCCGTTGATGGTCCTTTCCCTTGGATTCGTTCTACTGATCGAAGCCGTTTCCTCAAAAGTGGCCACATCGGGCACATTTCCGATCTGGGAATGGCACTCCTGAATCTCATCGACTTCGACAAGCCCGTGCTGCTGGGCATAGTAGACGATCTCGCTCAACTCATACGCATACTTGCGCTCCTGTTTATAGTTCCTGAAGGTTCTATCCCGAAGGCTTGTCTTATGGGCGTTCTCGGAAGACGCGAGAAGGTCGTAGCCAATCTGCCATTCAACATAATTGGCTTGAGAAAGCACAGTCTGCCGAGGCGCGACCGGTTCCCCATATTCGGCAAAGAAACTCCGCCTTTTGATGCGAATCTTTCCCGTCGGCTTTGTCATTGGCAGATTGACGAAAACGCCTGCCGGGCCATTGACGACCTTTGCCTCATCGGTCTGCATTCTCCTCTGTCCTTTCCCTTGATGCACCTCGCAATGTAGGCTTTCACCCGCGCCTCACATGCAGGATCTGGCTTTGGATTCTGCCCGAATATCTCCGGGTTCATAAACTTCGACAAGGCCAGGACCTCCCCCTCGATTGAAGAGAACTCGTCGCGGATAAACGGAACGTTGAAGTTCCCGAGATAATACGGGATGTCCGCATACCTCTTGAAGCAATCGACGTAGCAGTAATAGGAGAGCTTGTGCGGATCGATGTCAACGGCGTTTGAGGTTCTCCGCGGAATGAACGTGCGGCTTCGCCTGAGCGCATTGATGTCTCTCATCGTATAGAAGAGGATTTCCCGTTCATACCGTCTGCCGGACGGATATTTGTCGATCTCATCCGTGACGTAATCAAACCCGGACAATGAGAACTCATCCCCTTCTATTGTTCTGAACCACATTCCGCAAACATCATCGTAACTCAGTCCGTTGCCTTCTTCGCGGCGATACATTCCGACGATCACTGGAAACGAAGAGACCTTCGATGTCCCCGCGAACTCGCTGCTGGGGAATACGACGTGCTCGACAAGCTGGTAATTTGAGAAGAAGCTCCGAGTCGCCGAAAAGTTCGCTTTCTTGACAAGGTACGAGAGAGGATGTAGCACGACAACATATTCAGCCTTGAGTTTGTTGTATGCCAGCAATGACGACATTCCGAGGTCTCGCGTCTTCACGTCTGGGTCGAATAAGACATCCCTTTTCTTGAGCTTCTGATTGATCTGGGATGTAATGTCATTGTAGGGGGGATTCCCGACAAGGACAATTCGTTCCGTCTCGGAAAACCCGAAGTTTGCCCGCGAAACGTCCTTCAACGCATTCTTGACCGACCATTCGACATTTGGGAAGAATTCTCGCGCCTTGTCCACGGCTTCCGAATCAATGTCGTTCCCCACATAACGGCATTCAGACAATCCGTCAACTTCACTCAACTCGAAGAAGGCCCCGTACCCACAGGAAAGATCGGCAATCGTCCACCCCTTCCCAATATGATGCTTCAAGAGCCACTCGCCAACTCTCCTCACGTATTTCGCCGGCGTATAGAAGCTGCCCAGATTCACCCGTCCCACGATGCCCAAATGCCGCGACACATTGACTTCCCCGTCTTCTCTACCCATGGCGAACAGTGCGATGGCGATGACGGATAAGGCCCAGACCGGGCGCAGCCCGATTAGGCGAAATCTCCAATTCATCATGCCATCAATTCCGTATTCGACGCGCAACTGCCGCAGGGGAATTCCAATGCATGAAAAAGAGCGCGTTTCTCTTTCACGTACTCCTACGCAGCCCTACCACAGGCACCCTGAAATACGTGGAAAGAGAATGCGCCCAATTGGACGCATCTCCGCTCACATATCGTTTCAGGGATTGAAATAGTGGTAGTACTTCGTAGGAACGACACGCAGCTTTGACGCTACATTGTTGATGCGATGCCGGGTGGGTTGGTTAGACCAGTTCAGGCATCTATGAATTCATTGGCCCGAGGTGGTGGTCCTGTCAGGACGCACGCGACCATCTCCCAACACGAAACGTGCGGGAAAACTCCCTCATGCCAAGAACGCGAGCATTGTATCAAAAACCGCGTCATATGGGGAGGTATATAACCGAAAAGTACAAGATTTCGCGGGTACGGACGCCACCGAGCACCGACCGCGACACTTCCGCAACCGGGCGCAGACGCTACCGAGCGGCCCCGCAGGTAATGCAGGAGGCCCCGCAGGTGACGCTGAAGGGGGCACACCTCTCCTCCCGACGGAACGGCCAACCCCTCCCGACGGGACGGCCAACCCCTCCCGACCCAGCGGCACTCCCTCCTAGGTCATCCTGACTTCACTTGCGCAACCAATGGAATTCTCTTGCGCAAGAGAAATGATTTGGTTGCGCAACTAAATTAAATCACTTGCGCAAGTAAAGTCCGAGTCGTCCTACTCACCCGACCAGAGGGTGCGCACCCCTGGACCGGGATGATGCGCACCACCTGACCGGGGTGATGCCCACCTCTCGACCGATGTGGTGCGTATGAGCCCCCACACCCTCCTAGACGACTTCGCCTTGACTCGAATACTCGGTATATGTATAAGGATATATGAGATTCACCGACGGAAGTTCATCGGGCGTGGCCCCACGGCGCGATTTGCTATAATACCCCCGACATGATTGGAATCTCAAAGCTCTACTTCGGCACCATCGAGGCCTCGGATCGACTCCGCTACCAAAGGGGCGTCCACCGCCGCCCCGTGGTGGTGTGGAACTGCACGCCCGCCTGCAACCTCGCCTGCTCGCACTGCTACGCCGCCACCTCGGGCGAACAGAAGGTGCTCACCACGGATCAGGCGCGCGCCGTGATCGACGACCTCGCCGACTTCGGCGTGCCCGTGATCCTCTTCTCGGGCGGCGAACCCTTCGTGCGACCGGATATCCGCACCCTCGCCGAGCACGCGAAGGCCAGGGGCATCCGCGTCACCTTCTCCACGAACGGCACTCTCATCGACGACGCCTGGGCGGACTGGATCCGCGACCTCGGCGTCTCCTACGTGGGCATCTCAATCGACGGCACGGAGGCCATCCACGACGCCTTCCGCCGCCATCCCGGCGCCTACCAGAAGTCCCTCGCCGCCATCCGCCGCCTGCGCGACCGCGCCGTGAAGGTGGGCCTGCGCGTCACCATGACGCGCGACAACGTCGCCGCCATCCCCGCCATCTTCGACCTCATGCGCGCCGAGCGCGTGCCGCGCATCTGCCTCTACCACCTCGTCTACACCGGCCGCGGCAGGGAGATCGCCGCGACGGACCTCAACCACGCCGAGGCGCGCGCCGCGCTCGACACCATCGTCGCCGAAACGCGCACCTGCTTCGAGGCCGGCTTCCCCGTCGAGGTCCTCACCGTCGATAACCACTGCGACGGACTCGCCCTCTACCTCAAGATGAAGGCCGAGGGGCACCCCAACGCCGACAAGGCCCTTGAACTCCTCACCCTCAACGGCGGCAACTCGTCCGGCGAGGGCATCGGCTGCATCTCCTGGGACGGCACGGTCTACCCCGACCAGTTCTGGCGCAACCACCCCGTCGGCAACGTCCTCGAACGCCCCTTCTCGCAGATCTGGGGCAACCCCGCCCCCGGCTCCCTCCTCGACCTCATGCGCCACAAGAAAGAACACGTCACGGGGCGCTGCCGCGCCTGCCGCTGGCTCGCGCAGTGCGGCGGCAACTTCCGCGCCCGCGGCGAAGCCGTCACGGGCGACATCTGGGGCGCGGACCCGACCTGCTATCTCACCGACGCCGAAATCGCCTGACGCGAATCAGACGATCGCGTCCACGAGCGGCTGCAGCTCGGGGCAGTCGATCTCCTCCACGGCGCCGCGATCGACGGCGGTCGTGTAGGCCGGGTTGATCGGCAGGCGGCACGCGATGTCGATCCCGTGCCGGGCCGCGAGTTCGTCCACCCGACTCTTGCCGAAGATCTCCAGCTTCTTGCCGCAGTCGGGGCAGGTGAAGTAGCTCATGTTCTCCACGAGGCCGAGAATCTTCTTCTCCAGCATCCCCGCCATCTTCACGCTCTTCTCCACGATCATCCCCACCAGCTCCTGCGGCGAGGCCACCACGACGACGCCATCCACCGGCAGGCTCTGGAACACCGTCAGCGGCACATCGCCCGTGCCCGGCGGCATGTCCACGAACATCACGTCCACGTCGTCCCAGAAGACGTCCGTCCAGAACTGCTTCACCACGCCCGCGATCACCGGCCCCCGCCACACCACGGGATCCGCCGGATTCTCCACGAGCAGGTTGAGGGACATCACGCGCACGCCGCCCTTCGAGACGCACGGCAGAATCCCGTTCTCGCCGTTCACCGTCCCCCCGAAGAGCCCGAACGCCTTCGGGATCGACGGCCCCGTGATGTCCGCGTCCAGAATCGCCACCTTCAGCCCCCGCTTCGCCGCCGCGCTCGCGAGCAGCGACGTCACCAGGCTCTTGCCCACGCCGCCCTTGCCGCTCGCGACGGCGATCACCTTGCCCACGCGGGACCACTGGTTCAGCTTCGCCGAGAAGTCCGGCTTCTCCTTCCGGTCCGAGCACGTCTTCCCGCAGCTGCTGCAGTCATGCGAACAATCTTCCGCCATTTGATCCGTCCTTCCTGTATCCCATATTAGTAGATGAAAAGCATCTCGCGGTACTTCGGCAGCGGCCAGCGCGCGTCGTCCACCAGGTATTCGAGCGCATCGACCGTGCGCCGCAGGTCCGCCATCGTCGCGAGCTGGTCGGCCGAGGTGCCGTGCGCCAGCGCCTTGTCGAGCCGTTCGCACTTGGCGTGCAGGTCGTCGAGCCCCGCCCCCAGCTTGAGCGACAGCGCCTTGAGGCCCGTCACGCCCACCTTGAGGCCGTCCTTCTTCGCGAGTGAAATCGCCGTCGCCAGCTTCGAGAACTCGTCCGCCACCACGGGACGGATCATCGAGCGCGCGATTTCGAGGGCCACGCCGCCCTCGATGCGCACGCGCCGCTCGTAGTCCTCCAGCGCGATCTCGTAGCGGCTCGCCAGCTCCGTCCGCGTCAGCACGCCATACGTCTCGAAGATCGCCTGGTTCCCGGTCCTGCGCAGCGGCGCGATCGCCGCGGGGGTGTCCGGCAGGTTCGGCAGCCCGCGCGCCGCCGCCTCCTCCTTCCACTCGGCCGAGTAGCCATCGCCGCTGAAGAGCACGCGCTTGTGCTTGCGGATGAGTCGCTGCAGCAGCTTCTGGAGGTTCGCGTTGAAGTCGCCCGGCATCGCCTCGATCTTGTCCGAGATCGCGTCCATCGACTCCGCCACGATCGTGTTGAGCACCATCTGGTTCATCGCGCAGTTGTGCGAGGCCCCCGGCGCGCGGAACTCGAACTTGTTGCCCGTGAACGCGAACGGCGACGTGCGGTTGCGGTCCGTCGTATCCGCCGGCAGCGGCGGCAGCGTGTCCACGCCGATCTTCAGCTTCGCCCGGCCGGACGTCCTCTCCGCCTTGCCCGTCTCGATCTCGCGCATCACCGCCGAGAGCTCGTCCCCGAGGAAGATGGAGATGATCGCCGGCGGCGCCTCGTTCGCCCCCAGCCGGTGATCGTTCCCCGCCCCCGCCGTCGTCGCCCGCAGCAGGTCCGCGTGCAGGTCGATCGCCCGGATCACCGCCGAGAGCGTCGTCAGGAAGATCGCGTTCTCCTTCGGGTTCGAACCCGGGTTGAGCAGATTCCGCCCGCCGTAGGAAATGGACCAGTTGCAGTGCTTGCCGCTGCCGTTAACCCCCTCGAACGGCTTCTCGTGCAGCAGGCACACCAGCCCGTTGCTCGCCGCCGTCTGGCGCAGCGTCTCCATGATCAGCATGTTGTGGTCGACCGCGAGGTTCAGGTCCTCGAACGTCGGCGCCAGCTCGAACTGCGCGGGCGCGGCCTCGTTGTGGCGCGTCTTCGCGGGAATCCCGAGCTTCCAGAGCCGGTCCTCAACCTCGTTCATGAACTTGAGCACGCGCGGCCGGATCGACCCGAAGTAGTGGTCGTCGAGCTGCTGGTGCTTCGCCGGCGCCGCCCCGTACACCGTCCGCCCCGTCTGCAGCAGGTCGGGACGCTGCAGGTAGAACGCGCGGTCCACGAGGAAGTACTCCTGCTCCGCCCCCAGCGTCACCGACACGTGCTCCTCCGGCAGGCCGAAGTGCGCCAGCAGACGCTTCGTCGCCCGCGTCAACGCCTGGACGGACCGCAGCAGCGGCGTCTTCGAGTCAAGCGCCTCGCCCGTGTACGAACAGAACACCGTCGGGATGCAGAGCGTCGCGCCGTTCGCGTGCCGCTTGATGAACGCCGGGCTCGTCGGGTCCCAGCTCGTGTAGCCGCGCGCCTCGAACGTCGAACGCAGTCCCCCCGAGGGGAAGCTCGAAGCGTCCGTCTCGCCGCCGATGAGGTTCTTGCCGCGGAACGTCTGCACGGCCTGCGCCGGCCCCGTCGGTTCGAGGAAGGCGTCGTGCTTCTCCGCCGTCCCCCCCGTGAGCGGCTGGAACCAGTGCGTGAAGTGCGTCGCGCCCTTCGCGAGCGCCCAGTCCTTCATCGCCCGCGCCACGTCGTCCGCGATGGACGGGTCGAACGGCTCGCCGTCATTCACCGTGGCGAGCAGCTTCGCCGCCGTCTTCTGCGGCAGATACTGTCGAATCTGCTTCTCGCCGAAGACGTCCTCTCCATAGGTTTCCATGGAGGTATCGCCCGAAAGGGACATTGCCGGCGCATCCGGAACCTTTGCGGCGATGGCATTGATCGCGTGAGTTCGGTTGTTCAGATTCATAAGGGCGGATATTATACACTAAATTTCCGTTTCTGCGGCACTCGTTCCACTCCCGCGCGCGATTAGCCTCGGCCACGCACGATTAGCCCACCCGCGCAAGGCGAGGGTGTCCTCCCCTATTCCCTATGTCACGTATGGGCAAGTGGCCAGAGAATAGCTGCCTCGACAAGAAGCCAACTTCCATTTAAGTCAACGACCAGCCGCCCGTCGAAACCTTAATGGCAACAGAGTCATTTGCCGCCCTTTGGATCAAACTTCCATGAGCCGGTCTTGTCCAAACCAATTCGGCGCAGTCCGGCTTTTTTCTTTAACGATGCCATGATGCGTTGAGCCTGACGTGGCGATGTTTCCAGCAATACGGAAAGCGCAGATGCCGTAAGGCGGGGATTTCTCAACAGTTCCGCAATCGCCCGTTCTTCTGTAGTCGATAACGCTACTACGACATTTACTACGACATCCTGCTCTTTTACACCGTCATTTACTACGACATTACGGGTATTTACACCGTCATTCATTCCAACAACGCTACGATGTTTTCCAGTCATGGCCTCTCCGGCTAGAGTGCCATATTCCCGTACAATCTTCAAAAAGCGGTTGCAACATCAATATATTTCACCACTTCTCACGCAGATTTCAGTTTATCACCCTCCACCTGCGCCGCCACACCACCCGCGTGTGGGGCCTCTCCGTCCGCCTGTGGGGCCGCACTGTCCCCTTATACCGCCGCCGGGCGGCCATGCGGACGATACAACGACGCCGAGCAGCCCGCGCGGGTGATACTGGAGGGTACGGCATTCTCCTCCCGACGAAACGGCAAATCATCACCGACCCAACGGTCAAATCCCCCCGTCATCCGGGGTTTGGTTGCGCAACCAAACAAATTCTCTTGCGCAAGTGAACAGATTTAGTTGCGCAACTGAATTCATTCTCTTGCGCAACCCAGCCCCAGATCGCCCTAGCACTTGACCGGAGGGTGGCGCGACCCTCAACCGGGGTGTCGCGCACCACCCGACCGCCTTCTCCTAGGCGAAACGCCCGCCCCTCCTAGACCACCCCCGTGCCACTCCTAGACCGTCCCCGCCGCCAATCCCGCCACATCCACCGACCCGCCGCCCGGTTTTAGAAACTCCGAGCGTTTGCAAAGGGCTCCGCTAACGCTCCGCCTAACGTTTCGCGCTTTCTCAACGACTTCCATTTGACATAAATAAGCCTGGCTTTGTGCCGATTGGCTGAATCGGGTTTGTTTTTGAGTCGGCTTCTTCGACGCCGGGGAATTCTCCGCCTGATGCTTCGCAACGCTTCAACGACTTCTCTCCATCAAAAAGGACACAACAAGAAGCCTGTTCCCGGTTCCATAGCAAGGGCGTCCGCCCCCCTGCCAGATTCTATCCCTTATATATAGATGTATCGAGGTAAGTGGCCAGTGTGTGGTGGACAGGGGTAAATGGCCGACAGTGGCGGAGAGCCCTCGTCTGCCGAATACGGCATCGAGGACGTCGATACAAAACCATCCCCTGCTGAGTCAATGAAGTGCCGTTGAAGCGTCGCGAAGCCTCAGGCGGAGCGTTAGCGGAGCCCTTTGCAAACGCTCGGAGTTTATCCTCCCAACCGCCTCTAGATGCGAGAACGGAGCGTCTTGCCGTGTTAATGGCGGCTATTTCCGCAGTGGCAACAGGTCGAGCGGGTTCCGGCTATAGGTCCATTTGGGGTCGTCCAAGGGGCCCTGAATGCGGAATTCGAGCAGAACCTTCGCCAAATTCGCAAATGGCCAGGTGATCGGCGTCGCGAGTTTGCCCAGCAGCGACTCGTTCCGCGTCAGCGTCACGTGGGCACGGCAATCAAGGCGGTCGTTGACGAGGTCGTAGCCGCCTTCCGCCCGAACGGAAATCAGATTCCCCTCGACGACCGCATTCGTCGCGCGGAGAACGCCGTCCTTCAAGGTAAAGTCGGACGAGGCGCGGGAGAGGTTCACGATGCCGGAAATGCCGGGCACGTGCTTCGCAAGGTAGTCCGTAAGCCCCGCGAACAGCTTCATCTGCGCCAAATGCCCGTCCCGGCACACCAGATGCCCCTCACCACCCATCCGCGCCACGGCGTTCGTAGCGAGCGGCCCCGTCAGCCGCACACGCCCCGAAACCAGTCCGCGCCGGTCGCCCGGGTCGCAGTCCAGCGCCTGCGCCACGTCCGCCAGCTGGAGCGAATCGCCCGTGAGGTCGATCTCGAAGGACGCCTGGTCCTGCCGGCTATCCGGCACGGAGATGACGCCGCCGCCTCGAATCTTCCCGCCGTGCAGGCCGCTGGCCGAGGCGTTCGTGAACGTGATCGTCGTCCCTGCCACGCGGAACGCCGTGGCGGCCTGCCGCATCTCGATGCCGAACAGGCTGCCCGCGTCGAACGCCAGCGTTCCCTTCAAGTCGTTCAACGCCGCGTGTTCGTCCGCAACCGCCACGCGCCCGTCGATCGTGGCCGTGGGCACGCAGCTCGTAATGGAAAGGCAGTCGAACGTGCCGTCCGTGAACACATTGGCGATCGCCAGCACGTTCGTCAGTGGCGCGTGCACCGCGACGTTGAGGAAGTTGACGGTTCCCACGTCGTTGGTGTTCTCGTAGACGACCCGCCCCCCGATGCTCGTCTCGTCGTTCAACACGCCCACGAGCCCGCCCGTGGTGGAGGGGCCCGCGATTTCGATCCGCGCGTTCTGGAACGTCTCCCGCACGAACACCCGGATGTCGAGCGTGCCGTCAACCGACTTGAACGGCACCGAACGGTAGCACCCGTCGCGGGGATGGAGGTCCAGCCAGAGATGGAGGTCGTTGTTCCGCAGGTTGACGTCGAATTTGCAGGTCGCGTCCACGGGCGCCTCGACCTTCGTGAAGGCGTCGATGAACTGGTAGGAGTTCGTGATGTCGAGCGCCACGAGCAGCGGACGGATGTGATGCTGCCGCGTCTGCCCCCAAACCGCGCCCTGCAGCTGCTGGCCGCGCAGGTCCATCGCCACCTCGCCCCTGAGCAGCATGGGGCCGGGGATATCCGCGTCCACCCACGTGAGCTCGATATCCCGCACGCGCAGACCGTCCGGCGAAACATCCACGAACGGCGCCGTGACGCGCGGCGTCGATATCCCGAGTATCTCGGGGCGGATCAGCGTCACGCCGAAGGGACGCAGATCCGGCAGATCCAGCTTGAGCGCCTCGTTCACTTCGCGGAAATCGGGCTGGCCCGGGAACTCAACCGAATCCGGGATGTAATACCCCAACGGCAGACGCGGGTAGTGGAGGTCCGTCAGCGTGACGGCGCGGAGAATCGTCGCGCGCGACCAGGGTAGGCGGTTCAAATCAAACGCGATGTCCACCCGGGAGGCGCTCATCACCGTGCGGCGCGGCTCGTTCGTGGGGCCATAGCGGTAGCCCCGATCCAGCACGCGCACGTTGCGCAGGCGCAGCCCACGGGACAGGCTGAACGACGCGGACTCCACGCCGACGATGTAGTCCTCGGAGGAAACGCGCGCGGTCAACCGGTCCAGAACGGACTTCGGCACCGTCTGCTCAAAGCACAGGAGGGAGACAAGCCCCAGCAACAGGAGCGCCAAACAACCAAGGGAAAGATACGCGAATATGCGCAGGAGAAGTCGGAAGAAATCCTTCATCAGGATTGGCAGCCCCTAGCGGAGTCGAACCGCTCTTACATGGATGAGAACCATATGTCCTAGCCGATAGACGAAGGGGCCACATTCACTTGGTGCACCCGGTGGGAGTCGAACCCACACACCTTGCGGCACAAGAACCTGAATCTTGCGTGTATGCCAATTTCACCACGGGTGCACAACGAGGGCATAGTATGCCATAACCTTTGTTCGCCGTCAATGGGGAAAATGAAAAAATCGTGCGGCCCCAGCCGCAGGCCCGTCTCACGCCCCTCGACACGGGAATCGCTCACGCCGGACCGAACTTCGCGACAAGCCTCTTCGCGGCCACGGCGAACGGAATGCCCGCCGTCGTCACACCCAGCCGCTCAAGCGCGGACCGGTCGAGGTGGCAGTCCTTCGGGCGCGGCTCGCTGCCGTTCGCGGGCGCACCGCTCCCCTTCAGAAGCGCCGTCGCCATCCCGAGAATATCCGCCGTCACGCGCCCCATCTCCAGCTTCGTCATCGGCTCCGCGCCACTCCAGTGGAAGGTGCCCGCCAAGCGTCGCCGGACGATCTGCGCCAGAATGTCCGCAACATCCGCCACGTGCGTGGGGTAGCGAATCGCCCAGTCGTCGAGAACCAGCGGCTTCTGCGGCGCGCCGTCCGCCTCCGCACGGGCCAGATTCAGCACCTGCTCGATCACCGTCGTCACCGACGACTCCTGAAGGTTCTCGACGTCGCCGTAGAGAACCGGTACGCGCAGGATGGCGCTCTGCCGCTCGGCCGCGGCGCGCACCACACGTTCGCCGTCCAGCTTCGAGACGCCGTAGGCGTTGATCGCGTGCGGGGCCGACTCCGGTCTGTAGGGCGGCGTGGTGCCGTCGAAGACGTAGTCGGAGGAGATGTAGACGAGGAAGCGGTTCGGCGCCCCGGCCGCCCAACGCGCCAGCGCGGCCGTTGCGTCCACGTTCAGCCGGCGAGCCGAGGCCACGTCGGCGGCGAAGGCGTCCGGCTTGCGAATCGCCGCCGTGTGCACAACCACGTCCGGATCGTATTCGGCGAGCAACGCCGCCAGGGCCGCGTCGTCCGCGAGATCCAGCGGCACCAGCCCCGCGCCTGTGCGCGAGTGGCACAGTCCCTTGAGCTCAACATCGGTTTCGGCGGCGAAGCGCCCCATCACGGCGCGCCCCAGCATCCCGGTCGCGCCAGTCACAAGTATCTTCATGCCCGCAGTATACCAAAAAGCCGCCCCCCGCGCACCGCAGGCGGGACGCTACTCTTTGGGGGCCTCCGCCGGGGCGGCGGCCTTCTTCGGGCGCTTCCCGCGTGGCACCCCGCCGGCGGACGAGCGTTCCCCGGGGCCCGCCTCGGGCTTCCGGCGGTCGGCGTCCTTCGTTTCCTTGACGGGCGGGGCCATCATGACGACATCGCCTCTCTTCACACCCTTGACGATGTGGATCATGCGGTTGTTGTCGAGGCCCGTCTCGACGGGACGCGGCTTCCACTCCTTGCCCTCCTGCACGTAGACGCACGGCACGCCGTCGATGCGGGTCACGCACTGCATGGGGCAGTAGAGCACCTTGTCGTAGGACTGCTTGATGAGCTCGATGTCGCAGCTCATGCCGGGGCGGATGACGACCCCGGAGAAGTCGCACTCAAGCTCGCACTTGTACATCTTGAGGTCGGGATTGAGGGAGGCGCTCTGCCCGTCGGGGAGAATGCCGATCTTCGTGAGCTTGCCGCGGAAGACCTTGTCCGGGAAGGCGTCCACCTTCACGTTCGCCGGCATGTCGCTTTCGAGCTTGTTGAGCGAGGCCTCGGGCACCATCAGCTCCACGATCATGCCGGTGTCGAGCGGGATGTAGATGAGCTCCTGGCGCTGCACGGCCATTTCGCCAACGGCGAGGGGCCTCACCCAGTAGCGGCGGCGGGCGATCTGCACGGTTGAGGCGTAGAGGACCACGCCGTTCGTGGGGGCGAATATCTTCGACTTGGATATCTGGAAGTTGAGCTCCGCGAGGCGGTTCGTCGCGCGGTCACGCTCGCGCGTGCGCTGGATGATCTCGGTCTCCACCTGGCGGATGATGGACTTGTTCTGCCACTTCGTGCGGGCCAGGGCGCGGGTCGCCTTGCGAACGGTGCTCTCATGCGTGGCGCGCTGCTGGATGACGGTGTAGTTGGTGAGCACGTTCATCTTCGTCTTCGCCATTTCGAGCTTGATCGCCTTCTGGCGAAGGGCGAGCTCGTCGGCCTGAAGCTCCGTGCGGGTGAGAAAGCCCTCCTTGGCGAGACGCTGCGACCATTCGAGCTTTTCGGCGGCGCGCTTCATCTCCTCGTCGGCGATGGCGATATCCGAATCATACTCGCGCTCGGTCTGTGGGTAGTCGCCCTTCTCGTACTTCTCAAGGGCCATCTTGGCGAGGGTGAGGTCCACTTCGCGTTCAAGCAGATTCGCATCGCAATCGCCCTTGGTGACTTCGAGCTTCTCCTCCGAGATGATGAGATTGCCCTCGGTGGTGGCGACCGTGATCTCCTGTTCGTTGCGCTTGTCCACGAGCGCGGCGGAGTCGAATTCGAGCAGCAGGTCGCCCTCCTTGACGTTCACGCCCTCATCGACGACCCAGATGACGGTGTTGTTGCCTTCAAGCTCGCTCTTGAGCGTGACCTTGTCCCTGCTCTGGATGGAGCCGGAGGAGGTGATGCCGATCGTGAGGGGGCCCTCGGCGATGGTGAAGGTGGGCGTGGTCGCCTCGTCGTCCGAACCGCCCCCGAACGAACAGACGGCGATGATTCCGGCAAGCGTGAGCCCGAGGGCCGTCCAGATGATTTTCTTCTTTGCTGTCATATACTCACGATTCCCACAATCTCACGGTCTCACAATGACCACGTACCGTTTTCATTGACCTGGAGGATGCCCATGGCGCTCCGAAGGGAGAGGTCGCTCATGCGCCATTCGATGACGGCGGAGCAGAGGGCGTTCTGGGCGCTGAGGAGGTCACGCGCGGCGTCGAGCGTATCGCGCATCGAGCTGCGTCCGGACTGCGTGAAGAGGTCGATGGCGTCCACGCGCATCTTGGCGACCTTGTAGGACTCGACCTTGTTCTCGTAGAGGACGCGCGCCGCGACGAGGTCGCGGTAACCGGCGCGGATCTCGTTCTTGACGGCGTCCTCGCTCTCTTCGAGCGTGCGGCGGCTCTGGTCGAGCGTGATGAGGGCCTTGCGGTAGGCGTTGCGCTCGCGGCGACGGTCCCAGGGGGCGGACCAGCGAACCTTAAGAGAGGAGGTGATGTCGTCGTCAACGCCGTCCTTGCCCTGCCTGTGCTTCCCCCTGTAGGCGCCCGCGCCCTCCACGGTGATCTCGCCGCGCAGATTGTCCGCAGCGACCTGAACGGCGCGCTCGGCGTCCCACACCTCGCCGCGCGTGACGGAAAGGTCGCGCCGCTCGACGAGGGCGATGTTCATCGCCTCGTCCGCATGGGGATAGTCGCTGAGGGCGTCCGGCTGGGACTTCGCAAGCTCCGCCATCCGCCCCTGCATCTTGGCGAGTTCGGCCTCGTCGAGCACGATCGGGGCCTCGGGGGCAAGCCCGAGCGTGATCTTGAAATTGTCGAGCGCGGCCTCGTAGCTCTGCTGCGTGGTGATGATGCTCTGCCGGGCGGAGAGCAGGTCGGTGCGGGCCTGGTCAACCTGAATGCGGTCCATGCGCCCGGCCTTGAACATCATCTCGGCACGCTGCCAGTTGAGGTCCAGACGCTTGGCGTTGTCGTCCGAGTTCCGCCGCGTCTGGGCATACTGGAGTACGCTGTAGTAGGCCTTGGCCACGGAGAGCGCGTAGGTCTGGCGGTAGCGGTCGAAGGTGAGCAGCGAGTAGGCGAGATTGCGTTCCGCCTGAGTGAGGGGTTCGCGGACGATCTCCCGGGCGCTGCCGCGCAGCAGGGGCACGCTCGCGGAAAGATCGCCCGTCCAGCCGAACGAGTGCCAGTCCTCGCGGATCATCTTCGTCACGTCGAGGGCCATGTTGCCTGTGAGGGTCGCCCCGTTCTCCAGCTTGCGCCGGGCGCCGACGCCGGCCTCCCCCGCGTCCTTGTCGATCTCCGGCGAACCCGTGAGCGCGCCGAGGAGGAACCCGCTGAAGGTGTTGTCGAAGGCATACCGCTCGTTGTCGAGCGCGAGGGCCTTCTGGTAGACGGACTCCTTGAGCGTCTGGTACCTGCGGTTGTTGCGGGCGCCGACGCGAAGCGCGTCCTCCAGCGAGAGGCACAGCGTCCCGTTCGTCGGAGCGGTGGCCGCAAGCCCCGCGATTCGGGGGAAGACCGCGTTCGTGACGCCCTGGCGGAGGGCTTCGAGCGCGATGCGGAGCGCCAGCACATCCGCCGGGCGGGCGATGTCGAAGGCATTGGTGAGCCCCGTCTGGGAACGCCAGATCGCGGTCGCGGCCGCGATTGCCATCTCGTCCGCCTCGCGCTGCGCCTTCTCCGGCGTCATGCAACCCACGAATCCCAACACGACGACGAGGGCGGGCAGAAGAAAGCTGTTCCGAAAGGGCAAAGTCATGTTCTCTAGTCTACAGAAACGTCAAGTCGAACGCAGGATCACACTCCGACGGCATCCTATCAAGTGGAAGTATGCGAACCCCGCGCGGATTCAACACAAGAAAAAGCCTGCCCGCCAATCGGCACGGGCAGGCTCGAGCAGTCTCGGAACCTGCTCTCGGGCTTCACTTGCCAGCCGTCTTCTTGACTGCACCCTTCTTCGCAGTCGCGGTCTTCTTCGCACAGCAGCACTTCTTCGCAGGAGCCGCCTTGGCCGTAGCCGCCTTCTTCGCGGGCGCTGCGGCCTTCTTGGCCGGAACGGACTTCGCGGCGGCCTTCTTCGCGCAGCCGCAACCGCACTTCTTCACGGGAGCAGCCTTCTTCACGGGGACGGCCTTCTTCGTAGCAACCTTGTTGGTAGCCATGTGTCTATCCTCTTTTTACGCTGACTCACGGCCGCGCCGTACAACGGCGCAATCTCCGTTCATCTGACGATATCATACGATATTTCCCCGCGAACACAAACAGAAAAAGACGATTGAGCGCAAAAAAGTTTCCGAATGCCGCCGCATCCGGAAACTTTTCGCGGTCGAACCGCCCCTCTGGCCGCGCCGCGCCACCGCGCGCACGGCTCACTCGCATTCGAGAATCACGCGGAAACCGACGTCGAACACCGTCTGCCACGGCTCGTAGCACAGGCGGTACGAACTCGTGCCGTCGCGCGGACGCGAGGCGAACGAGCCACCG
The DNA here is from genome assembly GCA_051884935.1 of Kiritimatiellia bacterium. GTDB lineage: Bacteria > Verrucomicrobiota > Kiritimatiellia > RFP12 > UBA1067 > RUG572. Next base: position 4,292 of record JBJEWG010000037.1, on the reverse strand, counting down.
CGCGCGACCTTCTTCGTCTGCGGGTTGCACGCATTGCGCCCGTCGCCATCCACATACGGATACGGCGCGTAGTCGGAGCGCGTCCACTCGCTCGCGTTGCCGTGCATGTCATAGAGGCCCCAGCGGTTGCAGTTCGCGCGACCGACGAAGTTCAGGTTGAACCAGTCGTCCTGCCAGCGCTCGTCGTGGAGCGGATAGTTCTGGTCGATGCGGAACGGATGGCGCCTGCGAATGTTGCCGCCGCCGTCGAAGCCCACCACCTGGAAGCGCGTGTCGCGATCCGCGAAGTTCGCGAACTTCGAGAAGTCGTCGTCAAGCCCGCCCCACGGGAACGGCGTATCCGTGCCCGCGCGCGCGGCCCATTCCCACTGCGCCTCGGTCGGCAGGTTCGCCTTCACCCCGCACGTCTTCGAGAGCCACACGCAGAACCGCATCGCGTCGTTCCAGGTCACGCGCACGACCGGCTGGCGGCGGTGGTTGCCGATGTGGCCCGGGAACACGTGGTCCTTGCCGAACTCGTCCTGATAGCGCGAGTCGTGGTTCGGGTCGAACACGTGGTACTGGTCGTTGCGGATTTCCATCTCGGAGATCCAGAACGGCCTGTCGATCTTCACGACCGCCATCGGGCGCTCGTCGGCGTAGCCCGTGGCGCTGCCCATCACGAACTGCCCCGCGGGAATGCGGCGGAACGTGAGGGACTGCCCGTCGCCGAGCACCAGCGTCTTCGTCGTCACCGGCGCGATTTCGTGGATCGCGCCCAGCTGCGCATCCGCGCTCTTCAGCTCGTCCATGGGCCAGCCGGCCAGCTTCGGCACGGGCGCGGCCACCGGCTTCGGCGTCGGCGCCACGGCCGTGACGACGCGCGCGGTCACGATTGCGTGGTAGGCGTCGTGCTCGGCCTCGGGGTTGTCGGGCACGTTCGCATAGCGCTTCTGAAGTTCAAGACGGCGGGCGACCTGATCCTTCTGTTCCGCCCACATGAAGCCCGTGCGCTTCTTGGGGTCCTTCGGGTCCGGCCCCTCGCTCGCATAGGCCGGCGGATTCCACTTGCCCCAGAACGGCGCGTTGAGGTCGATCCACTCGTAGATCTTCAGCAGGTCCTTCTGCTCCATCTGCACGCCGTGGTGCCCCTTGCGCAGCATCTGCACGAGCGGGCTCGTGGAGGCGTGGTAGTCCATCGGCGGCAGCAGCGCCTCCTCGCCTTCGGGGCCCGGACGGCGGATGTACGGGTGAAGCATCTTGTAGGCGTTCACGGCGTTGTCCATCACGAGCCGCTTGCCGCTCTGCTCGTACTTGGTGAAGACGTCCACCTTCACCTCCTTCGCGCCGCCCTGGTCGCACTTCGCGAGCGGGGCCTTCTCCGGGTCGCCGTGGCATCCGAGGCAGTACTTCCGCACCACCGGGTAGAGCTCGTTCTCGAAGGCCCACGGGCGCACCATGCCGCCGTCGATCGGCTTGATCTTCTGCATCTCGCCCTTGAAGTACTTCTCGTCGGCGATCGTCCGCTTCGTGTGCACGGAGGAGCGGTTGTCCTCGTGGCACCCCGTGCAGGAGACGCGCTCGCCCGGCATGCCCACGATCCAGGAGCGCATCAGCTGCACGGCCCGCCCCTCTTCGTCGAGCGGCTGCACGGAGACCGGCGTGTTCGCCGGCATCTCGAAGCAGCAGCTGCCGTCGCTCTCGATGTCCACCGTGCCGAGCGGGCGCTTCACGTCCCAGCTCGACTCCACGCGGTCCTGATAGGACCCCTTGATCCAGCCCGTCGAGGAGTGCCCGCCCGTCTTGTGGTAGTTGTAGTGGTAGCTGAAGAGGCGCAGCTTCTTCACCGTGCCGCGCGGAATGCCCGCGAGGCCCGGGCCGTTGTAGATGTCGGCGATGTGCACGCTGCACGTCGTCTCGCCCTTCCTGCTGCGGTCGGGGATGATCGGCGGGCGCTTCCGGGCGCAGAACGGAATCGGCTCGCAGTAGAGCCCGTCCTCGCACTCGGCGATGAGCGTGATGTTGTCGAAGCGATCGACGAGGTAGAGGCCGATCAGCGCGTCCGGCGCGCTCTTCACGCCCGCGAGGTGGTAGTTCTCGCTCAGCGGGTACGGGTGCAGGAAGTAGGGCTTGCCGCGCGCGAACTGGTTCATCGTGTACGGGTCGGCCATGTCGCCCTCCACGTCCTTGCCCCACCCCGGGAACTCGTGCGCGAGGCCCGTCCTCTCCTTCGGCAGCGTCTTGAACGGAATGCGCAGCGTGTGCCGCGCCGGGCCCCAGTCGCGGTCCGGCGGGTCGTAGATCGAGGGATAGGCACGCGCCAGCGTGGGATCGACGATGAACATGCGCCCGACCTCGGCGCGGTCGTGGTGGCCGCCGCCGATCATCGTGATCTTGTGCGGGTCGCCCGGGATCGTGCGCGCGCAGTAGAAGAACGTGGGCACGTAGGAGTTGGACCCCCACACCGAAAGCTGCCCCACGCCGTCCGGGTTCATCGTCATCAGCACGCGCGACCAGTAGTGCGGCTGGTCGGAGTATTCCCAGCGCGTGTAGAGGACGCGCCCGTCGTGCGTGATCGAGGGCGTGTAGTCGCTGTCCTGCTCGTAGGTGAGCTGGCGCACCTCGCCCGTCTTGCGGTCCACGCGGTAGATCACGGCCATCGGCATGTTGCCGTCCTCGCAGGGCAGGAACTGGTAGGCCGCCGTGCCGAGCATGATCACCTGGTCCTGGTTCGGCAGGTAGGAGGCGTCCCACCACTGGATGTCGTACCCGCCGTCCTCGGGCGAGACGAGCGTGGGCGTCTGGTAGGGCATCTCGGGCGCGAGCTTCGAGAAGTCGGCCTTCACCTCGTAGATGCCGAAGAGGTTGTTCGTACCCTTGTAGCCGGTGAAGAGGATGCGGCTCGCGTCGAAGTCGAGGTCGATGTCGCGCACGATGGAGGTCTTGTCCGCCGGCTTGTAGAGCGGCGTGAACTTCGGCGTGCCGCGCAGGTCGCTCAACACGCCGATCTCGTTCTCGAAGCCCGTCCGCGGCGCGACCATGTGGTTTTCGGCGTTGAGGCCCGTCATGCCGCTGCCGCGCCCGCCGAAGGCCCCGCGCGCGCCGTTGATCTTGCGGTGCACGCAGAGGATCTTGTCGAAGTCGAGGATCGGGTTCGCGAGCATCGCGGCGCGGTAGCCCTCCACGAGCCCCACGGCCTCGGCCTTCTCGGCGTCCGTCCCCTTCTCAAGCGCCGTCCGCGCGAAGTCGAGCTTCGCGATGAGCGCCTCCACGGCGGGGTTGTGCTTCGCGTAGTCGTACTTCGGGTTCGTCTTGAGGTCCGCCATCGCGCGGCGCGCGGCCTCCGGCGTGAAGCGCGCCAGCTGCTCCCGGGCGCGACGCGCGGCCGCGTTCGCCTCGGGCGTGGCGGCGCATACGGCGAGCGCCGGGCACGCCAGCGCCAGCGCGAACAACAGTCGAGTCCTCATCTGCATCCTCTCCTTCTTCAAGAATGAGCCGCAAGTATACCGATTCTTCCGCATTCCGTCCAGCCGAGGCCCCTCGCGGGACTACTCCGTCGGCCCCCACTCGATCGGGAACCAGGTGCGGTAGTAGTTGTCGCGCGCCCACGTGTTGCCGGCGCTCGCGTAGTCGCAGAACACCACCGCTTCGGGATAGCGCCCCTCGGGGTTCTCGGTGTGGCTGCCGATTCCCAGCACGGCGTTCCACGTCATCCAGATGCCGTCGCACGGCGAACGGACGGCCGAGAAGCCCTGCATCGCCTGGCCGTCGCGGATGCCCCCGCGGAACGGCTCCGTCTGGTCGCCCCGGTCGAGACGGCTGTCGCGCGCCAGCAGCACCGGCCCGCGCGTGAAGGCCACGTAGTGCGGGCGCACCGCGGCCTTCGCGTCCTTGCCCGCGAAGGGGCCCGGCACGGCGACGGAGCCCTCCGCGATCGTGTGCGCCACGACCGGCATGTCGAACCACACCTCCACCACGTCGCCGAGCTTCCACTCGTGGTCGATCGTGAAGTAGCCGCCCGCCTTCACGCCCTCAAGCTTGCGCCCGTTCAGCTTCACCGAGGTTCCCGCGCCGGCCCAGCCCGGAATGCGGAACCTGAGCGGCACCTTGCCGCACCCCTCCGTGTGGCTCACCACGCGCGCGAAGTCGCCGCGCGGATAGAGCGAGTACATGTCGAACGCCACCGTCTTGCCGTTCGCGAGCCGCCCCTTCACGAGCGCGGAGGAATAGAAGTTGAACACCGCCGTGTCGCCCTTCGTGCGGAAGAGCTCCTTGATGAAGCAGAGGAAGCCGCGCGGGCCGTTCGCCGTGCA
>JBJEWG010000036.1:0-20406 GCA_051884935.1 Kiritimatiellia bacterium | reverse complement strand
AATCAATGAAACCATTTGTCTTGACAACCATAATTTTCATGACCCTTTCTGTGTTTGCCGGGAGGGCGAGCTTTTCGGTTCTCGTCCTTGATTCGGAGACAGATCAGCCTATTAAAGGAATCAAGATTGAGGGTTCGTTTTTGAACTACTCGAAGAGTTGGGGTGTTGCCGCCAAGGACAATGATGTTGATGCGTATACGGACGCGAATGGAATGGCGCGACTTTCTGGAAATACCGAATCCGGTAAAGGAGGGTTTCGCATATACGATAATGAAGGCTACTATAACGCCGAATGGTGTGAGATTCGTTTTGCCGAACAGTCTCTGTTAAGGCTTGGTGCTTGGTTGCCAAGTGGGATTGTGTCCACGGCACGCCTCGACCGTGTTGTCAATCCCGTTCCACTGATAGTCAGGCATGCAGAAATTCCTTTGGGTAAGACTTCCGAGGGGCGTCCGCTTCCAACGAAAACGCCTATTTCGTATGATTTATTGGGTGGAGATTGGCTTCCGCCCTATGGCAATGGTGTATTCCCCGATATGAAGTTTACAATACGTAGGACAGAGCTAGGAATTGAGTCGCATAAAGTTCCTGGTGGAATAACGACGAATGAATATTATCGATATGATGTGGACGTACAGTTTCTCGGAGATGGAAATGGGCTGATTGAGACGATGCCTGTAAACAGGTCGCAGCTGAAGATCCGCAATGCACCTGTTGAGGGGTACCAATCAGGGCGTATATGTTGGCGAGGGTATCTTGCAAAAGGGGTGCATAAGGATAATTATGATAGGAACAGGTGTTATGCGTTTCGGATCAGAACTGAACTTGACGATAAGGGTAATATTAAAAGTGCTTACTACGGAAAAATCTACGGGGACTTTAGAATTTGCGAGTCGAACGAAAAGGTTGTAGATATTGACTTCCTCTATTATCTCAACCCTACGCCGAACGACTGCAACCTCGAATGGGATCGTAAACACAATCTGTGCCCTGTAGCTAGAGACATTGATTTGCTGCCATGACAATGATCTCGAAGGGAAATGAGATGAAGATTTGCGGTGTGTTGCAAGTGGTCCTTCTTATGGCAGCAAATTCGCTGTACGCTGATACGGCCAAGTTTACGGCCTTGGTGCTTGATTACGATACTGGCACGCCGATCCCGGGTGTGACTGTGAGGGCTAATTTCACGAAGAATATCGGATGGCGTGCATGGTCTGATTCAGCAAAGCCGGATGTTGATATTAAAGTGACGGATCAGGATGGTCGTTGTCGTCTCTCGGGCAAGACAAATTGTGGAGAGGCGTGTTGCTGGGTGCCAGAACCTCCTCAAGGTTATTACGCAGAAGGCGGGTGGGGATACGAGTATAAGGAAAAGAACCTCTTCGGTGTGTGGCAGCCGGACAACCTTGTTGCTACGATTAGACTTGACCATGTTGTCAATCCGATTCCGTTATACGTAGCAAAGTCAAAATCCTTGAAGATTGCGAAAATGGGTAGTCAATTAAACGACGAATTCTCCATCGCTTACGATTTGCTGAACAATGACTGGTTGCCACCCTTGGGTAAAGGTGAAGTCGGGGATGTGGTTTTGGCGTCAAGGAAAACTCGTTTGGGGGAAGAGCCGTATAGATATCCGAGCGGAATTCACACGAATGCTTTCTATCGTTACGATGTCCGCGTGATGTTTCCAGGGGCGGGGAATGGGGTTGTTGAATTCATAAGGGATGAACAGAGGTGCTTGAAACTTCGAGTTGCCCCCGATGCCGGCTATAATGCAGAATATGTTAGCTGGGCCGGCAGGCTGTCGCGGACTGAATATAAGAATAATTTTGATAAGAATCGCCATTTCTGTTTTCGCATACGAACTGAACACGATAAGGATGGCAAGATTAAGAACGCATATTATGGAAAGATATATGGGGATTTCAGGCTTGAAGTTAGAGAAGAAGGTGTGGCTGATCTTTCTTTTCTCTACTACCTCAACCCCACGCCGAACGACCACAATCTTGAATGGGACATGAAGCACAACCTCTGTTCAGATCCCGGCGACCTCAGTCAACCGCAGCCATGAGGATGACCGTATGGTGGTTTATACCTACAAAGGTGTGATTTCTTGCATGTCACTTCGTCTTTACAGACCGTTGCAGTATTGAAGCAAGGCCTATGCTGAATCGGATGATTTTCCAATGTGATTGTTTTGCGCGTTTCGCCGTGGTTCATCGCCACCTTGCGGGGAATTATGAGATACGACCGTAGAGCAAAGCAGAGGTACGAAATCGTGATTGGAGAAAAAGGGTTAGCGGTATTGAAAACCGGTTGTCTCGTAAGCCATCAGGGAGTTGGACTTATCGCTTGCTCGGTCATAATAGATACGAACCTTCGGGGGCTTGCAGGCGTAGAGAATGTGGAGAGAAATGGAGAATTTTGAGAATACGATGAATTACCGAGAGAAAGGCGACTCTCTGTAATATTTCGGTTTTCAAGACCGCTCTCCACAGGAAGATACATAACGCTGCAAACATTCACGATATTTCGTATCGCTTGTGAGCCGCCACAACATGGGGAAGCACAGAGAAGGGCCGTGCGGTTATGACTGATGACGAGAACTGCCTTCGAGACTTCTTGACGAACATAAGCTGTCTGGATCCGATAGAGAACTCCATCGGAAGGGTGAGCATATTCGACGTATTGGGAATGGCGCGGAATGAGATTCGCCACAGCCGCGTGCTGCGATGGCTTCTTGACCCGAACGAGAACCACGGCCTTGGTTCGCTGTTTCTCCGCGCATTTCTTCAGAGGGTCTGCATGGCCGGCGGCGATGCGCTCGATCTGCTGACTGCGGACCTCGACACGTTCTCGGTGTTTCACGAGTACAAGCACATAGACCTTCTGCTGGTGTCGAGGGCGTCCGGTATTGTCGTCGCGATTGAGAACAAGGTCGATTCGTCTGAACACGACAATCAGCTGAAACGGTATGAGGACGTGCTGCGGACGGATTTCCCCGCGAATAAATTCAAGTGGGTCTTCGTGTATCTGACGCCGGATGGAGATGATGCTTCGCGCCCGGACTGGTTGCCGATACCCTACTGGAAAATTGTCGAGGTGATTGAGTACTGCCGCAGGCAGAAGGTACTTGCGCCCGACGTGGCGCTCATGATCGAGCACTATCAAAACCTATTGACGAGGGAGTTTATGAACAAAGACGACATGGCGGACATCTGCAACAAGATATACAAGGAGCACAAGCGGGCGCTGGATTTGATTTTCGAGTTCAAGGAAGACCGCGCGAGCATTGCCCGGGACCTGATCGTAGGGTGGTTTGCGAGCGAGGATGGCCAGAAATCGGGCCTCATCCTGGACAGAGAACACACTTGCAAGTCCTACATTCGCTTCTCCACGGCGAAGCTGGAGTCGATCATCCCTCTCTTGCCGGAGGGGAAGAAGAGCGGCTGGAACTCCTCCCACAGCGCCTATTACGAGATTGTCAATCGCCGATCCATTACGTTGAAGTTGTCCTGCTCGGCGCAGGGGTTGTCTCCCGAGGATATTGCCAGGTTATGGAAGACCTTCGGGGTGAAGAAGGCGGCGAAGGACTGGCAGTGGACGACCCTGCACAATTTCGGCCGGTCCGTCGTTCTTCCTCCGAGCAAGGAAGATGATGAGATTTGGGGCGCGGACCAGATTCAGGACTTCATGAAGACGGTCGTAAAGGCTGTTCATGAGTTCGAGAAGGACCTGTGAACCGTCAGCCGTTCAGTAGGAGGCGTTAGACCGCTCCCGGAATCAGAAGCAGTAGGTGAGTTTGAGGCCGTAGATGCTCTCGGAGGTCCATCGGCAGCTGGAAGAGGCCTTGTCGCATTGGAGCATATAGTAGATGTTGCAGAAGAGTCCTTTGAGCTGTGGCACGGGTCGAAAGGAGAGGCCAAACTGCGTGCGCGTGCGGTTGAAGGAGTCCTTTGCCTCCTGATGTGGCTTGTCCTCGAAGAAGAGTTCTTCGCTCATGTAGGGTGAGAGACAGAAGTCCGTGACACTCCAGCTTGTTCTCAGGCGCAGGCGCTCGCGGTAACGCATATAGCCCGTGGCGTGTGCCTTCTCGCGCCATTCGAAGCGTGAACGATAGTCGAACCTAAGCGTCAGGAATTCCGGCGCCGTCAGGTTGAAATCGAGCGTCGGACGCTGCTCCGTCGCGAGGTGTTCGTGCATATCGTCACGTTCGCGTACGATGCGGTGGCCAAGCATCACCGTCAGGTGCGGGCAAAACTCATACCCGACTTCGAGGAGGGTCTCCTCGCCCAGAAGTCCGTCCGCGAATTTCTCCTCCTGTTCGATCTTGAATTGGATGCCATCCCAGGCATCGACTTTCATCGTCTGCTTGAGCCACGCCTGATTGACGGCCGCCTCCGCCGACAGCACCTCCAGAACGAGTGCCGCCACGCCGACCAGCCTTGATTTCATCTTCGCCTTCATTTGGAACGCCGCATAGCGTCTCAAATGAGCGTAATGAAGCCGTCAGAATCGTGTTAGAGTCTGGTTAGAATTCGCGGATTGGGTGTGCGCCGCGCCGCCTCATCCCAGTACCGCCGAAAGGAACCAGTAGGCGAAGAGCGCGACGGTGGCGAACTTGACGACGAGGCTGGCGACGAAGTCCATCAGCGCGCCAACGCCGCTGCGCAGGGCCGGGCCAAGCGTCTTGCCGGCGATGATCTCGCCGCAGATCGTGCCGATGAACGGTCCGGCGATGAGGCCAATCGGAAGGAAGAAGAGTCCAACGACCGTGCCGACGATGCACCCGAAGACGCCCCACCGGGAACACTTGAACGTTTTGGCAAAGGCCGTCGGGAGCACATAGTCGAGCAGGGACGCCACCAACAACACGATCGCGCCGACGACCAGCGTCCGCGTGCTCGGCGGCGTCGCGCCGAAGGGCACCAGCGTCCAGAGCGCGGCGTATGCCAGCGCCGGGCCCGGCAGCACGGGAATCACGCACCCGAGAAACCCGAGCGCGAGCAGCAGCCCGCCGACAATCAGCAGAAGCGCCTGTTCCATCACACATCCACCACATCCGCCGTGGGCCGCGTCTTCAGCACCGCCCACAAGACGACATAGACGATAACCGGCACGCCGGTCAAGAACAGCGTCACCAGCGCCACCACCCAGCGCAGGCCTGTCACGTTGAGGTCGAACCTGCGCGCGATGCCGGCGCACACGCCGGCGACGACCTTCTCGTCCGAACTCCGATAGAGCGTATTCACCCTGGCTTCCTCCTAGGCGAGCGGCAGCTTACTGCCCGCCTCATCGACCTTGACGAATGTGATGTCGGTGTGGAAGACGTGCTCCTCCTGCGACGATTCGAGGTCGCGGCGGTAGACGTCCACGTGATAGGTGACCGACGTGCGCCCGACGCGCCTGCGCTCGGTCTCGAACCGGAGGAAGGACTTCGGGTGGACGCTCTTCCTGAACACCACTTCCGACATGCCGACCGTGACGAAGCGCGCCCCCGGATAGTCGTTCGAGACGGCGATCCACGCGACCTCGTCGATCCACATCAGCATCTTGCCGCCGAAGAGGAACCCGTAGTGGTTCATGTCCTCCGGCATCACCAGCCTGTACGTCGTCATCATCCGGCGAACTTCCTCAGCGCTTGAGGCATGCGGGCGTCCAGATGTCGTCGCCCTTGAGGTCGAGCCAGGTGATGGCGTCGAGCCAATGCGTGAGGTCTTTCGGCTTGTCGTCGAAGTTGTTCGTGCCGAAGGAGAAATTCGCGCCCATCTCCTTGGCGAGTTTCAGGAACTTCGGGCGAGGATACGGCGAACCGGCCTGAATCTCGATGGCGATGCCGCGTTCGACCGCCTTCGCGATCACGCGGCGCATCCGCGCCTCCGTCCAGAGCTTGTCGTAGTCCCCGGCGATCTCGACTGGCAGATACGTTGGATTCGCGAGGATCGAGATCGGCTCCCCCAGGATGCGCAGGTTGTGCTCGACGTAGGCGTCCATCCATTTCTCCGCGTCGTCGATCCGCTGCGGATTCCACAGACAGTTCTTCTTCCAGTCCGGGTTGTCGCCGAAGATCATCGTGTCCGCAAGGATATAGTCGAACTTCGCCCGCGTCGCCGCGTCGATCTGCTCGAACCAGTCGCGGTCGTTCACCTGAATGCCAACCGGCATCTTCGGGTTCGCCGCCCGCGCCTTCGCCGCGAACTGGACGAGCTGGTCGTTCCGGCTCGTCTCCCAGTCCCGCCCGTGATTGTCCATGGCGCTCGAACGAACGACAAAGGCGTTCTCCCGCACGACGCACTTCTCGGTCGTCATGCCGCCGCGCAGGTGGATGTGGTAATCGACGATGACGATGCCGCGTCGCGCACACTCGTCCGCGATCATCTTGTTCACGTCGTTGAGCGGATACTTCGCGTCGGCGCCAACCGCCGCGAACGCCATCATTCCGGCGGCAACCCCCGCCATCAGCCTCTTGGTGTACTTCATCTGCATTCTCCTTTCGTGTAATCCGGTCACTTCCTTCGGCCTAGCCAGCGGCGGGCGGGTTCGTTGTAGAGCTTGAGCGCGGCCCAGGCGACGAGGATCGCCAGCGCGAAGCAGCCAAGGCAGAGCGCGACGTGCTGCGAGGTGGTCGCCTCCGGGTGGTGTTCCACCCACGCCTTTTGCAGGTAGACGAGCGGGAAGTGCGTGATGTAGAGCGGGTAGGAAAGGGCGCCCAGCCAGAGGCAGACCTTCGACGCGCCCGAGACGAGCGAGGCACCCGCGCCCATCGAGACGATCAGCGGGAACACGACCAGAATGGCAGCCGCCTCGTAGAGTCCGTTGACCCATGGGGACGACGGCGCGGCGAAGTACGGCATCGCCAGCACAAGGGCCGTCAGCGCGGAAGTCGCCAGGAAGCCGTGCCGCGGCACGCGGATGATCAGGTTGAGCCGTGCGAGCAGCAGGCCTGCGAAGAAGGGGTAGAGCAGGCGCGAGATGCCGATGAGCAGCTGGTCCTCGGTGAGCGACCAGCCGCCGATCACCGTGAACTTCGCGTAGTCGCGCACCGCGAACGAGTGCGTGAGATCCCAGTTGAGCGCGAGGTTGAGCGTCAGCACGGCGGAAAGCGCCACGAAGGCCGCGAGCATCCACGTCCTGAACCGCCGGACGACGAGCGCGTAGAGAAGGTTCGCCAGATACTCCCACTGGAGCGACCACACGGGGCCGTTGAGCGGGTTCGTCTCCACCCATCCCCGGATGTCGAGCGACTTCCCGACCGGGATGATCGTGCAGCAGATCAGGGCCACCAGCGCGAGCTTCCACCCGCTCGTCTCCATGATCGGCTTCCATTCGTTGCAGGCGCCGAAGTAGAAGAGCGCCGCGCCGAACAGCGTGCCGAAGATGACCATCGGGTGCAGGCGCACGAGCCGCCGCCGGATGAAGCCCCACGTCGTGAGGCCCCTCCCCCAGCGGTCGTCGTACGCATAGCCGATCACGAACCCGGAGAGGACGAAGAAGAAATCGACCGCGAGATAGCCGTGGTTCAGAATCTGCTTCGTATGGTCGCCGCCGCAGTAGCTCTCCAGCAGATGAAACGCCACCACGATCACCGCCGCCACGCCGCGCAGGCCGTCCAGTATCTCGTACCGCGGCTTGGCCGCAAAGGGATTCCCGGTTGCCATGGCACCCTATCTGACGAAGTTCGTGCGCACCGGCGGCTCGCGCTGCTGCAGGTCGATCCCCGCCCTGCGCCCCGCCTCGAAGCACTTGAGCATCCACGCCATGTTCCGCGCCAGCGTGCGCATGGTCTGAAGGCCTTCGAGATCCTGCGCCACGTCTTCTGGCTTCGCGCCGTGCACCATCGCCCAGTACTGCGACGGCACGATCGGCAGCCCGCAGATGTAGAAGTACTTGAGCAGCTGGTCCAGCGCCGCCGTGGTACCGGCCCGCCGCGCCGAGACGACGCACGCCGCCGGCTTGCCCCTGAGCTGGCCGCCCACCGTGGAGAACACGCGGTCCATGAACGACGTGATCGCGCCGGAGGCCGAGGCCCAGTGGACTGGCGACCCGAAGACGAACCCGTCGGCAGCGACGGCCTTCGCGGCGAATGCGTTCACGCAGTCGTCGCGGAAGCAGCGGCCCGCCTGCCTGCACACGCCGCACCCGATGCACCCGGCGATCGGGTCGAGCCCGAGCCAGAACACTTCGCTTTCCACGCCCTGCGCCGCGAGTTCCTTCGCCACCTCGTCCAGCGCGGCCCGCGTGCAGCCATGTTCATGCGGCGACCCGTTTACCAGCAGAACCTTCATTGTCCGTCTCCTTCGTCTCGTCAGTTGCAGTTGACCGTCCGCGTTCCGGCACCCCGACCTCAGATGTACGCTGACTTCAGATGCACCCCGCGCGGAACCTCCTCATTATAGCATATCGTGTGATTACCCGCCGCGCGTTGACTTCGCTCTACGCCCTGAAACCTCCGCACCGCGTGGTATTGATTTAACTCCGAGCGTTTGCAAAGGGCGGTTCTAACGAACCGCCTTGGGGGCTTCGCGCTTCCTCAACGGCTTTTTTCTTTCAATCAACGGATTACCTCCATTAAAAAGCACACGACAAGAAGCCGACTGTCGGTCCCGTGGCAGGGGCGTTCGCCCCTGCCAGCCCTATTCCTTATATATAGGCAAGTGGCACCTGCTCCCCGCTAGCACTGCTCCTTATATATATGGCAAGTGGTGTAGACCCAATTTAAAGTTAGGTCAATGAGCGGTCGTTGAAGAAGCGCGAAGCATTAGGCGGAGCGTTAGCGGAGCCCTTTGCAAACGCTCGGAGTTTCTAAAACCGGGCGGCGGGGTGGAGGATAGACGGGATGAGCGGGAGGGGGGCGTCTAGGAGAGGGCGCGGGGGCGTTTCGGCGATGACGAGGTTTACTCGGCAGTGGAGGAAATTCTACTGCCCAGTGGAATTTACTCCGCTCGGCAGTGGAATATTTTCCACTGCGCAGTGGAATTCAGAATCGCCTAGGGAGGCGCATTGCCCATCGGCTCTGGTCTGATGGAATGTCGGCGAGAGGTGGGCCGCCACTCGGTGGCGTTTGGCCCCGCTTCGCGCGCGTGGCCGCATGGGACTAAAAGAAAGCGCACAACGGAAAGGGGGAATCCCGCCTCGCGCGCGCGTCCATATATACTCGCGCGATATACTCTCGCGCGCGCGTCTATATATATAAAGGTGGATCGTGGAATATGGACAGGGTGGAAGGTTGGATATGGACAGGGGGTGGATAGAGGCACGGGTGGGAGGGAGGCGGGAGAAGGGCGATGAAAGTTTTTGTAAATATTATAATTGCGTCTGTGCAGGAAAAAAAAAAAAAAATGCTAAACTATGGGTGGACTGGCGGCTAGGGATGTGTATCCCTACTGTTTAGGCCTCACGCTGAAAAATAGACAGGGAAAGGGTGTTTCATGTCCAGCTTGTTTGATGCCGGGTTGATGTATGGGAGGGCGCTTGCGTCCGCAGGGGCGGCGAGTGGAAGAGCTCTCGTGTCTGCGGGAGTGGCGAGCGGAAAGGCGCTCGTGTCTGCGGGAGTGGCGAGCGGGAGGGCGCTTGCGTTGGCGGGGCGGCGAATGCGCGCGGTGGCGGGGCTGGCGTTGGCCTCGGCCATGGGACTGGCGTTTGCGGCGCAGGGCGCGGCGGTGCCGGGGTCCGAGAGCTATGTGCAGGATGGGCTGGTGCTGCACTGGGACGGCATCGACAACACACTTCAGAATGGCGTGCGGTCGCACGCGGCGGCGCCGACGAAGTGGTGCGACCTCTCCGGCCAGGGCAACGACGTCACGATCCCCACCAAGTTCGTGACGGTGGAGGCGAACGCGATGCTCTCGGCGGCCAACACGAACAAGAAGCCCGACACGAACACGACGGCGACGGTGACCTATCCGACGTTCAAGACGCTGAACGGCCTCGCGTGCGGGACGAACGACGCGCCGTTCACGGTGGAGGTGGTGGCGCAGCGGGTCAGATGGGCCTATACGGACAACTACGCCAATCTTCAGTCCATCTTCACGACGCCGCGCGGCGGAATTGGCTATCGGTTCGTCGATTCGGACGGCTTCTACTTTCTCTATCCCGGAAGCAAGACTCAGCTGGTGCTGATGAACTGGTACACCGGCAAGGCCGCGAGCGACGGCCACACGATCTCCGTTGTCTTCGGCAACGCGCAGTCAACCTCCGCACGCTGTCTGGACGCGGGGGCCTCCGTCGCCCCGTCGAGCAACGACAGTTTCACGGCGGTCTGGGGTAGATTCGGCGTATTCTCCAATCTGCGCACGGATATCCGCATCCACGCGATCCGCGTCTACGCGCGCACGCTGACGGCCTACGAGCGGGAACGCAACTACCTGCTCGACCAGGCCCGCTTCTTCGGCAAGACGGAGACGCCGTTCCTCGTCCAGCCGATTCCGGACCAGCTCTTCGACGCGGCGAAGCCGTCCACCCCCGAGCCGGTGGTGGCCGACCCGCGCACCGACCAGCCCCTCGTGAAGGGGACGGACTACACGGTCGCCTACGCGCACAACGACCGCTTCGGCACGGCGACGGCGACCATCACGGGGCAGGGGGCCTGGGCGGGCCGGACGAAGACGGTCTCGTTCCTCATCTGCCCGGCGGACCTCTACCGCGACGTCGCGTACATCGAGTCCAGCGGCACGCAGGTGATCAACACTGGCTACTACCCCAATCCCACGACGAAGATGGAGGCCTCCATTCAGTTCGTCGGCGATTCCGCCGACCGTTCCGTCACCGCGCCCGTCACCGCGGCCGGACCGATTTTCTTCGGGAGTCAGGAAGGAGGTGGCACAGCCTACTTCTCGATGAACTTCGGCGGCGGCGACACAGAGGACAATCGGCTGTATGCGTGGTTCGACAAGGGCAGCAAGTATGGTTCCAAAGTCATGAGATTCGATATCACGACGGCGCTTCGGACCACCCGCCAGACGTTCACCTGCAACGCGGCGAACGGCGCCGGGACCTACGGCACGGTGACGTTCACGGGCCTCAAGAAGACGACGACGCACACGAAGTATCCGCTCCACATCTTCGGAACCATCGGCGCAGGAGGGCTGGTCAAGCCGTTCACCTACTACAAGATGCGCGTCTACGGCTGGAAGATCTGGGACGGGGACGTGCTGAAGCGCGACTTCGTGCCGTGCTACCGCACGTTCGACCTGAAGGCGGGCCTGCGGGACCGGGTGAGCGGGCGCTTCTACCCGAGCGACGGCCCGGGCGATTTCACCTACGACGTGGGGACGTATTCGGCCGACCTGCCGGAGGGCTACCAGCAGCTCGACTATCTGTGCGCGACGGGCGGGCAGGCCATCGCGACGGGCGTGACCGCCGCGCGGGACGTGACGGCGTTGGTCGAGTTCCTGCCGTTCACGGCGACGAAGCTGCAGCGCATCCTCGGCTCGCGGACGAAGGCGGAGGGCGAGATGACGGCTTCGGACCTCTTCTTCGAGGTGTGGATGAACAGCAGCCAGAAGTGGGCCTGCTGCTGCGCGGACGGCCCCTCGGCGGCGGAAGACAAGGCGGGAATGTGGTCCGCCAGCACGGTTGGATATTCCCTCTCGCGGAAGACGTTCCTGCTCGACTCCTGGGGCGACGGGTTCTACGTGAACGGCACGAAGGCGGTGACGCTGAGCGCGCCGCGGTATGGGGCCGGTGGCGAGATCACGCTGCTGCGGGCGATCCCCACGGGCACGCGCGGGCGCGGGCGCGTCTACTCCGCCTGCATCTGGAAGGCGGGCGAGATCGTGCGCAAGTTCGTGCCGTGCTATCGGACGGCGGACGCGCGGACGGGGCTCTACGATCTGGTGAACGGGACGTTCCATCCTTCGGAGGACCCCAACCCGGCCCTGCACGGCACGGGCGGCACGGTGGGCGTGCCCTACTTCGGCGGCGAGGTGGCCCAGGCCAGTCTTCGGTCGGACCGGGTGTACCCGAATCTGACGAACTTCTCCTTCACGGCCTGGGTGAAGAACCCTAACGTCGGGTCCCAAACATATGGCGTAATCGTCTCGCAGGGCGCGCTGGGAACTCAATGCCCGGGATTCTGCTGTTACACCATGCGGGGGGACGATGGAAGCCAGTCCATCCAGTTCCAGCTGCGGAACAGCGCCGCCTCGGACTCATCGACGATCCTGCGCGTGGACAACAGCGTCATGCACAACGACAACAAGTGGCATCAGATCGCCTGCACCTACGACGGGAGCAGCGCGGTCGCCTATCTGGACGGCAAGGCGGTGGCCGCCACCAATTCCGTCAAATACGTCGTGGCCAAGCACGATTCGCCGTTCTGCATCGGCGCGCGCATGCTGGGCTATACAAGCGGCTACCCGATGCGGGGGCAGGTCTCGCAGGTGACGCTGTGGAACCGCGCCCTGACGGCCGATGAGGTGGGGCATCTGCGCAGCCACCCGGCGACGGGAACGGAGAAGGGGCTGGTGGACGCCTGGACGCTCGACTCCGGGGAAGCGGGGGTGACGGGCCTCGTGACGAAGAGGGTCCTCTACTTCTGGGCGGGCGACTTCGGGTTCGTGGACGACCCCGTCGAGTGGTTCGTGCCGGGCATGATCCTCATTCTGCGATAAGAAAGGAACTCCAATGAAGAAGGCATGGATTGCAGTGGCGGCGTGCGTGACGCTCGCCTTTGGCGCGCGGGGCGCGGTGGTTTCTGGGCTGGGGGGCGACGCGGCGGCGAACCGCGCGCTCATCCAGCGGGCCGTGGACGCGGCCAGCGCCGGGGGCGGCGGCCGCGTCGAAATCCCGGCGGGCGTGTGGACGACGGGGTCGATCGAGCTGAAGAGCGGCGTGGAGCTGCACCTCGCGAAGGGGGCGACGCTCAGGGGCAGCGTGGACAAGAAGGACTACAACGCGAACGACGCGTTCCCGGACAACGTGTGGAGCGTGGGCGAGGAGTGGAGCGGCGGGCACCTCGTGTGGGCGTGGCGCGCCGCGAACATCGCGATCACGGGCGAGGGGACGATCGACGGCAACGGGCCGGCGTTCTTCGGCGAGTGCGACGAGGACAGCCGCTTCCCGTGGTACAAGTTCGGGCTCAAGCTGCACCCGCTCGACCGCGAGTGGTTCCGGCCCGGCATGATGGTGGCGTTCTTCCGGTGCACGGGGATCCGCCTCGCCGACGTGTCGCTCGTCAACCCGCCGTCGTGGACGTGCCACATCAGGTGCTGCGACGGGGTGGACATCCGGGGCGTGCGGATCGAGGCGGACGTGACGATCGCGAACTCGGACGGGTTCTCGATCGACTGCACGCGCAACGTGAAGGTGGAGAAGTGCGTGCTGCGCACGGGCGACGACGGCTTCGCGATCCGGGCGGCGTGCAGGAAGCACGCGGCGACGAACTTCTGCGAGAACATCGAGATCCGCGACTGCGACATCACAAGCTGCTGCTACGGCATCCGGTTCGGCATCGGCTCGGGGACGATCCGCAACATCAAGGTGCTCGACACGCGCGTCCACGCGGCGAGCCTCGCGGGGGTCGGCTTCTCGCCCGCGTATGTCCAGGGGGTGCGCAACTGCTACATCGAGGACATCCTCGTGAAGAACTGCACGGTCGCCGAGTGCGAGAAGGCCGTGAACGTGAACACCGACGTCGCCAGCGACTGGAAGGTGACGGGCATCCGGTTCGAGGACTGCACGTTCGAGACGCTGCTGCCGATGCGGCTGCGCGGCGGCGAGCGCTGCGAGCTGGCGTTCCGGAACTGCGAGCGCAGGCCGATCGAGAGGCTCAAGGTGCGCCACCGGCTCGGGTGGCGCGAGCGCGAGATCCGCAACAAGCGGATGGTGTTCGCCGAGGTGGCGGGCGACAAGGGGCGGATCACGATCGAGAACTGCCGGCCGCTGCCGTTCGGCTCGACGGGCGTGCTCGTGCTGAGCTTCGACGACCGGAACTTCGCCGACTGGGAGAGGGCGATCCCGATCTTCGAGAAGTACGGGGCGCACGCGACGTTCTTCGTGAGCGGCGACTTCACGCCCGACGCCACGTTCGCGGCGAAGAAGCTGATGGGGGCGGGCCACTCGATTGGGCTTCACGGCCAGTACCACGGGAACGTGCCGGAGGTGATCGCGCAGAAGGGGTGGGCGGGGTACTGCGCCGCCGAGCTCGACGCGGTCAAGCGCAAGTGCGACGTCGCGTACATCCCCGTGCGGAACTTCGCCTATCCGAACAGCCGGCGGGACGAGACGACCGACAAGCATCTGCTCACGCGCTTCGACCGCCTGCGCACGGGGATCCGGGGCATCCGGCCCTACGACCCGAAGGGCGAGAAGCGGGCGGAGCTCAAGCCGCTCATCTCGGACGAGCGCCTGTTCTCCCCCGTGGCGGAGCTCCCGCGCCGGAGGCTGCTCTCCTGCCTGCTGCTGGGCGAGGCCTACAACACGGACATCGAGGAGGTCGTGGCCTGCATCCGGCGGGCGGGCGCGCGCAAGGAGGCGCTCGTGCTCGCGTCGCACGGCATCCACCCCGACGCGCACGGCATCCACCTGAAGACGGAATGGCTGGAGCGCATCCTCGCCGCGGCCAGGGAGGCCGGCGTGGCCGTGCTGGGCTTCGACGAGATTCCGCTGCGCTGAGGCGGGGGAGGAGGCCGACATGAGAGCCCTGATTCCCGCGACCTGCCTGCTGGCGGGGAGTCTGTTCGCGTCCGACGCCGTGGTCACCCGGCATGGGGCGACAGGTGACGGGCGGACGCTGGAGACGGCGGCGATCCAGGCCGCCATCGACCATGTGGCGGCCACGGGCGGCGGGCGCGTCACCGTGCCGCAGGGGACGTTCCGCACGGGGACGATCTACCTGAAGAGCCACGTGGAGCTTCACCTCGCGCAGGGCGCGCGCCTGGTGGGGTCGGGGAATCTCGGCGACTACAACCCGACGAACGCCTTCCCGCAGAACTTCGGGTCGGTGAAGGAGGGGTGGAGCGCCCGGCATCTGATCCTGGCCCTTGAGCAGGAGGACGTGGCGATCACGGGCGAGGGCGTGATCGACGGCAACGGCCGCGCGTTCTTCGGCGGCAGGCCGCGGCACACGGGGCGGATCAGCTGGCGGGACGGCGGCTTCGGCGCGAAGGACCACGACCGGCAGGGGCGGCCGGGGCAGATGATCGAGTTCGTGGAGTGCCGCGACGTGCGGGTGCGGGATATCCGCATCGAGGACGCGCCGTGCTGGAGCTGCTTCTTCTACGGGTGCGAGAACGTCTCCGTGAGGGGCCTCCGCGTGGAGAACGGCGTGCGGAACCTCAACACGGACGGGCTGGACATCGACAGCTGCCGGAACGTGACGGTGAGCGACTGCATCATCCGCACGGGCGACGACGCGATTGCGATCCGCGGGTCCCCGGGCCGGCTGAAGAACCCCGCGCGCGTCTGCGAGAACATCACGATCGACAACTGCGTGTTCCACGTGTCGGCGGACGGGATGCGCATCGGCGTGGGGCAGGGTGTCATCCGCCACGTCCGCGTCTCCAACATCGTGATCGAGCACGCCGGCAGGGGGTTCGACATCCAGCCGATCTTCAGCAGCGGCCACACGGGGGTGGACATCTCGGACGTCTCGATCGCGCACTGCTCGATTCGCGGGGCCGCGAAGGCCATCTCCGTCGGCGGCGCGAAGACGAAGCGCGTGCGGAACATCCTCTTCTCGGACATCCTCTTCGAGGAGAACGACATCGTGGACGAGCGGATGATCGACGTCGCCTACGGCGATGGCGTGGTCCTGCGCGGCGTGCGGACCTACCGCGGCACGGGCGCCTCCCGCCCGATCGCGCGCGCCGACATCGCCGCGACGGACGCCGCCGTCGAGATCGCGCCGTAGGCGCGGAACGGTTGCCCTCGCTGATTGGCTGTGGTAGAATACGCGCATCCATGAACGAGAAAATCAAAGTCAAAGTGGTCGGCGCCACCGGTTATGGCGGGCTGGGCATCATCGACCTTCTGCTGCGCCACCCCCATGCGGAAATCGGCGCGCTCGTCGCGCGCGAAGACGCCGGCAAGAGAATTTCGGACGTGTATCCGCATCTGGCGGGGTACTGCGACCTGCCGATCCTCGCGGCGGACGACCCGGCCGCGCAGGGCGCGTTCGACGTCGTCTTCTTCTCGACGCCGGACCGCGTGGGCATGGCGGACGCCAAGGCCGAGCTCGCGAAGGGCGCGAAGGTGATCGACTACTCGGGCGACTTCCGCTTCACCACGCTCGCCGCCTATCAGGACTACGCGACGCGCCTCGGCAAGGACCCGAGCCACCTCTCCCCCGAGCTGCTCGGCACGAACGTCTACGGTCTGCCCGAGCTGCACCGCGCGGAGATCGCGAAGGCGAATCTCGTGGGCAATCCCGGCTGCTTCGCGACGAGCTGCATCCTCGGCCTCGCGCCGGCGCTGAAGGCGCATCTGGTGAAGCCGCGCTCCATCGTCTGCGACTGCAAGAGCGGCGTGTCGGGCGCGGGCAAGAAGGCGAAGCCGCAGTTCCACTTCCCCGAGCGCCTTGAGCAGATCAACGCCTACCGCCTGAGCGGTCACCAGCACGTGTGCGAGGTCGAGCGCGAGCTTTCGCTTCAGGGTGGCGAGGACGTGCGGCTCATCTTCACGGCGCAGGTGCTGCCGATCTCGCGCGGCATCCTCTCCACGCTCTATGGGGACCTCACGCGGGACGTCTCGGAGCAGGAGGTGCTCGACGTCTACCGCGCGTTCTACGGCGAGAGCGCCTTCGTGCGCGTGCTGCCCTCGACGGCGGCGACGGGGACGATGAGCGTGCGCGGCACGAACCGCTGCGAGATCGTCGTCTCGGTCGATCCACGCGTGGGGAAGCTGCGCGTGGTGTCGATCATCGACAATCTGATGAAGGGGCAGGCCGGTCAGGCGCTCCAGAACATGAACGTGATGTTCGGTCTGCCAGAGAACACCGGGCTCAGCTATCCGGGGATGTATCCATGAGCGCGCAGAAGAAACCCGCCAACCCGTTCCTCAAGAAGGCCGCAGGGCCGAAGCCGCCGAACCGCGCGGCGATCCGCTCGCAGCAGAAGCACGGCGGCCTCGGTCACGTGGGTCGCGGGCTGGGGGGCGGACTCGACTCGCTCATCGCGCCGACGGTGCCGCAGGCACCCGCGACGCCCGTCGCGCCGGCCCCCGCGCACGCGGCGGGGGTGCCCGAGACGGAGAAGGTGCTGCAGGTGCCGCCGCAGGACATCGCGCGCTGCCCGTTCCAGCCGCGCACGGAGTTCCGGCGCGAGGAGCTGGACGACCTCGTCGAATCCATCCGCGAGAACGGCGTGATCCAGCCGCTGACCTGCCGCCGCCGCGCGGACGGCAAGCTGGAGCTGATCTGTGGCGAACGCCGCCAGCGCGCGTCGATCGAGGCCGGGCTCAAGCTCGTCCCCGTCGTGCTGCGCCAGGTGGAGGACGAGGTCGCGGCCGTGATGTCGATCACGGAGAACCTCCAGCGCGACAACCTCAACCCCATCGAGGAGGCCGAGGGGTATCAGGCGCTGAAGACGCGCTTCGGGCTCACGTACGAGGAGGTGGCGCGCCGCGTCGGCAAGAAGAACCGTTCGTCCGTCGCGAATCTCGTGGGGCTTCTCGACCTGCCGGTCGAGGTGCGCGACTATGTCCGCCGGGGGGCGATCACGCTGGGTCACGCGAAGGTGCTGCAGGGCGTGCTCTCGAAGTACGACAATCCGGCGGAGGTGCGCGAGCTTGCGGATGCGTGCGTGACGTTCGCGGACCCGCGCACGGGGCGCCCCGTGCCCGGCATCACGGTGCGTGAGCTTGAGCGTCGCGTCGCCAAGCTGCACGCGCCCGTCGTCGAGCGCAAGGCGGGCATCCCGGATATCCCGGAGGCCTACTGCCGCCAGCTCAACGAGGAGATTCACAAGCATCTGGGCTGCGCGGTGCGCCTGACGAGCGGCGTGACCCATGCGAACGGCAAGCACGTGAAGGGCGTGCTGGAGATCGACTTCATCGACAACGACGACCTCGACCGCATTCTCGCGATCCTGGGCGTGAAGATGGACTGATGCGGGGCCTGATTCTTTCGCTTCTGGCGTTGTGTGCCGCGTGTGCCGCGCGCGGCGGGGCGATCTCCTTCACGGCCGCCGACGCCCGGCTGGCCCATGACACCGCCGCGGGACTGGTGAGGGACTGCACGCCGCGGCACGCCGGCACGGCGGGCGCGATCCGCGCGGCGGTGTGGCTCAGCGCCCATGCCGACGTGGCGGCCACGCTCGACCGCTTTCGCGACAACATCTACGACGAGGTCTGCGACTTCGCCAACGTCTGCCTGGAGATTCCCGGCGAGAATCCGTCCGGGCCGTGGGTCGTGCTGCTCTCCCACTTCGACACCACGCCGCAGGCCGCGAAGGGGTTCGAGGGGGCGAACGACGGCGCCTCGACCAGCGGGCTGCTCGTGGCGCTCGCGCGCGCGGTGCGCCGTGCGGGCACGCCGCGCGACAATCTCATGTTCGTCTGGACGGACGGCGAGGAGTGCCGCATCGCCTATCGGCCCCGGGACGGCTTCCATGGGTCGAAGCGTCTGCTGCGGCGAATCCGCGAGATGCGGCGGCCCGTGAAGGCGGTCATCTGCCTGGACATGCTGGGCGACCGCGACCTGAACATCGAAATCCCCTGGAACTCGACGCCGGCGCTTCGGCGCCTCACGCTGGAGGCCGCCGGGAAGGCGGGCGTGGCGGACAAGGTGTCGCTGCGCGACTCCATCACCATCAAGGACGACCACTCCGCCTTCTTCGACGCGGGCTATCCCGCCATCGACATCATCGACTTCGACTTTGGCAGCGCGCGCGGGAAGAACGACTACTGGCACACGCCGCAGGATACGATGGACAATATCTCCGTCGAGAGCCTCCACGCCTCCGGCAGGCTCGTGGCCGAACTCCTGAACCTCCTCTCGACGCGCCGCGAGGGGCGGCTCGATTCCGCCGCGCCGTAACAGCATCGACTTCACGCACGGGGAGCCCAACGTGGAAGACGCGATCAAGGACTACGAGGCCTACTTCAGGGAACGCGGCATGGGAGGGGATGGGGCGTTTCCGTCTATCCGGCCCCTCGCCGTCCTGCTCTTCGCGTTTCTCATCGCCGTGCTGGCGGGGTATGCGCTTGCCCGCGTCGAGCTGATGCGGAACTGGTTTCTCGCCGTCTACGTCTGGGTGGGGGCGGGTGGCGTGATGGCCCGGGCCGCGCTCATGGCGTATCGGGCGTTCCGCGTGAAGAGCGGCCTGCTGCTCCACGCGCTTCTGGCGGCGGGCGTCGCGTGCACGGCCTATGCCGGTTTGGTGTGGTTCTTTCTGCTCTCGGAGCGGACGTTCGTGTGGGGGCCGTGCGACCTTGCGGCGCGGATGAGGGGCCTCGTCGAGACGCGCGAGCTGCTTGCGGCGGGCGCGACGGTTCTCCTGTCGGCCATCCTCTTCCTTCGCCTGTTCAATCGCCGGGCCTTCTTCTGCGGGACGTGCCGGACGTGGGACGACACGACGGCCTGCCGCCTGCCGCCGCTCTACCTGCGCGTGCCGCAGGCCACGGCCTACGCGGCGCTGGCGAAGGGCGACGTGGCGCCGCTTCTGAGCGCGAGCCCGGTGCCGTCCGCCCCGGGCGAACCGCCCCACGTCGTCCGCGTGCGCTATTGCAAGTGCCGTCGCGGCGCGTTGTGGGTGGCGCGCGCGGGCGCGGCCGTGCCGGGGCTTCAGGACGTGCCGCTCGAACCGGACGCCGTGCTCGACCTGCTCGACGTGGCCCGTCACGCGGCCCTGGCGAAGTGAACGAAGTTTCAAAAGAAAGAGGAGACAACCCATGAAGACAGTGCTCGGATGGATGGTTCTCGCCGCGGCCGTGGTGGCCCGGGCGGAGACCTGGACGTTCACGGAGCCGCGCGCCTGGTCGCGCGACGCGAAGGCGGCGACGCTGGCCCAGCCACGCGCGGGGGCGCTTGAACTGCGCCATACGGGCGAGCGGGACTGGTCGATCCACGGTATGCGGCAGCTGCCCGTGAAGCCCGGGGACGTCTTCCGCCTCAGCTGCGCCTCGCGTGCGCTCGCCGACTTCTCCGACGCGCGGCCCTACTCCCTGAGCGTCACGATGTGGGACGCGGCGGGCGGCGTGATGAACTGGACCTACGGCAGCCGCGAGGCGAAGCCCGGCGCCCCGGTCGTCAGCGAGTTTATGATCCCCGAGGGCGCGGCGCGCATCGAGCCGCGCGTCGTGGGGGTGGGCCGCACGGGCGTCGTCGTCGAGGACTTCAAGGTGGAGTTCCTGGGCAACCGCCTGCCGAAGCCCGGCGAACGCCCCGCGCCGCTCGTCGCCGAGACCGAGACGCTGAAGGTCGCCGTCTCCGCCACGGACGCCGGATTGACGGTGACGGACAGGCGGACG
>JBJEWG010000035.1:0-3911 GCA_051884935.1 Kiritimatiellia bacterium | reverse complement strand
CACTGGGCGGAGATGCGGAAGGGGCGGCTGCCCTACATCCCGAACGTGCCGACGGGATGGGACGCGACGGCGCGCTGCCGCAACGAGGTGGTGTTCCCCTGGGCGGGCGCGTGCTGGTACCCCTACTGCGGCACGTTCACGAACGCCGTGCCGGAGCTCTTCGAGAAGTATCTGCGCGACGCGAAGGCCGCGGCGGAGGCGGACCCGAAGAGGCCGGGTGCCGTGTACATCTACGCCTGGAACGAATACACGGAAGGGGGCGCCCTGCTGCCGAACGTCCGCGAGGGGGATTTGATGCTGCGCTGCGTGGGGCGCGTCTTCGGGCGCAGTCCGGCGGACAAGCTCACGTCCTGCACGATGAAGCACTGGTGGGACCCGGCGGCGAAGAACGGCACGGCGTTCACCGTCGATGCGCCGACTCACGAGAACCTGAAGTATGGCCCGCACATGCGGCAGAGCCTGGACGTGTGGCTGCCCCCGGCCGCGCCGGATGCGAAGACGCCCGTGCTCATCAACATCCACGGCGGCGGATGGAGCGACGGCGATCGGCTCGGCGACATTGCCGGCCTGTGGGCGAAGTGCCGCAAAGAGGGGATCGCGCTCGTCTCCATCAGCTACCGGATGGTGCACGACGCGCACGACGCGGGCATCAAGCCGCCGGTGAAGGCGTGTCTGGACGATGCGGTCGCGGCCATCGAGTTCGTGAAGGCGCACGCGGCGGAGTGGAGGATCGACGTCGGGCGGGTCGGCCTTACAGGGGGCAGCGCGGGGGCCTGTTCGTCGCTTTACGCGTCCCTTCAGGGGGATTGCGCGCTGGGGATTCGCGCGCTGCTCGTGAACAGCCCGCAGACCTCCATCGACCCGCAGGAGATGAAGGCGTGGATTCCGAACAGCAACTACGGCGCGCACGCATTCGGCTACGCAAGCTTCGGGGAGTGGCTGGCCCACCGCGCGGACTGCCTGGATCAGATCGAGGCCTATTCGCCGGCGGGGCTGCTGCGCCGCTGCACGGCGGCGAAGGCGCCGGTCTTCCTCTATGCGTGTGGGCCGCTGCCGCCGCCGGGGCAGCTGCCGGATGACCCGACGCATGCGGCGATGTTCTGCGTGAAGTTCGAGGAGATTTGCCGCGCGAAGGGGATCGTCTGCCGCCGGGGCGCCGATGCCGATCTGTTCGCGGAACTGAAGCGGTGAAGTGGAGGAGGGAGACGGCATGAAGCGGATTGACTACAAGTGGGTGGCGCTCGGGCTCTTGTGGATGGCGTTCTTCCTCCAGCAGGGGATGCGCCAGATATACGGGCCGCTTCTGGGGTCCATCCAGACGGCGGTTGGCGCGACGGACGTCCAGCTGGGGCTCGTCAGCACGGTGTTCACGCTCGTCTACGGGCTCACGATTCCCTTCGCGGGGTTCGCGGCGGACCTCTTCAGCCGCAAGTGGATGGTGGCGATCGGCGTGGCGATCTTCAGCCTGGGCATTCTCACCTCGGGCTTCGTGACGTGCATCGGCGCGCTTGTGGTGACGTACGGGCTCGTCAACGGGTTCGGCCAGCCGTTCTACTATCCCTCCTCGACGTCGCTCATCTCGCAGCTGCACGCCGACTCGAAGGCGACGGCGCTTTCGTGCCTGCAGCTCGGCATGTACGTGGGCGTGATCGGGTGCAGCTGGCTGGCGGGGTGGTTCGCCGGACTGGGCGCGGAGGGGTGGCGGCTGCCGTTCAAGACCCTCGGCGCGCTTGGGCTCGTGTGGGCGGTCATCCTCGCCGTCACCCTGCGCGACACGCGGCCGGTCGCGGCGGCTGCGGCCGCGCACCGCGTGACGATCGCGGCGGCCCTGCGGGCGATGTTCTCGAAGCCGGCGGCCGTTCTCATCGCGCTGGCGCTGGGCATGGAGGTCTACGTCGATGTGGGGTTCAAGACGTGGATGCCGAACTACCTCGCCGAGACGTTCGGCGTGAGCAAGGCCTCCGCGGGGCTGAACGCCGTTCTGTGGCACTACCTCGGGGCGGTGCTGGGCGTCGTGGTGGGGTCCCGCCTCGGCGACCGGCTCGTGTCGCGCGTTCCCACGATCCGCTTCTGGATCATCGGCGGGGGGCTGCTGCTTGGGGTGCCGTTCATCCTGTGGATGTCGCAGGCGGCGACGTATGTGAGCTGCTGCCTCGCGATGTTCCTCTTCGGCGTGTTTCGGGGCGCCTACGACTCGAACAACTTCGCGGCGTTCTTCGACGTGGTCGAACCGCGCTACCATGCGTCCGCGGCGGGGTTCAACCTCATGATCGCGTTTCTCTTCGGCTGCTTCTCGCCGACCGTGCTCGGCTGGACGAAGGCGCACTATTCGATGTCCACGGGCCTCGCCTCGCTCGGCGTCGCCTATCTGGCCGGCTGCCTGCTGCTCGCGGCGGCGTGCCGCTTCTTCCTGCGCGGGCGACGGATTGGGCTTTGAGAAAGTAACATTTAGATACGGAATCCGGCGGGATGATTTGGTATACTACGCGCGATGCAGAACAAGGCCCTCAGCTACTACTTTACGTACTTTAGCGTGTTTGAAAGAACGCGGGGCGTTGCTCATTTCTGAAATCGGTTTCCAGACCCGAACCTGAGAAGTGGCCCCGCTCCGCGAAGGAAGCGGGGCTTTTCGCATCGAGGGTTCAAGTGAAAGAAGAGGTGGTGACATGGCAGACTTGAAGACGGTACGCGGCGAGATCGACCGCATTGACGAGGAACTCGTCCGGCTCTTTCTGAAGAGGCTGACGGTTGCGCGGGACATCGCGCTCGCCAAGCGCGAGAGCGGCGGGCCGATCTGCGACCCGGCGCGCGAGCGCGAGATTCTCACGCGCGTCTCGGAGGAGGCCGGCCCCGAGAACGAGCACGCGGCGCGGCTCTTCTTCTCGACCCTCTTCTCCATTTCGAAGGCGCGTCAGCGGGACATTCTCAAGGGGGCCTCCCCGCTGGTGGAGGAGATCGCCCGTGCGCGCGAGACGCACATGGGGCAGTTCCCGACGCGCGCGTTCGTGGCGTGCTGCGGCGCGGAGGGGTCCTACGCCCAGCAGGCGACCTGCCGCATCGTGAAGGTGCCCACGATCATGTACTTCTACAACTTCGAGAAGGTGTTCGAGGCCGTGGAGAAGGGGCTCTGCCCCTACGGCGTGCTGCCGGTCGAGAACTCGGCGGCGGGTTCGGTGGTGGCGGTCTACGACCAGATGCAGAAGCACAAGTTCCACATCGTGCGGTCGCACCGCCTGAAGGTCGATCACGTGCTGCTGGCGCCCCACGGCGTGAAGTTCGAGGACGTGCGCGAGGTGACGAGCCACCCGCACGCGATCGCGCAGTGCACCGACTTCTTCAAGAAGCACTCGAACATCAAGGCGACGCCGGGCGCGAACACGGCCGTCGCCGCGGCGGAGCTCGCCGCCTCGGGGCGTCGCGACGCGGCGGTGATCGCTTCGCGCGCCTGCGCCGACCTCTACGGGCTTGAGGTGATCGCCGAGAACATCCAGGACGCCTCCTACAACTACACGCGGTTCATCTGCATCACGAAGGACCTCGAAATCTACCCGGACGCGAACAAGATATCGATCATGCTCTCCATCCCGCACCGTCCGGGTTCGCTTGCGGAGATCATCGCGAAGTTCTCGGCCATCGACGTGAACCTCACGAAGCTCGAATCGCGCCCGATGCCGGGCATGGACTTCGAGTTCCGCTTCATCTTCGACTTCGAGGCCTCGCCTTCCGACCCGGCCGTGCTGAACCTGCTCTCCGAGCTGTCGCGGGACCCCGAGATCGAGCACTTCAGCTTCCTCGGCGCCTACGTCGAGAAGTAGTCGTCTGCCGCAAGCCAAGTTTCAAGTGGAAAGGGCAATTCAATGATCATTCTCCTGAAGAAGAACGTGCGCGAAGCACAGATTGAGAACCTTAAG
>JBJEWG010000034.1:0-3915 GCA_051884935.1 Kiritimatiellia bacterium | reverse complement strand
GGCCTTCACGCTCACGGCCTACGCGATCGGTGCGACGGGGTATCAGTGGTTCCGCAACGACGAGCCCGTGCCGGGCGCCACGTCGCCCTGGATCGAGATCGAGCCGACGGTCGCGGGCACGCATCGCTACCGGGTTGCCGCCACTCTCGCGGACGGTACGACCGTGTTCAGCGCGGTCGCCCCGGTGGAGGTCTTCCCCCGCGGCATGATCATCAGACTTCGCTGAGGCCCCGCAGCCGCTCCCGGCCCCGAGTTGTGCCGATGAGTGACCCCGAGTTGTGCGGACGACTCATCCCTCGCGTGGTTTGAAACTCCGAGTGTTTGCAAAGGGCTCCGCACAACTCAACGACATTTCATTGACTCAACAAGTGATTGGTTTTATGTCGGCGAGGGAAAGGGGTTGGTCTAGGTGAGAGCGTGCGTTCGCCTAGGAGGGAGCGCGAGGACACCTCGACGACTACGAATTCCACTGGGCAGTAGATTGAATTCCGCTGGGCAGTGGAATCTTTTCTACTGGGCAGTGGAATAGTTTTTACTGGGCAGTGGAATCCAGAATCGCCTAGGGAGAAGGCAGACCCCGTCGGCTCTGGTATGGTGGGATGTCGGCGGGAGGTGGGCCACCTCTCGGTTTTAACTCCGAGCGTTTACAAAGGGCGGTTTTCACGAACCGCCTGGGGCTCCGCGCGCTTCAACGACTTTTCATTGACTTAAATGGGACTTGGCTTTCTGTCTGTTGATTAAGTATGGGGGATAGTTTTGGTTGGTGTCTTCGACGCCGTTATAAGCCTCTCCTATCCTCTATTATATATTATATAGGCACTTATCCTCTTCTCATATCTTCTTTGAGAAAGGGGGTCGTTGAAGCGCGCGGAGCAACAGGCGGAACGTTAGTGGAGCCCTTTGCAAACGCTCGGAGTTTCAAATCGGCCCACACACAATGGCCGCGCGACTTGCCATCCCGGCGGCGAATATGATAGAATAGCGGGCAAACGGGTAAGGTTTGCCGATGAAGCATCTTCTCATAGCAGTCTGCGTGGTGGTCGCGTCCGTCGCTGGCGCCGTCGAATGGCCGGTTGTCACGCGGACGATGAAGCCGTGGGCCTACAACTGGTGGATGGGCTCGGCCGTGGACGAGGCCGGTCTGCGGCTTCAGATCGAGGAGATGGAGAGGGCCCGGATGGGCGGATTCCACGTGATCCCGATCTACTCCGTGAAGGGGAACCCGAACGACCGCGAGCTGCTGTCGCCGCAGTGGATGGCGGCCTGGGGGACGGCGGTGCGCCTCGCGGGCGAGAAGGGCATGGGCGTTGACCTCACGATGGGCAGCGGCTGGTGCTTCGGCGGCGCGCATCTCGCCCCGGAGGAGGGGTGCTGGATGCTTGAGGTGAACTCGAAGCGGCTGGCGCAGTCGAAGGTGCTGTGGCGGGGCGTGGACGCGGAGGGGCGCGACGTCGTGCTCTCGGCCCGTCCGACGGGGCAGAAGGTCAAGCGTTCGGGTCCGGGGGCGCACGGGCCGATGATGAACCCGTTCTCGTCCGGGGCCATGACGAGCTTCCTCAAGCCGTTCACGGCGGCCTACGACAGGCCGGGCGTGCCGCGTCCGGGGCGGATGTACCACGACTCCTACGAATACTTCGGCGCGAACTGGGCCTGGGAGCTGCCGGCGGCCTTCGCGAAGCGGCGGGGCTATCGGCTTGAGGACCACTACGCCGAGCTGGCGGGCGTGGGCGACGCGGACGCGGTGGCGCGCGTGAAGTGCGACTACCGCGAGACGCTCGCCGAGATGATCGTGGAGGACGTCTTTCCCCTGTGGCAGGACTGGTGCCGGGCGCGGGGCGTCGAGACCCGCAACGAGGCGCACGGCTCCCCGGCGAACTGGCTCGACTTCTACGTGATGGCGGACATCCCCGAGACCGAGATGTTCAGCTGCGACAAGGCGCGGGCGCAGTTCCCGACCGTGTCGGCGGACTTCATGAACTCGGGCGACCGGGATATCCTCATCTCCAAGTTCGCGTCCTCGGCGGCCCACGTGAAGCACGCCGGCGCCCGTGTCGCCCCGCTTGTCTCGTCCGAGACCTGCACGTGGGTGTGCGAGCACTTCTGCGAGACGGTGGGCGCGGTGAAGACGTTCGTCGATCGCCTTCTGCTCGCGGGCGTCAACCACGTCTACTACCACGGCATGAACTACTCGCCCGCAGATGCGAAGTGGCCGGGCTGGACGTTCTACGCGACCTGCGAGATGAACCGCTTCAATCCCGTGTGGCGCGACGTGGACATCCTGAACGCCTACATCGCGCGCGTGCAGTCCATCGCCCAGACGGCCGCCGCCGACAACGACGTGCTCGTCTACTGGCCGCTCCACGACTACTGGATGGAGGCGAAGGGCTTCGAGCGCCAGCTGACGGTGCACGACCGCGCCTGGTTCGACGGCGAGGAGATCGGCCGCGTCTCGCGCGCCCTCTACGACGCGGGCTACTCCTTCGACTTCATCTCCGAGAAGATGCTGGCGACGCTGGCGGATGCGCGGGCGACGCGCTACACGACCATCGTCGTGCCGCACGCGCGCGTGATGCGTCCGGCGACGCTGGCGCGGCTGTTCGACCTGGCGAAGAAGGGGTATCAGGTCCGCTTCACGGACGCGCTGCCCGCGACGGTGCCGGGGCTGAAGGACGTCGCCGCCGGCGAGGCCGAGCTGGCCCGCCGGACGCGGCAGATGCCCGCCGGCGTTCGGGTCGTGCCGCTGGAGGGTCTGTTCGCCTCGTTGCCGGCGCGGCGGGAGCCGTTCAACAAGGCCAGCGGGCTCATGTACGTGCGCTACGCGAAGGACGGGGCGACCTACTACTTCATCGCGAACCAGCTCCGCGACGAGGGCGTGACGGGCGTATTCCGTCCGTCGGTCCCGTGCCGGTCCGCCGAGATCATGGACCCTCTGAGCGGGCGCATCACGCCGCTCGCCGTCGAGGACGGCGCCGTGCGGCTGTCGCTTGCGATTGGCGAGAGCACGATTCTCGTCGTGAGCGGCGAGCCCGGCGCGGCCCCGCAGGCCGAGCCCGTGGGGCTTCGGACGATGGTGGCGCTGGATGGCGTCTGGCGGCGGGTGCCCGTCGCGGGCGGGCCGGAGCGTCCGGCCGCGAAGTCGGGCCGTCTGCCGCTGGTGTGGGGCAAGGGGGATGCGTTCCCCGAGTCGGCGTTCGCCGGCACGATGCGGTATGAGACGACGGCGACGCTCGCGGGGGGCGCGCGGGGCCGCGCGGAGCTCTGCTTCGGCAGGGTCGCGGAGTCCGCGCGCGTCTTCGTGAACGGGCGGCCCGCCGGCGCGGCGATCATGGCGCCGTGGAAGGTCTCGTTCGACGCCGCGCTCCTGCGGGACGGGGAGAACACGGTTGCCATTGAGGTGACGTCGTCGGGCGCGAACCGGCTTCGGTGGCTGGACGCGGCGAAGCCCTATCCGTGGAAGACCTTCACGGACATCAACATGGTGGACATCAACTACAGGCGGCTCGACGCCTCCGGCTGGCAGCCGCACGAGTACGGTCTCTACGGCCCCGTCACGCTGACGGTTTCGCGCTGACGGGCAAACGAAAGGAACGACATGGATACCAGGATTCTGCAATTCGGCGAGGGGAACTTCCTCCGCTGCTTCATCGACTGGATGGTTCAGCGGATGAACGACCGGGCGGGCTTCGACGGCGCCGTCCAGATCATCCAGCCGATCGGCGACGAGCTGAGCGCGCCCTCGAAGATCCTGAACGCGCGCGGGGGTGCCTACCACACCTGTTTGCGCGGCGTCGTGGGCGGAAAGACGGTGGAGGAGATCGAGGCGATCGGCTGCGTGAAGGGCGTCGATCTGGCGGCGAACCTCGAACGGTACGCGACGCTGCCCGCACTGCGGTTCGTGGTGTCGAACACGACCGA
>JBJEWG010000033.1:0-3930 GCA_051884935.1 Kiritimatiellia bacterium | reverse complement strand
CCATTGGATTCACGAGCGCGGAGCCGTTCTTCGGCAAGCCCGGCACGGTCTACGTGAAGGCGAGCGAGGGCGCGACAATGACCGTCACGCGCACCACGCGCAACGACGGCGCGGTCTCCGCGACAATCAAGCCGAGCGTGGCGACGGCCGCCGTGGCGGTGAACGGTGTGGTGACGAACGCCATCGCCTGGGGCGACCACGATTCCGAGCCCGTGGAGGTGAAGGTCTCGGGGCTGCAGGCGGGCAAGACGGTGAGGGTGACGCTGTCGCAGCCCAGGAACGGCGTGAAGCTGCTCTCCGGCGCGACCGCGGTGAGCGTGGTGGCCGTCGCCGACGACGCGCCCGAGTTCGCGAAGGAGTTCCAGACGCTTTCGCTGGTGCGCTACGTGGCCGTCAATGAGGAGATCGCGCTGAAGGAGGGTACCTACGAGCCGACGAACAAGATCGCCGTCGCAAAGCTCACCGGCGCGCTGCCGAGCGGCGTGACGGTGAAGTGGGACGCCGCGCGGGGCAGGCTCGTCATGGCGGGCGTACCGACGGCGAAGGCGGGCAGCTACCGCGCGACCTTCCAGGTGACGGAGACGCGCGCGCGCAGGGCCGTGCCGGGTCTGACGACGGAGCTGCTGATCACGGTCGTGGACCCCGTGGTCGCGGCGGGCGGGGCCGCGGCGCTGAATCCCGCAGTCGCCACGACGCGCACGTTCAAGGCGGTTCCGATGATCGTGGGGCGGCGTGAGCTGGTGGGCACGCTGGACGTGACGATCCCGGCCACGGGCCGCGTCTCGGCCAAGTATCTTAGCGCCGCGGGGACGGTGTCGTTCTCGGCGCGGAACTGGACCGAAGAGGCGAAGGGGACGCTGACGACCGAGGCGGCCAGCAAGGGCTATGCGCTGCGCGTCTCGGCCGAGCCTGCGGGCGCCGTCCGCGTTGAGTTGACGGATCCCTCGTTCCCGGGCGAGACCCTCGTGGCGGAGATCGCCGGCGATGCCTGGAGCAGGACCAATCCCGCGACGCCGTGGGTTGGCTACTACACGATGGCGCTGAAGCCGAAGGCGTTCGTCGAGAAGGTCACGGGCGTGGCGCCTCGCGGGTCCGGCTTCCTGACGCTGACGATGTCCGCCAGCGACGCCCGGACGGGAACGGTGCGCTACTCCGGCATGCTGCCGAACGGGACGGCGGTGAGCGGGTCCTCCACGCTCACGGCGGTGGGCGAGGACCGCGCGGTGCTGGCGATCTTCAAGAAGGCCTCGAAGAACATCTTCACGGCGCTCTTCGAGATGCGCACGGAGGCGGTCGCCGAGGCCGTTGGCGAGCCGACGGCCCGGATCGTGCCTTTCGCCGACCTGTGCGAGATGGCGGCTTGCCTGTACCATACGGAGAACGTGGCGGAGGGCACCTATGCCGTCGCCTACGACACCTTCGGTAACCTCTACAGCGGCACGGACCTCGCGGGCTGCTGCGAGGAGGGGTATGAGACCGATGTGCTGAATCTGAGCTTCGACGTGACGGGGCTGGGCGGTTGGGCCGTTGGCGGGGTGCCGCGCGCGTTCGACGCGTTGAAGGTCAACGTGACCGCGAACAGCATGGCGCTGGCGGGCAAGACCGTCAACCCGCAGAACCCGCAGTCGGTGACCTTCTCCTTCTCGGCGAAGACGGGTGTGGTGAAGGGGACGCTCTACCTGCCCTACACGACGGACTCGGGTGAGCGGCGCGTGGCGGCGAAGTACCAGGGCGTGGTCATCACGGGCTGGGGCGAAGGCTGCGGCTGTTCGGAGGTGGGGGCCGTTCCGGAGTTCCTGCCGTTCGTCAACGGCGCCTACTTCTTCGCGGACAAGGTGTCGTATGAAGTCGAGACGCGGACGGGCACGGTGATCCGGCAGCTGAGCGTTCAGCGCGGTGGCGACGTCAAGGTCGATAAGTGATGGAGGTTGTGGATGAAGCGGGCACTTGCATACTGTTTTCTCGCAGCGGGGCTGCTGTCCCTCCCGGCCGCGGCCGCCGTGAAGGGCAGCTGCGAGAGCGCCGCCGACGAGGTCTCCGCCAAGGGGGCGAAGAAGAGAATCGTTCTCGTCAACGAGTACAATGAGCAGACGGGCGCCTACACCGGCAACGGCCTGTATGTGCTGAAGATGAAGCTCGCGCGGGGGAACAGCTACACCGTCTGGGTGGAGGATGTTCCCGAGGAGAGCGGGCTGCAGATTCAGAGCGTTCTGGCGGCGGACCCCGAGGACGAGGACTCGCACGCGCCGGAGGCGGACTTCGAGGAGGTCGCGGTCTCCGACACGCAGGTGCGCCACGTTCTGTATGCGAGCGACTGGAATCTCGGCCTTGCTGACCCGGACGACGACAAAGAAGACATCGAAGACGCGAAGGAGGACCAGGACCCCAAGAACTGGTGGTACTACATCACCATCGAGGGCGACATCGGCGAATCGTGCACGTTGTGCGTGCAACAGGGCATCAACCTGCCGAAGGGGATTCCCGAGAACCCCTATCAGTTCTATCCGGGGGGAAGCGTCGCACGGACGGGTGCGCTGAAGTTCCCGACGGATTCATCGGAGTTCTGCTTCACGGTGCGGATGCTGGCGGGACGGCGCTATCTGCTGTCCACGCTGGACGGCACGGAGGAGTTGCCGCTGGGCATCGAGTCCATCACCGGCGGCGAGTTCGCCGAACACCCGTCCTGGTATTCGAACGAATGGAACATGGCGTGCCATTTCGTGCCGGAGGAGACCGACCTCTACGACTTCTCGGTAATCACCTCGGTCTCGAACGCGCTGGCGCCGTTCCGCCTCCAGTACGTGATGCTGCCGGTGCGGAGCATCTCCAAGCACGAGCTCGCGGGGCAGCTCACGCCGGGTGATGTCGTCTCGGCCAAGCCGGGGCGGAAGAACGCATTCGGCGACGTCTGCTACGACGAGATCATCGACGAGGCGCTGTATTCCTTCAAGGCCATGAAGGGGACGCGCTATCTGCTGCGCACGACGGGCGCGACGACGAACCTGCTGCTGCGCGTCTACGATTCCAAGGGCAATATCGTGGTGGAGAACCGCGGGCGGAACGATGGCACGTTTGACGTTCTGGGCGGCCTTGAGGCGTCTGTCAACGGCGTCTACTATGTAGGCGTCTGCCAGGACCTCGCCGAGACCGCCGAGCTGGCGGATCTGACGATCGACCTCTCGCTGGAGGTCGTGACGGGCGTGGAGGGCAGCCCCGATGCGTGGGATGCGCGGGACGACACGTCCACGGGCGCATCGCTGCTGAGCCCCGTCGTCTGCCAGTCGACCAACGAATTGTCGGCGGGGGTTGAGGTCGTGGACGTGAAGGGGCACGGGCCCCATCGGCTCTCCGCGCAGGACTGGTACGACACCTTCGCGATCGCGGTGCGCAAGGACGTGGTCTACTGCTTCAAGGTGACGTTCCCCGGCGAACAGACGCATCTGACCCTGCGGCCCCGCGTCTATTCGCTGGCCGCGCTGAGTGGAAGCTACTCGCCCAACACGGCCGGCGACATCAATGCCGGCACCGAGGGCTACTTCTCCTTCAAGGCGACGGCCAATGGCACCTACTACCTGCAGCTCTCCGTGGCCGAGGGCGTGGGGCTCGACTACCCCGAATACATCCTCCATGCGGCGGCGCATGGGCTGGACGGGATTGAGCTGGGGACGCTGAAGGTGAACACGCGCGGCACGCGGGACGGCCTCTGGTCGATTGACACCGAGTCCGTCGCGCGCTACGCCGATGGCGCGGTCATCCAGATCGCCGGCGAGCATACCGTGCGCTTTTGGGACATCAAGGGCTTCAACAAACCCAAGGTGCAGCGGGTGGTGGTGACGCCCGGCTCGGGGATCACCGAGATAGACGGCTACTACTCAGACACGTCCGACCCGAAGGACGACGCGGCGAAGGGGGCGGTGTCGTGGGCGCTGA
>JBJEWG010000032.1:0-20689 GCA_051884935.1 Kiritimatiellia bacterium | reverse complement strand
CCCTGGACGAGGATGTCGTTCACGCAGTGGTTGACGATGTCCTGGCCGACGGTGTCGTGCTTCTTCATCATCACGGCGACCTTGAGCTTGGTGCCGACGCCATCGGTGGAGGAAACGAGCAGGGTATCCTTCGCGCTGCCCTGGGGGAGGCGGCAGAGGCCGCCAAAGGAGCCGATGCCCCCCACGACGTTGGCGGTCTTCGTGGCCCCGACCATGGTCTTGACGGCCTTGAGCGCATCCATCTTGTTGTCGATGTTCACGCCGGCGGCGGCGTAGGCTGATTTTGCGGCGTTGGACGCGGAACTGGTCACGGCAGATATCTCCTTTACTTTGATCCGTCCATAAGAAGGCGGAAAAACGGCGGAATTCTACCAAATTTCGTTTCTATGCGCAACCCCTTTACAAATCGAACCAAGAAATGCTATAATTGCTCCTTGACTTTTCTGCATATAATAGAACTCTAGTCTGGAGTCGTTCATGGCACTTAGGAAGAACTCAAAGAAGGCCGCGCCCGCCGCGAAGGCCGTCAGGAAACCCGCCGCACAGGTGAAATCCGCTGCGAAGGCTAAAACTGACGACAAGAAGGCGAAGCCGGACGAAAAATCGACCAAGGGCCCCAAGAAGGCAAAGGACACGAAGCGGAAAAAACCGGTCGAGGAGGTGCAGGAGGAGGTCTTCGAGGTGGAGGCCTCCCTCGCCGACGAGGACGAGGCGCCACAGGAGTTCGCGGCCGGGGAGGCGGAGGACGAAGCCGAAGAGGCGGAGGCCGAAGCGCGGGACCTGGACATCGAGAAGGTGGCGGGCGAGGCGGCGGACGCGGCCGACGTGCCGGACGTGGCCGACATCGACGAGGTGATGCCGCTCGACGACGTGCTGCCGCAGCCCTCGACGGTGGGGCTGGACGATTTCGATCCCGAGGACGTGATGGGGTCCTACGCCGGGCGCAGCGTGCTGGGCGCCGACGAGCGCAACGCGATGATCCAGGAGCTGAAGCAGCTCGCCGAGAAGAACGGCGGCTACGTCACCTACGGCGAGCTCAACCGCAGCATCCCCGCGACGATCGCGGACGAGGGCGTGCTGGAGGAGTATGGGCAGATCCTCGACCAGCTGGGCGTGAAGGTGATTGCGGACGAGGACGTGGAGACCTTCCGCGCGAACAAGGACAAGCAGGGCGACAGCCGCCTGCAGGCCGCCCGCGTCCAGGAGATGTTCGACGACCCGATCCGCATGTACCTGCACCAGATGGGGCAGGTGCCGCTGCTCACGCGCGAGCAGGAGGTGGACATCTGCCAGCGCATCGAGGAGAGCGAGGCGAAGACGAAGGACATGTTCAACCGCTTCGCCTTCACGCCCGAGATGTACATGGGCCTGCTCGACAAGCTCGAAGGCATGCAGGAGCGCTTCGACCGCGTGGTGACGGACAAGTTCGACGACAACCGCGACTCCTACATGGAGCAGCTGCCGATGTTCCGCAAGATGCTGCTGGGCGTGGCGCAGCGCCTCACCGACGCGCACCTCAAGCTCGCCGCCCTGCAGGAGAACCGCAAGAAGGCGACGCCCCAGCAGCTGCGCGGCGCCGAGAAGGGCGTGCAGAACGCGCGCGCCGCGCTGCGCGAGGCCTTTCTGCGGCTCAACTTCAAGCAGAAGGTGCTTGAGACGCTCTGCATGGAGGCCGACGAGACGATCTACCTGCCCTACAAGGAGCAGCTCTCGCGTAAGGTGGAGCTGCTCAACCAGCACGCCTCCAAGCGGCGCGACGCCGAGCTGGCGGTGGTGCGCGAGAAGCTGAAGAAGTTCGAGGCGCGCTTCGGGATGCCGCCGGAGGAGTTCCTCGAAACCTTCAAGGAGCTGCGGACCGTGCTGCGGCGGGGCCAGGAGGCCCGCGAGAAGATGGTGGAGGCCAACCTGCGCCTCGTGATCTCGATCGTGAAGAAGTACATGAACCGCGGGCTCAGCTTCCTCGACCTCATCCAGGAGGGCAACACCGGCCTCATGAAGGCGGTGGAGAAGTTCGAGTACAAGCGCGGCTACAAGTTCTCGACGTATGCGACGTGGTGGATCCGCCAGGCGGCGACGCGCGCCATCGCGGACCAGGCGCGCACGATCCGCATCCCCGTGCACATGATCGAGACGATCAACAAGCTCATGCGCGTGCAGAAGAAGCTCATCCAGAAGCTCGGCCGGGAGCCCACCGAAAAGGAGCTCTCCGTGGAGATGGAGATGAAGCCCGAGCAGGTGCGGCAGGTCTACCGCATGGCGCAGCAGCCTATTTCCCTTCAGTCCAAGGTCGGCGACAACGACGACGCCAAGTACGGCGACTTCATCCCCGACACTTCGGCGGAGAACCCCTCCGAGCAGACGGCCTACGCCATGCTCAGGGAACGTCTCCATGAGATTCTGACGACGCTCACCGACCGCGAGCGTCAGGTGCTGGACAACCGCTTCGGCCTCACCGACGGCTACTCCCGCACGCTGGAAGAGGTCGGCAAGCAGTTCAACGTGACGCGCGAGCGCATCCGCCAGATCGAGGCGAAGGCGCTGCGCAAGCTGCGTCACCCCTCCCGCCTCAAGAAGCTCGACGGATTTCTCGGGGGCTGAGGACGGGAATCAAAGAAGAAAGAGAGAGAGTAAGAAGATGATGAACCTGGCTCTGTTCGGTGCCGCGGAGTGCACCGGAGGCTGTCCTACCCACGCGGTCGCCGCCCTTGCCGGCGCGGTCGCCGTTGGCTTTGTGATTGGTTATTTCGTGGGCCGCCGCGGCGGACATCGCGGCTCGGGGTGCGCGCAGCCCCAGCAGAAGCGGCGCGAGCCCATCCGCGACCGCGATTCGCGGCCCCTCCCGGCTCGCCAGCCCATCCCCGCCGGCAGCGTGGAGATCTACGTGGGCAACCTGAGCTACGACCTCACCGAGGCGCAGCTCCGCAAGGAGTTCGAGGCGTTCGGGACGGTCTCCACGGCGCGCGTCGTGACGAACAAGTTCAACGACAAGTCCAAGGGCTACGGCTTCGTGGTGATGCCGAACCGCCCCGAGGCGGAGGCCGCCATCGCGGCGATGAGCGAGAAGGACGTGATGGGCCGCAAGATGCGCGTGAACGAGGCGCGCAACACGCTCAAGGAAGAGGCCTGATCGGTGAACGGCCACCTCTTCCTCTACGGGCCGCCTGGAAGCGGCAAATCGACGCTGGGGAGGCTGCTGGCCGATCGGCTGGCGCTTCCGTTCGTCGATCTCGATGCGGAGATCGAGCGGGCTGCCGGGCAGGCGATTCCCGCGATCTTCGCGGCGGAGGGAGAGGCTGGGTTCCGCGCACGCGAACTGCGCGCGCTGGAGGATGTCGCGTCGCGCGCGCGCAGCGTGGTCGCCCTGGGCGGCGGCGCGCTGGTGAATGACGTGGCGCGTGCGGTCGCGGAGCGCGCGGGAACGGTGGTTTGCCTCGACTGTTCCATCGACGAGCTCTGCGCGCGCATTGACAGGGCGCCGGGTTCGCGCCCGCTCGTGGCCGCCGCGAATTCCGATTCGCGGACGCGGCTGGAGAATCTGATGGCGCGCCGGGCGACCCACTACGCGAGCTTTCCGCTGCGGCTGGACGTCTCCAGCCGGCGGCCGGAGGAGCTGGTGGACGCGCTTGAGGTGCTCTTCGGCGCGTTCCGCATCGAGTCCGGCGACGTCCCGTCGGATGTCTGCGTCGGCGTTGACCTGCTGGACGACCTCGGCGCGCGGGCCCTCGCCCGCGGGCTGGGGCGGCACGCCGTGGTCGTGTGCGACGCGAACACGGCGCCGCGCTACGCGGGCCGTGTGGTGGATTCGCTGCGCCGCGCCGGAATTCAGACAAGCTGCATGACGATCCTCGCCGGCGAAGAGGTGAAGACGATCGAGACCGTTCAGTCCATGTGGCGCGAATTCCAGCGCGCCGGGCTGGGCCGTTCGGACTTCGCCGTCGCCGTGGGTGGGGGCGTCGTGGGCGACATGACCGGCTTCGCGGCGGCCACCTGGATGCGCGGGATGAAGTGGATCAACGTCTCCACCACCCTGCTGTCGATGGTGGACGCCTCGACGGGCGGCAAGACGGGGTGTGACCTGCCCGGGGCCAAGAACATGGTCGGCGCCTTCCATTCGCCGTCGCTCGTGGTCCTCGACGTCTCGACGCTCCTGACGCTTCCCGTGCGGGAGTGGCGGTGTGGCCTCGCAGAGGCCGTGAAGCACGCCTTCATCGCCGACCCGGGCCTCAGGGACCATCTGGAAATCTTCGACGGCCTGCGGGGCCTGTCCGACGAGGCGCCGTATGAGGGCTTCGACAATCTGCCGGGGCTCGCGGCGTTCGTGAGCCGCGCGCTGGCGG
This sequence comes from Kiritimatiellia bacterium, assembly GCA_051884935.1. GTDB lineage: Bacteria > Verrucomicrobiota > Kiritimatiellia > RFP12 > UBA1067 > RUG572. The sequence goes on along the minus strand of JBJEWG010000032.1, from coordinate 16,352 downwards.
TGAAGGTCGGCTTCGTGCGCCGGGACCCCTTCGAGAAGGGAGATCGGGCGAAGCTCAATCTGGGCCACACCGTCGGCCACGCCGTCGAGATCGCAACCGCGTTTCAGGTGAAGCACGGGGAGGCCGTCGCGATTGGCACCGTGGAGGAGGCGCGGTTCGCCGCGCGCCTCGGCCTGACGTCGGCGGATTGGCCGAACGAAGTCGCCGCCGCGTTCGCCGCGGTTGGGCTGCCCACGGAGCTTCCCGCAGGCGTGACGTTCGAGTCGCTGGCCGCGATCATGCGGCTCGACAAGAAGAAGAAGGATGGGAAGATCCGCTTTGCCCTCCCCTGCGGCTGGGGCGATGTGAGGCTGAACGACGTGGAAGTGTGATTCCCAGTCGGAATCGTGTTCCCCCTTCTGCCGATGAAACGCTGACTTGATGCATCGTGGTGTTGGGGGTGGTGCGCACCGGCGTGGAAAATGGTGCGCACCGCTGAAGCAAATGGTGCGCACCATTCGTGTCTGTGGTGCGCACCGTTTTGGACCGTGATGCGCATCACCTCATCGGCATGACCCGACCCGAGTTGTGCCGATGAACTGACCCGAGTTATGCCGATGAGCGACCCCGAGTTATGCCGATGACTTGACCCCTCGACCGTTTTGAAGACTCCGGGCATTGGCAAAGGCGGGGATGATTTTTTCACCTCCTTCCCGTTGACATTCGCGCCCGAATGCGGTAATATTTGACCGTTTTCACGGTGGTTCAGCGAATCACCGCGTGTGTTTTTTGTTTTTTGACAAGAGAGGAGCGAGAGGTTATGGCCATGAACAACGAGCTGCTGGCGATTGTGAACTTCATTGAGCGCGAGCGCGGCGTGGACCGCGAGATCGTGCTGGTGGCAATCGAACAGGCCCTTCAGCAGGCGGCACGCCGCAATCCGGACGTGACGGCCGATCTGCGTGTCGAGATTGACCGCAAGACCCTCTCGCTCCACGTTTACGACACGATGGTCGTCTCCAACGAGGAGACCGGCACGGGGTTCATCTCCCTGGCGCGCGCGCGGCGCCTTCAGCCGGACATCGCGGAGGGCGACACGATCGAGATCGAGATGCCGGCCTCGAAGCTGGGGCGCATCGCCGCGCAGACGTCGCGCCAGATGATCATGCAGAAGATCCGCGAGGCGGAGCGTTCGAACACCTACACGGAGTTCAAGGGCCGCATCGGCGAGATCGTGAGCGGCACGGTGACGGCGGTCAGCCGCCGCGACCTCTACGTGCTGGTGGGCAAGACGGAGATGGTGCTGCCGGGGCGCGAGCGGATTCCCACGGAGGAATACGGCGTGGGCGACGCGATCCGCGCCATCATCCACAGCGTGAAGCCCGAATCGACGGGCCCGGCCGTGACGCTGAGCCGCGCGTCCAGCGAGTTCGTGCGGACGCTGTTCCGGCTGGAGGTTTCGGAGATCGCCGACGGCGTCGTCGAGATCATGGGCGTCGCCCGCGACCCCGGCTACCGCTCGAAGCTGGCGGTGCGCACGCTGGACGACAAGGTCGATCCCGTGGGCGCCTGCGTGGGGCTCAAGGGCGCGCGCGTGCGCAACATCGTGCGCGAGCTCAGCGGCGAGAAGATCGACATCGTCCGCTGGAGCGATGACGTCAAGAACTACGTGACGCAGGCCCTCGCCCCCGCGAAGCTCGAATCGATCGAGCTCGACCCCGACGGCGGCAGCACGGTTCACGTGACGGTGGCGCCGGACCAGTATTCGCTCGCCATCGGCAAGCGCGGCCAGAACGTGCGCCTCACCTCGAAGCTGACGGGCTGGCACGTGGACGTGACGAAGGCGATGGCGCTCGCAAGCTTCGAGGACCAGAAGGCGGAGGCGATCAAGAACCTGGCCGAGACCTTCAGCGTATCGACCGCGGTCGCGACGCAGCTGGCGGATGCCGGCTTCCTGACGGTGGAGGGCATCGTCGAGTGCGACGAAGAGGGCTTCATCGCGGCGACGGGGCTGGACGAGGTCTCCGCGAAGGGGCTGTACGCGGCCGCGCAGGCCGTCGCCGAACTGACCGCGCAGGCTGAGCAGGAGGCGTGAGGATTTTTGCCATGAGAGTCTACGAATTCGCGAAGAAGATCGGCGCGACGAGCGCCGCTGTCATGAAGATGGCCGAGGCGGGCGACGTCGAGGTCTACTCGCCGCTGTCGCGGCTGGAGCCCGAGGACGTCGAGGCGCTGAACAAGCAGTTCCTCACGCTCGGCACCGCGTCCGTGCAGGCCGAGGCCGCCAAGGCGGCCGAGCGGGGACGCGCGAAGGCCGCGAAGGCCGCCGCCGCCCGGGCCGAGCACGACAAGGCGCAGGCCGAGGCCCTGGAGGCGGCCCGCCAGCGCGCAATCGCCGCCCACAAGGGATTGACGCCCGCGACGCCCGTGGCCTCCACCACGGTCGCGCCCGCGCCGAAGCCGGTCGAGGCCCCGAAGGCGCCCGAGCCCGAGAAGAAGGCGGAGGAGCCGAAGGTCGAGATCGGCGTTTCGCTGCCGGAGCTGCCGAAGGTCTCCATTCAGGTTTCGGACGACGACGAGGAGGCGGCCGGCGAGGAGTTCGACGACGAAGAGGTCGATGCGCGCGACTACCTGCACGGTAAGGACCTCGAACAGCGGCCCGCCGCGAAGAGCTCCTCCGCGAAGAAGGACCCGGCCCAGAAGAAGGCGCCTGCGGGCAAGAAGGAGGCCGCGGCGAAGAAGCCCGCGCCGCCACCGCCACCGCCCAAGCCCGTGGCGCCACCGCCGCCGCCCAAGCCGGTTCCGCCGCCGCGCGTGGGGGGCCTCCGCGCCGGATTCGCCTCCGTCTCGATGAAGGTGTCCCGTCCCCAGGTGCAGATCGTTCCGGGCAGGCCGACGATTTCGGCGGGCGTGGCCCCGGCGGCCCCGGTGGTTCCGCCCAAGCCGACGATCTCCCTTTCCGTCTCCACGCGCGAGATCTCGATTCGCGGCGCGGTGGTCGTCAAGGAGCTCGCGCTCAAGCTGGGCATCCGCCCGAACCGCCTGATCGCGGACCTGATGGGCCTCAAGGTGCTCGCGTCGATCAACCAGCGCGTCGAGCCCGACGTCGCGACGAAGGTCGCGCAGAAGTACGGCTACAAGGTCAACATCGAGCACGCCCGCGACGCGGCGAACAAGAAGCCCGTGCTCAAGGCCATCGACGCGGACGACGAGATTCCGCAGGACAAGCCCGAGGACATGCAGATGCGCGCCCCGGTCGTCACCTTCCTCGGCCACGTGGACCACGGCAAGACGACGCTGATGGACTACATCCGCCACGCGCACGTCGCCGCCGGCGAGGCGGGCGGCATCACCCAGCAGATCTCCGCCTACCAGGTGGACGTGCAGGGCCGCAAGATCACCTTCCTCGACACGCCCGGCCACGCCGCGTTCAACGCGATGCGCCAGCGCGGCGCGCAGCTCACGGACATCGCCGTGATCATCATCGCCGCCGACGACGGCATCATGCCCCAGACCGAGGAGGCGATCAAGTTCGCCCGCCAGGCCGGCGTGCAGATCATGGTCGCCATCACGAAGTGCGACAAGCCCGTCGCCAACGTCCAGCGCGTGAAGCAGCAGCTCCAGAAGATCGGCCTGACCCCCGAGGAGTGGGGCGGCGACATCGTGTGCTGCGAGGTCTCCGGCGCGACGGGCCAGGGCGTCGATACGCTGCTGGAGATGATGCTCTTGCAAGCGGACGTGCTCGAACTCACCGCGAACCCGAAGCGCCGCGCGAACGGCTACGTCATCGAGGCCGAGCTGGAGCAGGGCTTCGGCCCCTCCGCGACGCTGCTCGTCACGGGCGGCACGCTCAAGGTCGGCGACGCCATCCTCATCGGCGAGCACTTCGGCAAGGTGCGCTCCCTCATCGACGACCGGGGGCGCCGCATCAAGGAGGCGCCGCCCTCCACGCCGGTCAAGTGCACGGGCCTTTCGGGCGTGCCGGAGGCCGGCGCCGAGTTCCGCGTGATGCTGGACGAGAAGCGCGCCCGCACGCTCGCCGAGGAGGCCGCGCGCACCCGCAAGGAGCAGGAGCTCTCGCAGACGAAGGCTGTCTCGCTGGACGACCTCATGAGCCAGATGAACAGCGGCGACAAGCGCGAGCTGAGCGTGGTCGTGAAGAGCGACACGCAGGGCTCGCTGGAGGCCATCGTCGAGGCCCTGCGCGGCATCAAGAGCGAGAAGGTCACGCTCAAGATCATCGGCACGGGCACGGGCAACGTCTCGCTGACCGACGTCAAGAGCGCCGCGGCCGGAAAGGCCGTGATCGTGGGCTTCGACATCGGCTGCGACTCGGGCGTGCAGCAGCAGGCGCGCCACGACGGCGTGCGCATCAACTCCTTCCGCATCATCTACGAGCTCATCGACCACGTGAAGAAGACGATGCTCGACCTCCTGCCGCCCGAGTACACCGAGAAGGTGAAGGGCCATGCGGAGATCAAGGCCATCTACGACATCGGCAAGCTCGGCAAGATCGCCGGCTCGCAGATGATCGACGGCATGCTCGCCGCGTCCGCGCGCTACCGCATCCTCCGTGGCAAGACGAACGTCTGGGAGGGGCGGGTTCAGACGCTGCGCCACTTCAAGGACGAGGTCAAGGAGGTCACCGGGCAGCAGGAGTGCGGCATCTGCTTCGCGAACTTCGAGGACTTCGCCGAGGGCGACGTCGTCGAGTGCTACGTGCTTGAAGAACTCCCGAGGAGCCTGTAAGAGGTATGGCCGTCGATCGTCTCGAACGGGTCAACTCCCTGCTCAAGCGGGTCATCGGCGAGGCCGTGTTCCGCGTGCTGCAGGGGGACGACGTGAACCCCGGCGTCGTCACCGTCACCGGCGTCAGCTGCGCGAAGAACCTCCGCAACGCGACGGTGAAGGTGAGCGTGTTCGGCGAGCCGAACGAGCAGAACCGCGTGCTCGGCCATCTGATCCGCCGCACGCACGAGTTCGAGCGCATCGTGAACGCCGAGGTGCGCCTCAAGTTCACGCCGCAGCTGCGCTTCGTGATCGACCACTCGCTGGAGAAGGGCGACCACGTGCTGGCGATTCTCGACAACCTGCCGCCCGCTGCGGAGGGCTGATGGCCAGGCTCGAATCCATCGCCATGCTGGCGGAGCTGGACGGGGTGCTGCTCGTCGACAAGCCGTCGAACATCTCCTCCCACGACGTCGTGAAGACGGTCAAGTCGCGCTTCAACCTCGTCAAGGTCGGCCACGGCGGAACCCTTGAGCCGAACGCCACCGGGCTGCTCGTGCTGCTGGTAGGGGACGGCACGCGCCTCTCCGGGGACATCATGGGGCGCGACAAGGCATACACGGCGACGGTGCGCCTCGGCCGCGTGACCGATACGCAGGACCGCGAAGGGCGCACGCTGGCGGAGAACCCCTTCGACGCCGTCACGCGCGAGCGGCTGGAGGCGGCCCTGCCCGAGTTCCGCGGCGACATCTTCCAGACCCCGCCGCCGTTCACCGTCATCAAGCGGCCGGATACGCCCACCTACGGCATCGTCCAGACCGATCCCGAGGAGGCGAAGCCGCGCCTTGTCCACGTCTACCGCCTTGCCGTGACGGACTTCGCCCCGCCGTGCGTGACGTTCGACCTGCTCTGCACGAAGGGCGTCTGCGTGCGCGCGCTGGCCCACGACCTGGGGGGCTTCCTCGGGTGTGGGGCCTCGCTCGAAACGCTCCGCCGCACGAGGGTCGCCAGGTTCTCCATCGACGACACCATCGGCTTGATGGACCTGCTCAAGCTGGACGCCGTCGGCTTCAAGAACCGCGTGATCCCCATGGCCGGAGCCCTGGCGGGATGAACCTCGCCGTCGGGTTCTTCGACGGGGTGCATCTGGGTCATCGCCGAATCCTCGCGCAGGCCGACGCCGCGCTGACGTTCCGCGCGCACCCCGCCACGGTCTTCGCCCCCGCGCGCGCGCCCGCGCTCCTGATGACGTGCAACACGCGCCTCGCGACGCTGGCCGCCGTCCTGGCGAAGTCCCCGTCGGCCCCCGGGGCGGTTCGTGCGCTGGAGTTCACGCCGGAGCTCTCCGCCCAGCCGCCGGAGGATTTTGCGGACTGGCTGCGCGCGACCTATCCCGAACTGGAGACCGTTCTCTGCGGCGCGAACTGGACGTTCGGCGCGGGCGGGGCCGGAACGGCGGACTTCCTGCGGGCGCGGGGATTCCGCGTCGAGGTCGTGCCGTATGTGGAGAGGTCCGGCGGTCCGGTTTCCTCGACGCGCGTGCGCGCGGCGGTCCACGCGGGCGAGCTGGAGCTGGCGGCGGAGATGCTGGGGTGCCCCTGGGCGATGGAGGGCGTGGTGGCGCGCGGGAAGGGGCTTGGCCGGAAACTGGGCTTCCCGACGCTGAATCTTCTTCCGGCGGCGGGGCTGGTGCGTCCGCCGCACGGCGTCTACGCAGTCGCGACGCCCTGGGGGCCGGGGATCGCGAACTACGGCGTGGCCCCGACGATGGGCGACAGGGCGTGGACGGAGGCGGTGCTTGAAGTCAACGTCTTCGCCGACGCGGTGGAGGCGCCCGTCGGCGCGTCGTTGCTCGTGGAGATGAAGCGGTTCATCCGGCCCGAGCGGCGATTCGCCTCCCTCGACGAGCTGCAGGCCCAGATCGCCCGCGACGTTGCCGCGTGCCGCTGACGGCGGATTACGGCGGATTGTGGTATACTACGCGCCGTCATGAATATCGTCATTCTTCTGGGAGCCCCGGGTTCGGGGAAGGGCACGGTCGCGGGCAAGCTCGCGGCCGAGAACGCGAATCTCAAGCACGTTTCGAGCGGCGATCTGCTGCGCGGCGCCGTCGCGAAGGGCACCGAGGCCGGCCGACAGGCGAAGGAGTTCATGGAGGCGGGGCGCCTCGTGCCGGACGCGCTCATCGCCACGATGATCAAGGACGTCGTCGCGGAGACGACGGGCGACGTGACGATGCTGCTCGACGGTTTCCCCCGCAATCTGGCGCAGGCGGAGATCCTCGCCGAGATGAACGCGCCCGTCAAGAGCGCCGTGCTCATCGACGTGCCGGACGAGATCATCCAGGACCGCATCGCGGGCCGCCGCACGTGCCCGAAGTGCAAGGCGGGCTACCACGTGAAGAACCTCCCCCCGAAGGTCGAGGGCATCTGCGACGTCTGCGGGGCCGCGCTCACCATCCGCAAGGACGACAATCCCGAAACGGTCAAGGACCGCCTCGTCGTCTACCATCAGCAGACCGAGCCGCTCATCGCCTATTATAAGGATAAGGGCCTGTTGCGGACCGTCGATGGCATGAGCGGCGTCGATAACGTCGCCGCGGCCTTCCTCAAGGTCATGTGAGGCGATGAAAGTCGATATCAAGACCCCGGCGGAACTCGACCGGATGCGCGTGGCGTGCCGGATGAGCGCCGAGGTGCGTGACCTCGCCGCCGCCGCCGCCGTGCCGGGCGCGACGACGGCGGATATCGACCGCGTCGTGCGCGACTACTGTCTGAAGAACAAGGTCGCCGCGAGCTTTCTGGGCTATTCCGGCTTCCCGGGCGCGATCTGCGTGAGCGTCAACGACGAGGTCATCCACGGCATTCCGGGCAGCCGGATGATCATGCCGGGCGACCTCGTGAAGTGCGACGTGGGCGTGAACACCCTTGGCTTTAACGGCGACACCAGCCGCACGGTGATGGTGGGCGTGAGCGATCCCGAGGTCATCCGCCTCGTGGAGACGACGAAGAAGTGCCTCGCCGCGGGCATTGCCGCCGCCGGGCCGGGCGTCCATCTCGGTGACGTGGGCTATGCGATCCAGAAGGTGGCGGAGGATGCCGGCTTCGGCATCGTGCGCGACTGGATTGGGCATGGCGTCGGGCGGACGGTCCATGAAGACCCGGAAGTGCCGAACTACGGCAAGCCCGGCACGAAGCTGGTGCTTCGCCCTGGCATGACCATCGCCATCGAGCCGATGATCACGCTCACGAAGAAGGGCGCAACGACCTACGTGGACAAGTCGAACGGCTGGACGGTCATCACCCGCGACCACTGCATGGCCGCGCACTTCGAGCATACCGTCGCCATCACCGACGACGGCGCGGAGGTGCTCACCGTCCCCGCTGATTATCCCTAAGGCAGACGACCACCCTGATACCCCCGGTTTCCCGGCGGACGGACCCGAAGGCGCCACGGTCGAACGGCGACTGATTGTCCGTCCGTCGGCTTTTTATGTCCGACATGCCTCCTAATTGACATTATGGATGAATCTCCGTCGATATGGCAACAATTGCCGTGTATAGGGCTGACTGCGGGCCGCTACGTGCCCTTGTGGACGCTCCCCGTTGCCGAGAGGGGTGGTCGAGGGTCGCGCGAGGCAGGGGCTTAGGGTCGCGCGACCCTCCGGCCTTGGGTCGGGCGACCCTGAGGCAGGGTGTCCAGCATCAGGTGGGCAGGGTGTGGCGCAACCCTCGGGCGGGGGGTGGCGCATCGAAAGGCCGGACCCCTACGCACGGCCTTCCCGCCCTCGCGCGCGTCCGAGTCCCATATTTTCCGCATTTTCCCCCTTGCCAGATGCGGCCGTTTTTGAGATAATAAACGATTGTTCGACCACGAAAGAAGAGTAAAACAATGAAAGTACGTAGCTCCGTTCGTCGCATTTGCGAGAACTGCCGCATCATTCGCCGCAAGGGCGTGGTGCGCGTGATCTGCACCAACCCGCGCCACAAACAGCGTCAGGGCTAAGGAAAACAAGAGGAAACACAACCATGCCGAGATTGATGGGTGTGGATATTCCGGGCAAGAAGCATACGCGGTATGCCCTCCGGTACATCCACGGAATCGGGCCGAAGCGCGCGGACGACGTGCTGGCGGCGTGCAATGTCGAGCCGAGCAAGAAGGCCGACGATCTGACGCAGGACGAGATCCATGCGATCACCACGTACATTCAGGACCACTACCGGGTCGAGGGCGATCTGCGCCGCGAGGTTTCGCAGAACATCCGCCGTCTGATTTCGATTGGCTCCTACCGCGGGCTCCGCCACAAGCGCGGTCTGCCGGTTCGCGGCCAGCGCACGAAGACGAACGCGAAGACGCGCAAGGGCAACCGCAAGGCGTCCGCGTCGGCGATTCGCGCCGGCAGCAAGTAGGCCCGTTGTAGAGAGGATTTAGACAATGAGCGAAGAGAATATCAAGCAGGAAGCCGCCGCGGCCCCGGCCCCGGCAGCTGAGGCGGCCGCGCCGGCCGCCGAGGGCGAAGCCGCCCCCGCCGCGAAGAAGCGTCCCGGCAAGTCCATCCCGGCCGGCATCGCGTTCATCCGTTCCACATTCAACAACACGCAGGTGTCGATCGCCGACGCCCGCGGCGGCGTGATTGCCTGGAGCTCGGCCGGCAAGGCCGGTTTCAAGGGCAGCCGCAAGTGCACGGCGTTCGCGGCGACGATGGTCGCGCAGGACGCGGCCCGTACGGCCTACGCCAAGGGCATGCACGAGTGCGAAGTCCGCATGCAGGGTGCGGGCGCGGGCCGCGAGTCGGCCGTGCGCGCCATCCAGGCCGCGGGCATCCGCGTCACGATGATCACCGACTGCACGCCCGTTCCCCATAACGGCTGCCGTCCGCGTAAGCGCAGGAGGGTTTAATCATGGGTCGTTACACAGGTCCCGTTTGTCGTCAGTGCCGCCGCGAGGGGAAGAAGCTCTTCCTCAAGGGCGAGCGTTGCTACCGCGCCAAGTGCCCGATCGATCAGGGCACGGGCATTCCCGGCATGCACGTGGCGCGCCGCGCCCGCAAGATGTCCGAATACGGCGAGCAGCTGCGCCAGAAGCAGTCTCTCCGCCGCCAGTACGGCATGGGCGAGCTGCAGTTCCACCGCTTCTTCCAGGAGGCCCTCCGCCGCAAGGGCGTGACGGGCGAGCTGCTGCTCCAGCTTCTTGAGCTTCGCCTCGACAACGTGGTGTACCGTCTTGGCTTCGCGCCGAGCCGCCGCGCCGCGCGTCAGTACGTGCTTCACGGCCACGTCACGGTGAACGGCCGCAAGGCCGCAGTGCCGTCGATGGTGCTGACCCAGGGCGACGTGGTCGCCGTCAAGGACAAGCCGAAGTCCCGCGACTTCGCGACGAAGTCCCTGGAGTCCGCCGTCAAGGCCCAGATGCCCGCCTGGATCAGTCTTGATCGCACGGCGTTCAAGGGCGAAATCGTCGAGATTCCGACCCGCGAGCAGATTGCGCCGATCGTCGATGAACAGGCGATCGTCGAACTGTACTCGCGTTAATGGAAGCGGGTGCAGCCCGCCTGTTGTTCTCACCCACCTCAAGGGAGGTTTCAATGCCGATCCGTTTGAGTCGTTTTCAAATGCCCGATCACGTCCAGAAGGACGAGGGCACCGCGACTGGGACGTATGCCCACTTCGAGGCAGAGCCGTTTGAAATCGGCTATGCCCGCACGATTGGGAATTCGCTCCGCCGCGTGCTGCTGTCGTCCATCGAGGGATGTGCGATCAGCTCGGTCAAGATCGAGGGCGTCAGCCATGAGTTCTCGACGATTCCGGGCGTCGCCGAAGACGTGACGGACATCATCCTCAACCTGAAGCGCGTGCTTCTCAAGACTTTCACGCGCGAAACCACCAAGCTCCATCTGCGAAAGGAGGGGCCCTGCACGGTCTGCGCCGGCGATTTCGCCGCGGAGAACTCCGTCGAGGTCCTCAACCCCCGCCAGGAGATCGCGACGCTCGAAGCGGGTGCCGTGCTCGACATGGAGTGCGAAATCCGCATCGGTCGTGGCTTCTGCCTGGCCGAGGGCAACAAGACCCCGGACCAGGAGATCGGTCGCATCGCGATCGACTCGATCTTCTCGCCGGTCACGCGCGTGAACTTCCTCGTGGAGAATACGCGCGTGGGCCAGCGCACGGACTACGAGAAGCTCGTTCTCGACGTGTGGACCGACGGCCGCGTGACCCCGGATGATGCCCTGAAGACCGCCGCCGCGGTGCTCCGCCGCCATCTCGACGTCTTCGTTGACTACTCGAACGTCGAGACGCTCGAGTTCGATGACTCCGAGAAGAAGGGCGCGGACGAGCGCGAGCGTCTCCGCAAGCTGCTGAACATGTCCGTGAACGAGATCGAGCTGTCGGTCCGCGCCGCGAACTGCCTCAACAACGCCAACATCACAACTGTGGGCGAGCTTGCGCAGAAGACCGAGGCGGATATGCTCAAGTACCGCAACTTCGGCAAGAAGTCGCTGAACGAGATCAAGGACAAGCTGAAGGACCTCGGCCTTTGCCTGGGCTACAAGTTCGATGCCGACCTGCTCGAATCGAAGAAGTAATTGTTGTAAGGAAGTTTTCCCATGCGTCACCAGAGAGTTATGAAGAAGTTCGGGCGTTCGAAGGAACACCGTCAGGCCCTGATGAAGAGCCTCGTGACGAACCTGATCCTCGCCGAATCGATCAAGACCACGCTCCCGAAGGCCAAGCAGGCCCGCAAGGACGCCGAGAAGATGGTCACGATTGCCCGCAAGGGCACCCTCGCGGCCCGTCGCCTCGCGGCGTCCCGCCTCCTGCAGCCCAAGGCCGTCCAGAAGCTGTTCGACAAGATTGTCCCGGCGATGGAGGGCCGCAACGGCGGCTACACGCGCATCCTCAAGCTCGGCGCCCGCAAGGGCGACGCGGCCCCGATGTGTCTGCTCCAGTGGGTCAGCGTGCCGGAGGCCAAGGCCCCCGAGGCCGAGACTCCCGCCGTCGAGGCCCCTGCGGCCGAAGAGGCCAAGTAAGCTCTGCCGAATAGGTTGAAGGTCTCCGGGAGCGGATCCCAGATGCCGACGATCTACACCAGAGCCGGGGACTCGGGAGAGTCCTCCCTCAAGAACGGGCGCTTCCGGAAGGTTGCGCTCGTTTTTGATGTTCGGGGCGCGTAGGAGGCGCCCCGTCGGGTTCATTCTCCGCCTCGGCGGAATCCCTCCGAAAGGAAACTTGTCCATGACCCTTCCTCAACGTGTCATCGTCATCGTGAAGCGCTGCTTTGCGGTGCTGCACCCCTGCATCTATGGCGGCCTGAACGGCGGTGGGGCCGGCGACGTCGCCGCCATTTCGCGGGACCTGATGAAGGAGATCGCCCTGCTGATGCCGAACGACGACGCCCAGCAGATCGCGGCGAAGTTCGTCGAGCAGCTCCCGGAGGTGCACCGCCTCGTCGAGACGGACGTTGCGGCGGCCTACGAGGGCGACCCGGCCGCGACCAGCCACATGGAGGTGGTGATGGCCTACCCCGGCCTCTACGCGATCACGGTTCACCGCCTCGCCCACGTGCTCTACCAGCTGAAGGTGCCGATCATCCCGCGCGTGATGAGCGAGCTGGCCCATTCAAAGACGGGCATCGACATCCATCCGGGCGCGTCGATCGGGGAGAGGTTCTTCATCGACCACGGCACGGGCGTCGTCATTGGCGAGACGGCGGTGATCGGCCGCAACGTCAAGCTCTACCAGGGCGTCACGCTGGGCGCGCTCTCCTTCCCCAAGGACGACTCGACGGGGATGCTGATGAAGGGGCACAAGCGCCACCCCAACGTGGAGGACAACGTGGTCATCTACGCCGGCGCGACGATTCTCGGCGGCGACACGACGATCGGGCACGATTCGGAGATCGGCGGCAACGTCTGGCTGATGGATTCGATTCCGCCGTTCTCCCGCGTCTACAACCAGACGCCGTTCCCGCGCGTGAAGACCCGCTCCGCGACTTGACGGCTAGAAGACGCGGTTGCAGATCTCCACGGCGCTGTTGAGGCAGGCGCGGTGGTCGCTGGGCGTCTTCGCGAGCGGGAAGCGGATGCCCGCCCATTCGAGCTTGTAGTGCTTGTTGCCGCTGACGAGGCGGAAGCCGAGCTTTTCGAGTTCGGCGAGCGCGGCGTGATCCAGCGTGAAGCCCGCGTTCTTGATGATCTGCCTGACGCGGCCGCGCCGCTGGTCGAGTTCGCCCGAGGCGGGATTTGCCCCGAGCACGGCTTCGAGGATGCGCGCGCGCCGGTCGCGTCCGCCCGCCTCCGCGGCCTCGTTTGCGGCGGCGAGGGTTTCGATGATGTGCTCGCGCACCTCCCCGGGGAACCTCTCCGAGAAGGGCTCCGGCATATCGAGCAGGGCGCCGTGCAGACGCACGTCGCGCTGCGCCTCCACGAGCAGCGCCTGAAGGCGCTCGATCTCCTGGTCCTTCTGCGCGAGCGCCGCCACGTCGGGGACGGTCTGCGGCGGTGCATTGCGCGCGGCGGCGAGTTCGCCTTCGAGGCGGGCCTTCTCGCCTTCGAGCACATCGCAGTCCACGCGGCAGGCCTCAAGGTCGCGGCGCAGGGCCTCGAACTCCTGACGCAGGGCGGCGAGGTCCGTCGCGAGCGATTCGGATGCGGCCGTCTGCGCCTCCAGCTCTTCGCGGAGCTGCGCCTCGCGTGCGGCGAAGGCCTCCCGTTCCGCGGCGCGCGCGGCGGCGGCCTGCTCTTCGCGGATGCGCGCCATGGTGGCGGGGGTCGCGACGGTCGTCTGGCGCACCTTGGGCTGCGCGCGGGCCGTCTGCGGTTTGCCGTTCCCGAGGAGGGAGGAGAAGTAGTCGGATGGGTCGGCCGCGTCGGCGAGCGTCCGCTCCTCCGGTCGCGACGGTGGCGGCGCGGGCGTGGGTTGGAGCGGAGCGGGCTTGAATCCCTTGAGCTGCGCAAAGTCGTTGAATGTCCCCATGTCTTCTCTCCTGTCGGTCAAATGGTTCATCCGTCAAAATGTCCGCATATTGTAGCACGTTTCGGCCTGTGGAATGTGCTATAATCTCCCGGTCGCGAGAAGAGAAAGGATGCAAGGTGGCGGGAAAAGGTCTGGGACGAATCGGGGCCTTCATCAAGGAGGACTTGTGGGGCGTTGACGTTGATTCCCTTCCGGGGACGAAGCGGCAGGGCCTGCAGCTGCTTCGCTTTTTCTCCGTGACCCTGCGCGGCTTCGTGGGGCATCGGTGTTCGCTTCACGCGGCGGGACTCACCTGCTTCTCCATCCTCTCCGTCATTCCGGTTCTCCTGCTCATGCTGCTCTTGACGAAGCCGTGCGGGATGTACGACTGGGCGCGGGAGAAGCTGCGCGTGCGCACGGACCAGATGATCGAGACGTTCTTCGAGCCCAAGGAGGTCGTCGCGCCGGCGGTCGCCCAGCCACCGGCCGCGAATGGGGCGGGGCAGTCGTTCGCCCAGCAGGCCCGGGACCTGCGGAACCAGATTCTCAAGCAGATCGACGAGAAGATCGAGAACTTCAACTTCGGGCTTGTCACGCTGGTCAGCTTCGCGACGCTGGTGTGGACGGTGGTCTCCATGGCGGGGCAGGTGGAGAGTTCCTTCAACGAAATCTGGCGGGTCGAGGTGAACCGGTCCCTGCCGCGCCGCGCCTGCCTCTACGTCGGCACGCTGATGGTGCTGCCGCTCCTCTCCGCGCTGGCGATGTCCCTGCCCGTGCTGCGCCTTGTGAAGGCCTCGCTGGACGCGACCTTGGGCGCGACGGCCTACACGAAGTGGGCGGGGGACGCCCTTGTCGCCCTGCTGGATTCCTCCCTCTTCTCCTATGCGGTCACGTTCGCATTTGCGTCCCTGGCCCTGGCCTTTCTTTTCAAGGCCATGCCGAACTGCCCGGTCAGTCTGCGCGCGGCGTGCGAAGGCGGGCTCGTGACGGCGGTGTTGCTGGGCGGCTGGCTGCGCGCGTGCGCCTTCGTCCAGTTCGGGCTCTCGAACGCGGGCGCGGCCTATGGGTCCTTCGCCCTGATCCCGATTCTCATCGTGTGGATTTCCATGAGCTGGAAGATCATCCTGCTCGGCAGCAACATGACCTATGCGTTTCAGTGTGTTCATAGCCGCGTGCGCGATCTGCCTCGCGGGTGAGTCCGCCGTTCGGTTCACGCGCCCCGTCTGGCGGCCGGACCTCGGGCTGGCCCTTCCGTGTCTGGAGGGCGCGGCCGGGGCGCCTCTTGACCTGCCGCGCGCGGAGGCCTACCTCGTGACGCGCGACGGCGCCTCCTTCCTGGAGGACCGCTACGACTCGTTCGACCTCTGGACGGTTCGGACGCTTCGGGGGCGCTGGCGCGATGCGGCCGGCAACCAGCTCTTCCTCGCGCGGCTTGATTCGCGGCCCCTCGGCGACGCCCCGGGGACGACGCGCACGCGGCGTTCGTTCAGGTCGGCGCTGGAGAGCCGCCGCTTCAATCCGAAGGACGCGGCCCAGCGCGACGAGGCCGCCGAGCTGGTCTCGCCCGTCGAACTGGGGTCCGCCGCCCGCCCGCGCCGCGCGCAGCGGCGCAACTTCGCGGAGCTTGTGGCCTATTCCACGCCGAACGAGCGGGCGGTGGTCTTTGCCTTCCGTCCCGTCGATCCGGAGCGGAAGGGGTCGGCGGGGGATTGGTATCTCGCGGCTCTTCTTGCGGCGCCGGGGGAGGACATGGCCGAGGTCCGGGCGCGGTTCGACGAGGACTTCCTCGACCGCGTCTTCGTCCCGACGGTCGCCGTGCGGCGGAAGTGGCCCCATGCCCCGCAGACGAAGGCGGACGATGATGCGACCGAAGCCGAACTGCTGCGCGCGGACGTGCGGGCGCAGGTTGCGAACTACGACGAGTGGGCCAGCGCAGACTCGGCGGACGTCACGGTGCTGGACAATCTGGACGAGGGCCTGCGCGCGCGGTTCGTCGCGTCCCTCACGAACGCCCTCCCGCGCCTTCGCCGTGCGTATGCCGAATGTGTGCCGTCGCCTCTGGTCAGCACGAACGCGCTGGCGGTCGTGCGGGTGTTCCGCAGTCGCGAGGAGTATCTGGCCTATGTCGGCATCGACAAGAAGTGGACGGCCGCGATCTGGAGTCCCGTTCGGCGCGAGCTCGTGCTCTACCATCCCGAAGCGGGTGTGGAGAAGCTGCTCCGCACGGTTTGGCACGAGGCCTTCCATCAGTACATGGCCTATGCCGGCTCCATGATCGAGAGTTCCCCCTGGTTCAACGAGGGGCACGCCCAGCTGTTCGAGAACGCGCATCTCGACGCGGAGGGGCGAATCGCCTTCGACCGCGACGAACAGGCCTGCGCCTACGTTCACGAGTATGCGGCCGAACTGGCCGAGATTCTGCCCGAGGTGCTCGAAATGGACTACGACGAGTTCTACTCGGGCACGCAGGAGGACGTCGCCGCGAAGTATCGCCTCGTCTGGTCCATCGCCTACTTCCTTGAGGTCGGCGCGCCGAAGCTGCGCTTCCAGCCCTATGCGTCGTTCCGGGCGGACTACATGAAGGCGCTGATCGAGACGCGGTCGATGCACGGGGCGACGCGGGCGGTTCTCGGCGACGAAAAAAGCCGCGACGCATTCGTCGCGGCTTGGCGCGCCTTCTGGCGCGAGCAGTGA
>JBJEWG010000031.1:0-20778 GCA_051884935.1 Kiritimatiellia bacterium | reverse complement strand
CGGAAAAAATTCTACTGCGCAGTAGAAAACATTCTGTCGGGCGACAGAAAACTTTCTGTCGGGCGACGAAAAACTTTGGGTCGGGCGACCGGGTGGCGGCGGTCGGGGGAAAAACCGGAAAGCGCGGCTCAGAACAGCGTCATCTGGGCGACGGGGCCGAAGCTGCGCCGGTGTTCGGGGCAGGGCCCCAGCCGTTTCAGCGCCGCGAGGTGCGCCGGCGTGGGATACCCCTTGTTCTGCGCGAACCCATACCCCGGATAGAGCGTCTCCAGCCGAAGACAGTCCGCATCCCGCGCCGTCTTCGCGAGGATCGAGGCCGCCGCGATGAAGAGGGACTTCGCATCCCCCTTCACAATGTTCCGCGACGGAAAGGGCAGCGTGGGGACGGGCAGGCCGTCCACGAGGATGCCGAGGGGCCACGGCGTTTCGGGGAGGGGCCTCCCCGGTTCCAGGTCGGCCAACGGCGGGTAAAGCCGGCCGGCGACGCCGAGGGCCGCGCGACGCATTGCGAGGTGGGTCGCGCGCAGGATGTTGAGGCGGTCGATTTCGGCATACGACGCCGAGGCGACGCACCAAGTGCAGCCGGGCGTCGTCTTGATGACCTCCGCCAGGGCCTCGCGCCTCCGCTCCGTCAACTTCTTGGAATCGTTGACACCCCTCCAGGCGCCGTCCAGCAGCTCCACCGCGCGTGCCAGCGGGACGCTGACGGCCGCCGCGTAGACGCCGCCGACGAGCGGCCCGCGCCCGGCCTCGTCGATGCCCATCACGACGTCCCCCGCCGCCTGTTCGAATTCGAGCGTCGCCGCCATGTCACCCCTCCACGACGGCCCGCACCCGCGCCGCCGTCACGCCCTTCAACAGCAGCCGCTTCGTCTTCGACGTCTCGCCGCCCTTGAAGACGACGGCGGACTTCGCCACGTCGAAGGCCTCCGCCAGCGTCTCGATCAGCTCCTTGTTCGCCTTGCCGTCCACCGGCGCGCAGCGGATGCGCACCTTCACGGCATCCCCCAGCAGGCCGTCGAGCCCCGCCTTCGAGGACCGCGGCTGCGCCTTGACATTCAAAACCACGCCATCAGGCGATTCCGTGTAGTACATGACGCCCGCATTATACCAAACCGCCGTCCGCCCATTCCCCTCTTTTTTTAACGCGCACCTAATGCGGCCGTGTTAGACTGGCGGCGTCAACAGGGCAGAAGGCAGATATGAATCCACTCACGAACATTCTCATCGTCGAAGACGACTCGACCATCCGCACGCTCCTGCAGATGATGCTGCGGAACGCCGGCTTCACCCACGTCAAGACCGCCTCCCGCGGCGACGACGGGCTGGACGCCATCCGCCGCGACCGGCCGCAGCTCGTGCTGCTGGACATCATGCTCCCCGGCCTGGACGGGCTGACCATCTGCAGCCGCGTCCACGAGGACCCCGAGCTCGCCGACGTGCGCATCATCATGCTCACGGCCAAGAGCGAGGACGAAGACATCGTGCGCGGCCTCGAACTCGGCGCCGACGACTACGTGATCAAGCCCTTCTCGCGCGAGGTCCTCCTCGCCCGCATCCACGCCGTCCTCCGCCGCAACGACCCGATGGCCGCCGGGAAAACCCTCGACGGGCTGCTCATCGACGAACGCGGCGCGGCGGCCATTCTCAACGGAACCGTGCTTTCGCTCACGCGGGGCGAGTTCCGCCTCCTCGCGCTGCTCGCCTCCCGCCCGGGGCGCGTCTACACGCGGGCGCAGATCATCGACATGGTGCAGGACGAGGAGAAGTCCGTCACCGAACGCACCGTTGACGTTCAGCTCGTCGGCCTGCGCAAGAAGCTCGGCGACTGGGCGGCGCATATCGAAACCATCCGCGGCGTGGGGTATCGGGTGAAACCGTGAAGAGCACCGCCCTCAGATACCTTCCCTGCGCGCTCGTCGCCGTCGGCCTCGTCGCGTTCGGCTTCGTCCTGAGGACGGAGATGACCGCCTACCGCCGAGCGATCGAGTCCTGGGCGAAGCGCGATCTCGCCGCCCGCACCCAGCTCGCCGCGGAATCCATCGGGGACGCCCTCGCCACGGGGGACTTCAACCGCCTGCGCGCCTTCGCCGATTCGCGGCGGTCGGATACGCTCCGCCTCACGGTGCTCTCCGCCCCCGGCGGCATGGTCTACGATTCCGAGCCCGCCGCCGCCGGCAGCCACGGCGACTGCCCCGAGGTGATGGCCGCGCGCGCCAACGGCGAGGGAAGCTCCATACGGGAGTCCCGCACCACCAACCGGAAGATGCTCTACTGCGCGCGGAAGGCCGGCGACGACTTCATCGTGCGCCTGGCCCTGCCCTACGAGACGGTCGTCGAACCGCTCCGCCGCAACCGCCTGGTCATGATCCTCTCCGCCCTCGTCGGCGCCTCGGGCATCCTCCTCGTGCTCCTCTTCTCCGTCCGCCTCATCGCGCGGAACCGGGAACTCGCCCGCGAGCGGGACGCGAAGGCGCGTCTGCTCGCCGAGATGAAGCGCGTCGCCGACTTCCGCCGCGACTTCATCGCCAACGTCTCCCACGAGCTGAAGACGCCCCTCACCGGCATTCTCGGCGCGGCGGAGATGCTCGACGCGCCCGGCGCGGCCCCTCTGCCCGAAGCGGACCGCCACGACCTCCTCGCGATGCTCCGCCGCGAAGCGACGCGCCTCGACGCCCTCGCGCGCGATATCCTCTCGCTGGCGCGGCTGGAGCGCGGGGACGAGGAGACGCGCCGGGACTTCGTGCCGACGGACCTTGCGGACGTCCTCGCCTCGGCGGCGGACCGCGTGCGCCCACAGGCGGAGGCGGCCGGCATGCGGTTCATCGTCGAGCCGGCCCCGTCCATCGTCCTCCCCTGCGACGCCCGCCTCATCGAGCAGGCCCTCGTCAATCTCGCCCTGAACGCCGTCCGCCATTCCGGCTCGCCGGACGTCACGCTCTCCCTCGCGCCCGCCGGGGAGGGGGCGGTCTTCTCGGTGACCGACCACGGCATCGGTCTCCACGAAGCCGACCGCGCCCGCGTCTTCGAGCGCTTCTACCGCGTGGACAAGTCCCACAGCCGCGACAGCGGCGGCACGGGCCTCGGCCTCGCCATCGTCAAGCACATCGCCCAGATCCACCACGGCGACGCCTCCGTCGCGTCCGAGCCGGGGCGCGGCTGCACATTCTCCTTTACCGTAAACACAACAAATCAAGCCAAGAAAGGAATGCAACAATGAATACGAAATACGTGGAGACCTGTGGTCTGGCCTTGGCGCTCACGCTGCTTGTCGGCTGTGGCGACGCCCGTGCCGCAGAGCAGAAGGACATGTCCACCAAGACGGCCGAAAGCTCCATCACCACAAACGACAACGGCTCCGTCTCGCGCACCTTCGTGGAGAGCTCCGTCACCACGAACGGCAACCTCGTCACCGAGCGCCGCCGCGAGACGCGCACGAACATGGACGCCGCCGGCAACGTCCTCGAAACCTCCACCAGCGAATACGCCCAGAGCTACAACGTCGGCGACACCGGCTGGAAGATGCCCGCGGCGAAGCCCGGCTCGCCCGACGCCGACAAGGCCGTGGCGACCGACGCCTTCATGGGGCTCAAGTTCAACGACGTGCTCGCCGACACGAACACGGTGCGCGAGGCCGGCGAGCCCTCGCTGCTGCGCGTCGCCTTCAAGCCGAAGAAGGCCCTCGCCGGCTTCGACGACTACTACGCCTACGTGACGCCGAAGACCCACAAGGTCGCCAAGATCTGCGCCTGCGCGAAGAACGCCGTGGAGCCCGGCGGCAACTGGCGCCGCCACTACCTGCTCGAAGCCCTTGAAAAGCGCTACGGCACCTGGGCCCGCCTGATCAGCTACCGCCGCCCCTACTACGCCTTCGACGTGGGGCCCGACCGCACGGTCACCGTGTGCCTCGCCGGCGCCTCGCAGGACTATCAGACGGTGATCTCGGCCTGGGACGACAGCGTCGTGCGCCTCGCCGACGAAGAGCAGGAGGCTCTGCGCAAGGAGGCCCGCAAGGCCGCCGCGAGCCGCCGCGACCAGCAGGTCAAGGAAGCTTCGGAGATCTTCTGATCAGCACGGCCATCCCGGCGATCAGCACGAAGCCGGCCCAGCTCAGGGCGTCCGGAACCTGCCCAAACGCCAGATAGCCGAACCCCGCCGCGAAGAGGATGTTCGTATAGTCGAACACCGCGATGCGGCGGGGTTCCGCATACCGGTAGGCCGCCGTGACGCCGAACTGCCCCACCGCCGCGCCCGCGCCCGCGCCGCAGAGAATCCACACCTGCGCCGCCGTCATCGGCTGGAAGTCGAAGAGCAGAAACGGCACGGAGGCGAGGCAGGAGAAGGCCGAGAAGAAGAGGACGATGAACCGCCCGTCCATCTTCAGAATCCCCAGTTCGTGCACGCACGCGTAGGCCGCGCCCGCGCAGAGTCCCCCGAAGAGCCCGCACAGCGCCGGCACGAGCGGCGCCGCCCCGAGCCCCGGCTTCACCACCAGCGCCGCGCCCACGAGCGCCCCCACGAGGCACAGGGCCTGGCGCGCCGAGACCTTCTCCTTGATGAAGAGCCAGCTGAAGAGAACCGTGAAGAACGGCGCGAGCTTGTTGAGCATCATCGCGTCGGCGAGGTCGATCCGACTCAGGGCGTAGAAGTTGCCGAAGATGCCCGCCGTGCCGAACGCGGCCCGCAGCAGCAGCACCCACCCGCGCCGCGCCACGGAGCCCTCGCCGAACGAGACGCCGCGCCCGGCCTTCAGGA
The DNA here is from genome assembly GCA_051884935.1 of Kiritimatiellia bacterium. Classification (GTDB taxonomy): domain Bacteria; phylum Verrucomicrobiota; class Kiritimatiellia; order RFP12; family UBA1067; genus RUG572. The sequence continues at coordinate 16,023 of JBJEWG010000031.1, read as the reverse complement.
ACAACGCCAGCGCGAGCACGAAGGCGACCGCGTTCCGGAAGAATCCCTTCTGGAAGGCCGAGAGGGCCGCCCCGTGGTCGTCCGTCATCCGCACGAACAGCCCCATCAGGGCGAAGCCAAACGCCGAGACGATCAGGCAGATCGCCCCCTTGAGCGTGCGCGAATCCATTGCGGCTCAACCGCCCGTCACGCGCCTAGCACTCGTCCGCCAGCTGCGCCGCCAGCGCCACCAGTTCGGCGCAGGGGCGCTTCCTGTAGTAGGCCTCGGTGCGCGCCTCGGGCGCCCCGCCCTGCGTCGCCCCCGTGCCCGCGAGCAGTTCGCGGCAGACGATCGAGCCGCACTCCTTCTTGAAGCGCGCGCAGAGTTCCTGCACGTGCGGGTAGACGGCGGCCTTGTCGGGGCCGTACTTGAGCCCCAGCGCCAGCGTGGCGCCCGTCACGGCGCCGCAGACCTCGCGCATGCGCCCGACGCCGCCGCCCAGCCCCGCGCTGAGCTTCTGCGCGAGCTCCGGGTCGAGGCCATGCTCCTCCGCCAATGCGCAGAAGACGGCCTGCGAGCAGCAGCACCCCGTCTTGAATAGTTCAACGGCCCTTTCGGCGTGAGTCATCGTGTTCTCCAATCCATCATCACCAGTTGCAGGACGCCAGGTCCACCAGCCGGTCGTAGTAGTTTCGGTAGAAGCTCTCCGCCTTCGCCAGCATCTCCACGGCGTGTTCGGGATTGCTCTTGAGCAGCTGACGGAAGCGGTTCTCCTCGCTCGCGGTGGCGGCGAAGCTCTTCGACGGCGCCTTGGAATCGAGCTCAAGCGCGCTGAAGCCCTTCGCGCCGCGCGACGGGTCGTAGCGGAAGAGCGGGAAGTGGCCCGTCTCGACCGCGGTCTTCTGCCGCTCGAATCCCTGCGCCATGTCGATGCCGTGCGCCACGCAGTGCGAGTAGGCGATCACGATCGCGGGGCCGTCGTAGGCGTCCGCCTCGGCGAGAGCCTTCGCGGCGGCCTGCGGGTTCGCGCCCAGCGAGATCTGCGCCACGTAGACGTCGCGGTAGGTGAGGATGATGCCGCCCAGGTTCTTCTTCATCGTGGGGCGGCCACCCGCGGCGAACTTCGCCACGGCGCCCATCGGCGTCGCCTTGGAGGCCTGGCCGCCCGTGTTGGAGTAGACCTCGCTGTCCAGGACGAGCGCCTTGATGTTGCGCCCCGAGGCCAGGGCGTGGTCGAGCCCGCCGAAGCCGATGTCATACGCCCAGCCGTCGCCGCCGATGAGCCACACGCTCTTGCGGATCAGCCAGTCGGCGTTCGCGAGCATCGAGACGGCCCGCGCGTCCGTGCGGCCGGCCAGCGCCTTCTTGAGCGCCGCCACCGCCGCGCGCATATCCTCCACGCCGCGCGGCGTCGCCTGGTCAATGCCGCTCACGCGGGCGGCCGCCTCGCGCACCGCCACGGGCTCGTCGCGGTCGAGCATCAGCTTCGCCGCCTCGGCCCGCGCGCGCGCTTCGAGGTTGTCGCAGGTGACGCGCATCCCGAGGCCATACTCGGCGTTGTCCTCGAAGAGGCTGTTGCCCCACGCCACGCCGCGCCCGTCGGCGCGCGTGCAGTACGGCGCGGTCGGCAGGTTGCCGGCGTAGACCGAGGAACAGCCCGTCGCGTTCGCCACGATCAACCGCTCGCCGCAGATCTGGGTGAGCAGGCGGATGTACGGCGCCTCGCCGCACCCGGCGCACGCGCCGCAGAACTCGAAGAGGGGCCGCTTGAGCTGCACGTCGTTGAAATTCGACATGTCGAGCCGCGTGTAGTCCGCCTCGGGCAGGGAGAGGAAGAAGTTCCAGTTCGCGAGATCACGCGCGCGGTTCGCCTCCTCGTGCGGCTGCATCTCCAGGGCGCCGCGCGCGGCGGCCGGACAGTTCGCGACGCAGAGCCCGCACCCCGTGCAGTCCTCCGTCGAGCACTGGATCACGAACTTGCCGCCATGGCGACGGAAGGAGGGCGACTTCGCGTCCGCGCGCTTGAACCCGGCCGGCGCCCCCGCAAGCGCCTCCTCCCCGCAGACCTTCAGGCGCAGCGCCGCGTGCGGGCACGCCCCCGCGCACCGCCCGCACTGCACGCAGGCCGCAGGATTCCACACCGGCACGTCGGCCGCCACGCCGCGCTTCTCCCACTGCGTCGTCGCCACCGGCCACACGCCGTCGATCGGGATCTTCGAGACCGGCAGCTCGTCGCCCTTCTGGGCGATCATCTTCGCCGTCACCTCCTGCACGAACGCGGGCGCCTCCGCCGGGACGATCGGCGGCCGCCGGGGCGCCTCGGGCGCAACGGCCGGCACCTCCACGCGGCGGATGCCGTCCGCCGCCGCCTCGATGCAGGCGATGTTCCGGCGCACCACGGCCTCGCCCTTCCGCGCGTAGGTCTTCTCGACGGCCTCCTTGAGGTAGCGGATCGCCTCGTCCGGCGGCAGGATGCCGGAGATGCGGAAGAAGGCCGTCTGCATCACCGTGTTGATGCGCGAGCCCATGCCGTTCTCGCGCGCGATCTTCGCCGCGTCGATCACGTAGAAGTTGATCTTCTTCGCGACGATCTGCCGCGCCACCTCCTCGGGGAGGTGCGCCCAGGTCTCGATCGGGCTGTAGGGCGACGCGAGCAGGAAGGTGCCCCCCTCGCGGATGTTCGCGAGCATATCGTACTTCGCGAGGAACCCGAAGTTGTGGCACGCGACGAAGAGCGGGGACTCGCAGAGATACGGGCTCAGAATCGGCTCGGGGCCGAAGCGCAGGTGCGACACGGTGAGGCCGCCCGCCTTCTTCGAGTCGTAGACGAAGTAGCCCTGCGCGAAGAAGTCCGTGTGCGAGCCGATGATCTTGATCGAGTTCTTGTTCGCGCCGACCGTGCCGTCCGCGCCCAGCCCCCAGAACACGCATTCGTGGCGGTTCGGGTGCACGAGCTTGAAGTCCGCCGCCGGCAGCGAACGCCCCGTCACGTCGTCGTCCACGCCGAGCGCGAAGCCGTCGAGGGGCCGCCGGGCGTCGTCCGCCGACGGGTCCCCCAGGCAGAGGGACATGTTGTCGAAGGCGGCCTTCACGTGGCCCGGCGTGAACTCCTTGCCGCCAAGGCCGTAGCGCGCCGCCAGAATCGCCGGGCGCGCAAAGAGCGCCGTGCCGGCGCGGACCGCGCGGTCCACGGCCCCCAGCACGTCGAGGTAGAGCGGCTCGCCCTCGCTGCCGCACTCCTTCGTGCGGTCCAGCACCGTGATCGCCTTCACGGTGGCCGGCAGCGCCGAAACGAGCGACGCGGCGTCGAACGGGCGATATAGATGCACCGTCACCACGCCCACCTTCTCGCCCAGCTTCACAAGCGCGGCGACCGTCTCGCGCACGGTCTCGCTGCCGGACCCCATCACCACGATCACGCGGTCCGCGTCCGGCGCGCCCTCGTAGTCGAAGAGGTGGTAGGCGCGCCCCGTGAGGGACGCGAACTTGTCCATCGTCTTCTGGACAATCCCCGGCAGGGCATCGTAGAACCGGTTCGAGGCCTCGCGCCCCTGGAAATAGACGTCGGAGTTCTGCACCGTACCGCGGATGATCGGATGCTCGGGGTTGAGTCCGCGTTCGCGCTGGCGGGCGACGAAAGTGTCGTCGATCATCGCGCGGATGGTCTTCTCGTCCACCTCGTCGATCTTCTGGACCTCGTGGGACGTGCGGAAGCCGTCGAAGAAATGCAGGAACGGCACGCGGGATTCGAGAGTCGCCGCGTGGGCGACGAGGGCGAGGTCCTGGGCCTCCTGCACGCCGCCGGCGCAGAGCATCGCAACGCCCGTCTGGCGGCAGGCCATCACGTCCGAATGATCGCCGAAGATGCAGGTTCCGTGCACCGCGAGCGCACGCGCGGCGACGTGGAAGACAGCCGGGAGCAGTTCGCCCGCGATGCGGTAGAGGTTCGGAATCATCAGCAGAAGCCCCTGCGACGACGTGAACGTCGAGGCGACCGCGCCGGCCGAGACGGCGCCGTGCACCGCGCCGGCCGCACCGCCCTCGCTCTGCATTTCCACGATTTCCGGCACCACGCCCCACAGATTTGGCTTTTTCGCGGCCATGCACTCGTCGGCCTTCTCACCCATCGGGGACGAAGGGGTGATCGGGTAGATAAAGGCCACATCACTACAGGCATAGGCAACCCTGGCCACCGCCAGGTTGGCATCAGTCATCGTCTTCATGCGCTCAACGTCATCCTTCCAGTCATGATTCGCAAAACGGCGCGTATTATACCATACACTGTCTCATTGAACCACCTACGGCAGGATTATGACCCGGGTCGGGTCTCGAAGCGCATTAAAGCGCATTAAAGTATGTCATTCTGACCCACTGAGGGGCCTCATCCGATCCTCTACCCTCGGGTCGCCCGACCCACAGGCCTTGTGTCGCTGGACAGGAGGGGTGGGGGTCGCCCGACCCAAAGCCCTTGGGTCGCGCGACCCAAGGGTCCTGTGTCGCCCAACGCAAGGCCATGGCGTCGGCGATGGACGTGGCTGTATCGAATACCGGCTGATAGGCACATGTGCACATCAACGGCGGACTCATCCAAGTCTCAAAGCCGAGCATTCAAGCACCCGATCTCTATCGTCCACTGGATTTTGGAACTGGCTTCTATACGACAACAAGCCATTCAACGGCTAAAGCTCTATCGATTAGCCGACCAGATTCTCTTTCACACACCAGAGTCGCTTGCGTTTCTACATATATGTAGGCAATGGGAATTCCTCGATGAATGACTTCGCCGTCAATGGATATCCCACCCACCCCCCACGACCGACTCGATGGCAATTCCAGAACCGCCCTACACCACGATTTCGGCAGGGGGAAGTTCAGAGGCCAGTGCGCGCGCCAGCTGATCGGGGCAGGACGTGCCGCCACGGCATTGAATGCCTTTCAGGAGGGCGACAACCTCCTCGACCTTCCGACCAACCACAAGCTTCGCGACGGCCTGTGTGTTGCCGGGGCATCCCCCCATGAATCGACACGCCGTCACGACGCCGTTCTCGACTTCATACTCAATCGCCTGCGCGCAGACGCCCTGCGGCCGTATCATCTTCTTCATGTTCACCTCCTGCGGAATCGCGCCGACAGCAATGCGCACTGCGTGAGCAGCGTATCCCGCAGTGGACGGAAGTGCGACGACTTGTTCCCGTCGATGTAGATCGTCTTGATCGGCAGCTGGAACGGCTTGGCCGCATGATGACGGGCATCGACGAGCATCCGCATCTCGTATTCGTAGCGATCGCCCGTCAACGCAAGCATACGCTCCAGAAGCCCTCGGGGAATGCCCCGCAGACCAGTCTGCGTGTCACGCACGGCGATACCGGTCAACAACCAGAAGAAAAGACGCGTCCAGATGTTCCCGAGCCGACTTCGAAACGGAATGGCCCCGACAAATTCGCGCACCCCGAGAACGAGTCCGTCGGGGTGGTCCAACGTCGCCTCCGCCACGCGACGGATGTCCTCCGGCGCGTGCTGCCCGTCCGAATCGGCCGTCACGACGGCCCGCACCATCGGCAGATGGTCGCGAATCCACGCGAACCCGGTTCGGAGCGCGGCCCCCTTCCCACGATTGACTTCATGGACGAGAAGCGCGTCGATCTGGCCGCGAATCGCCGCAAACGTCTCCCGCGCCGCAGACTGCGTCGAACCGTCATCGACAACGACGATGTGCGCAAACGTTTCACGCAGCCGCGCCACGAGTTCGACGAGCTTCGCATCGGGCTCGAACGCCGGGATCAAGATGGCGACACGGTCCACAGCGCGCGGATCCTTTCCAGAGAGTCCTTGAGTTCATCGAAGGAAACCGGCACATGCGGCTCGAAGACCCGCAGCACGTCCCGGTTCGCGAGGGACTTCAGCGCCCCGAAATCGACCCCACCCCAGCCCGGCTGGCGATGGTCGTCGTGGAAGTCGCGCACGTCGTTCAGATGCATCCCGCACACATACGGCGCCACACGTTCCGCGATTTCCGTCAGCGGGGCGCTCCACTGATGACACTCGCGCACGCGGGCGTGACCGGTGTCGAGCCAGAGCCGCACGGGCGCGCCAGCATAGTCCTTCATCAGCTGCTCGCCTTCGTCCGCGTTCGGGAATCCCTCCAGGCGCGGCAGGTTCTCAAGGGCCAACGTGACGTGGGCAGCCTCAAGGTCCGGCAGCAGTTCGTCGAGCGAACGCTTGAAGGCCTCCAGCAGCTTTCGCCCCCGCTTCGCCCGCCGCCGAAGCGCCTTGGCGAGATATTTCCGATAGATCGGGCGGGAGACGTCCGCCTTACCGTCCTTATCCCGCAGTAGTTGTCTGAGCACGTCCGCACCGCAGTTGACGAACAGGCCGTCGAGGTCCACGTAGCCCGCGTGCGTCACCACGACCTTTGCGCCAAGTTCCGCCGCGCAGGCAATCGTCTTGCGCATCAGCAGGCGCGCGAGCGCGCGCTCCGTCTCATCCGGATGTGCCAGCTGATGCAGTTCGGGGTGCCCGCTCGGGGCGCCGATCGGCACGGGGCAATAGGCGTGAACCGAATCGACAGGAAGGCGGTCAAGCCGACTCCGAATGCCCGGCAGCTGCTCGGGCATCGTGTGGAACCCCAGTTCGAGCGCGTCGAAACCCAGCGCCAGGGCCTCGTCGGCAATCGCGGCGCCGTCGTCAAGACGTTGGTTGTTCCAGTTGGTGGAGAGGGCGAACCGCATGGCAGGCTCATTCCGTCACGGGGCGCGGAACGGCCCCAGGAACTCTTCCTTGAAATCGAAGCCGCCGAGGAAGTCCGCAGGGGAATCCTGCTCAGTCTTCCCGATGAGGCCTGCATTGACGAGGTTGAAGACAATCTCGCCAACGTCCTCGCAGCAGGTGACGCCCCACTCCGTGAGCACGGTGTAGGCGAGCGGACCATATGCATCCAGTGCGAGGTCCCGGAAGTAGTCCAGCAGCTCCTGCCCCGTGACGTGGCCCTTCGCGGACTCGCTGGCCTCGGTGATCACGCGCAGCATGAAGTCGTAGGCGCGCGTGTCGAAGCGGGCGTCCTTCTTCAGGATGGCCGAGAAGTCCGTGCTCTCGTATTTGATTTCGGGAACGTCCATGGCGTTAGAAGCGCAGACGATCCGCAAGAGCCTTGAGCGCGTTCATGTCCCCCGTGTGATTCGCGAAGGCGATCTCGGCGTTCGCCACGCCGACGCGCGGCACGATGTGGAAGTGCACGTGGGGGACGGTCTGCCCCGCAGCGGCGCCGTTGTTCTGGAGGATGTTGAATCCTTCACAGGGCAGCGTCGCCTGGATGTGCGCGGCGACTTTCTGCACGCGCACGATGATCTCCTTCAGCGTCTCCGCCGGCGTATCCAGAAGTCCCGTCGTGTGCGCCTTTGGAATCACGAGCGTATGCCCCTCGGTGAACGGATTGATGTCCAGATAGGCCAACACCAAGTCATCCTCGTAAATCTTGAAACTCGGTATCTCGCCCTCGGCGATCGCACAGAACACGCAGTCGTTCTTCATTTCGTCACTCCTTGCCTGAATGCAGTCCGCCCCGAGTCGGCCCTCACACCAAGCTCGCGAAAGAGCGGAAACAAATCCTTCCCCGCCGCGCGCCCCAAGAGCGCCACGACGTCGTCGATTGAAAGCGGACGCGGCTTCGGGAGCTTCGCCGTCGCGGCGATCTTCTCGCTCGCGTACCGCTCCATCAGCTTCGGGCACTCCGCGCGCGTCAGCTCCAGCGCGAGGAATATCTTGCCCGCGCGCAGAGTCGCGCGTGCGGCGGGGGCCAGCGGCGGCCATCCCGGCGCGGCGGCCCTGCCGTCCAGATCGTAGAGCCGCATATCGGGATCAATGGCACGCGCATCGTTGACCACCTTCAGAATGGTCCGCTCCCCTTCCGCGCGCGTCTCCGGGACCGTCGCCATGCGACGGTACATCGCATAGCGGCGCAGTTCAGGGGCAATCGCCTCGACGAAGGTCGCGGCGTTCGCCGGCGTCGGACTCGGCTTCGCCGCGGGCTTGGTCGGCGGCGGGGCGGGCGACGCCTCCGTCACGGACGTCTTCTCGGACGCGGGCGGGGGTGGCTCCTCCGTGGTCGGTCCCGAGGCAGATTCCGGTTCGGGAAGGGTCAGCGGTTCCAGCTCGGGCGCCATCGCCTCCACCGGCGTCAACACGGCAAGCGGGTCGGCAGCCACGGGAGTTGGCGGTGGCGGTGACGGGCGCAGGGCCCGCACGAACATCGTCAGCCCCATACCCCCCACGACCAGAGAACCCAGAAACGCGGCGAGGCCAATCCGAAGGCTGCGGTTCGCCCGATCCCGCGTCGCCCGCGCGTAGCGAATCGCCGCCCGCTCACGCCGCGAGGGCACACGGATGCCACGACGGGCACCTGCCTTCCCCGAAAGGAGTTGGTCCAGCTCGTCCGCGACTTCCGTCGGCGTCTGGATACGCTTCGTCACGTTGGGGCGCGTCATGCGTGCAATCAGGTCGGCAATACCCGCCGGCACATCCGATCGAAACCTGCGCACATCAGGAATCGGCTCGCCTTTCATCGCGCGCGCGACAATCGCAAGAGTGTCTTCCCCCTCATATGGACGCCGCCCCACCAGCATCTCCCAAAACGTGACGCCCAGCGCGTGGATGTCCGCCCGGATATCCGCCGTGTGCGCGTTTGTCATCTGCTCGGGTGACATATAGGCCGGCGAACCGATGATGAAACCGTTCTCGGTGATGGCCGTGTGGCGCGTCTTCTCATTCGCGAGACGCGCGATGCCAAGGTCCGCAAGCTTTGGCGTAACGCCGTCCGAGGTGAACATGATGTTGTCCGGCTTCACGTCGCGGTGCACCACGTTGTGCGCGGCGACGGCCGCCAGGGCGCGCGCCACGCGGCGCACGATGTCCCCCGCCTCCTCGATCGAAAGCGCCCCCCACTTCGTCAACCGGTCCCGCACCGTACCACCCGGCACGTATTCCATCAGGATGTAGGCGTATCCCGTCTCGGGGTCACGCCCCACGTCAAAGACCTGAATGAGGTTCTCGTGGCGAATGGACATCGCCAGCTCGGCCTCGAAGATGAAGCGCCGCTTGAACTCGGGGTCGCTCCTCTCCATCTGGGGGTCGAGAATCTTCACGGCGAACTCATTGCCGCTCGCATCGCCGCGAATGAGGTAAACCGCGCCCATGCCACCCGCGCCAAGCAGCCTCACCACCGTGTAGTCGCCAAACTTCCCGCCCGGCTGGAGCAGACCAGGGTCCTCGCCGGCGTTCATCTAATCCCCTCCATCTCCTGAACGCGCTTCTCCGCGATCTGGCGGCGAACACCGTGCAGCACGCCGTTCGTCACGGCAAGGCGATACCACTTCGCCGCTCGCAAGCGGAAACACGTCGCCGCGTCCGCCGCAAGTGAAGCCGTCCCTGGATAACTCCACCAACGGTCCGCAACGTCCGCAGTCGTCAGCATCGTCACACCCGTGCGTGGATAGCGTCGTTCAAACAAAGCCAGCTCACGGTCCCGGCCCGCCAAACGCGAGAACTGCAGAAGGGCTGCGGGCCAATCATCCAGCACGGCAAGAGAAACAGCATATCGCTCGATGGCCGCGAGATCGGCAGATTCCCTCTCCGCAAGCGCGCGCGCCGCCTCCACGTTGCGCACCTTCTTCTCCATCACCGTCAGACGGTCCATGAACTCCTTCGCCCCTACCATCTTTGCAGTCACCTGACGAGAGAGATTACGCGCCGAAAAGCGCGCCAGCGCCTGAGCATATTCGGCGCCGCCAACGCGGAGCATCTGGTCGTAGTGTTGTTCGGCGGCCATGATATCGCCGCCCATGATGTATTGGCGAAACGCCGCGCGGCGCAGCAGATAGATCGCGGTCGGGTCATCCGCGTTCTTCGCGTAGTCGAGCAGCGACCGCGCCAGCTCCGTGTGCGTAATCCTCCCGCTCTCAAGGGCCGCATAGTCGCTCCGCGTCAGTTCCTCAACGTCCGCACGCGCCATCTCCAGCGCCACGTCCGTTGGAACCGACACGGCGGCGGTCGCCACGAAACACGCGACGACCGCCATCCCGGCAATCTGCCAGATACGTCTCATCGACGACCGCGTCCTGCGGTCCGCCCAATTTACTTCGCGGCGCCGAACTGCTTCGGATCGAAGTTGAAGAACACGAACCAGGGCAGGAAGCCGCTCTTGTTCACGCAGATCAGCCCAAGCTGCAACGCCGCGCTGTCCGCGCTGTTCACCACAGCCGCCTGGCAGCCGTTGCGGAGCGAATCGACGCGGCTATACCCAAAGGCGACTTGAGCGCCGCTCGTCACCTTCTTCGCCTTGTGCCAGAGCAGATCGACCTGAGCACCCGTCACGGTGCCGACCTCGCTTGCAAGCCCCAGCACGCATCCCCTCACGGATTCACCGGAGAGGTCCGGTGCTCCCAGCCACCAGCTCCACTTGAATTCAGACTGCGCCGTACACGCCAGCACCAACGCCGTTGCAGCCACCGTAATCAATTTCTTCATTTTCTGGATTCCTTTCTGACTTTCTTCTTTTCGTCGTTCAAGCCTGGTCTTTTGACCGCCTCGTCACCGAACGACGAAGTTCACCATCCGCTTCGGCACGGCGATCACCTTCACAATCGTCTTGCCCGCGAGGAACTTCGCCACCTCTGGATTCGCCTTCGCGGCGGCCTCCATCTCGGCCGGCGTCGCCGCCACGGGAACCGTTACGCGACCACGCAGCTTGCCAAGCACCTGCACCGGAATCTCGACTTCGTCTTCAACGAGCGCCTGCGCGTCAAACGTCGGAAACGGCTCGTAGGCAAGCGTATCCGCATGACCAAGCCTCTGCCAAAGCTCCTCGCCCAGATGCGGCGCAAATGGCGACAAGCAGAGCACGAACTTCTCCGCGGCCTCACGCGGCAGTTCCTTGCCCTCGCCCGCGAACTCGTTCACAAACACCATCATCGCGGAGATGGCTGTATTGAAGTTCATTGTCTCCAGATCATCGCCCACCTTCTTGACGGTGGCGTTCAGAGTCTTCGCCTCGGCCCGAGTCGGCGTACGGTCCACGATCGGCTGCTCCGTGACCATTTTGTTCACGCGCTTGAGGAAACGATAGACACCATCGACGCCCTTCGTGTTCCAGGGTTTCACCGCCTGCAGCGGACCCATGAACATCTCGTAGAGACGCAGGGCGTCCGCGCCATAATCGCGGATGACGTCGTCGGGATTGACCACGTTCTTGAGCGACTTGGACATCTTCGCGGGGAATTCGGTGAGCTCTTCGAGTTCACCGCCCTCCTCGGCGCCATACGCCTTGCCGTCCTTCCAGGTGATCTCGTCCATCGGAATCAGCACGCCGCGCTTCGTTCTGTACGCCGTGCCGAGAATCATGCCCTGGTTGACGAGTTTGTGGAACGGCTCATCCGTCGGCACGAGACCGAGATCGAACAGCACCTTGTGCCAAAAACGGGAATAAAGCAGATGCAGCACCGCGTGCTCCGCACCACCCACGTAGAGGTCCACAGGCAGCCACTTCTTCAGCAGTTCGGGGTCGCAGAACGCCGTGTCGTTGAGCGGATCGATATAACGCAGATAATACCAGCAGCTACCAGCCCACTGTGGCATCGTGTTCGTCTCGCGGACGCCCTTCACGCCGTCGGCGCGCGTCACGTTCACCCAATCCGTCGCCTTCGCGAGCGGCGGTTCGCCCGTGCCCGTGGGCTTGTAGTCTTCAAGCTCCGGCAACGTAAGCGGCAGATCGTTCTCATCAACTAGACTCTGCGTGCCGTCCGCCCAGTGGATGACGGGGAAAGGCTCGCCCCAGTAGCGCTGGCGGCTGAAGAGCCAATCGCGCAGCTTGTACTGCGTCTTCGCCCGTCCCACGCCCTTCTCGGCAAGCCACTTGACCATCGCAGTACGGGCCTCATCCACGGAGAGTCCGTTCAGAAAGCCGGAATTCACCATCACACCCGTGGCGATGTCGGTGAAGGCCTCCGCCCCGGTGTAGGGCACACGGGCGTTGGAGGAATCGTCTGCGCGCAACGACGGAGCAGAATCCGTCGGGGCGACGACCTGGTAGATTGGAAGACTGAACACCTTCGCAAAATCGAAATCGCGTTCGTCGTGCGCCGGAACAGCCATGATCGCACCCGTGCCGTAGGAGGCAAGCACGTAATCAGAAATGAAGATCGGGATATCCGTGTCATTCACGGGATTGTGGCCCGTCACGCCATCAAGCCTCACCCCGGTCTTTTCCTTGTTGAGTTCGGTGCGTTCGAGGTCGCTCTTCGTCGCAGCCGTCCTCTGATACGCCCGGACCTCGTCCGCATTCTTGATTGTTCCGTCTGCAAGCCACTTCGCGACAAGCTGGTGCTCGGGCGAAAGCACCATGTAGGTGGCCCCGAAGAGCGTGTCGCAGCGCGTCGTGTAGACGGTGATTGTATCCGAAGTGCCGGTTGCCTTGAAATCGACGAGCGCGCCCTCGGACTTGCCGATCCAGTTACGCTGCATCTCCTTGATGCCCTCTGGCCAGTCGAGGCCGTCGAGGCCCGCGAGAAGCCTCTCTGCGTATGCAGTGATGCGCAGCATCCACTGGCGCATCGGCTTACGGATCACCGGGTGGTTGCCCCGCTCCGAACGGCCGTCGATGACCTCCTCATTCGCGAGTACCGTGCCAAGCGCGGGACACCAATTCACCGGCACCTCGGCGACATAGGCGAGCCCCTTCTTGTAGAGCTGCTCGAATATCCACTGCGTCCACTTGTAGTACTTGGGGTCGGTCGTATTGACTTCGCGGTCCCAGTCATAACTGAATCCGAGAGCCTGAATCTGGTCGCGGAAACGATCCACGTTCTTCTTTGTGGTGATCGCCGGATGCGTGCCCGTCTCAACGGCGTACTGCTCGGCCGGCAGACCGAAAGCGTCCCAACCCATCGGGTGGAGCACGTTGAAGCCCTTCATGCGCTTGTAGCGGCAGAGAATGTCGGTCGCCGTGTAACCCTCAGGATGCCCCACGTGAAGGCCCGCGCCCGATGGATAGGGGAACATGTCGAGGCAATAGAACTTCGGCTTGTCCGAAGCCGTATCCGTCTTGAAGGTCTTATTGCTCAACCAGTACCGGCGCCATTTCGCCTCAATGGCGCCATGATCGTATTCGCTCATTTTCGTCCGCTTCTTTCACTCGTCACCACGAAGCCCGAACCACCTGCACGGCGTCTCGTACTCCGCGACTTCCCAATTCCACAATCCGCTCACTGATACGTGGAATCCGCCTTCAGCATCTCAACGGTATCATAACTGGCGGGATCCGCGTTCAGCTTCCACTTGTAGAAGATCGGCACATCCGGGTAATCACTCCAGCCATTGAAGTAACCGGGCGAGCTCTTCGAGTGCGGATCGCTGATCTCGATCCTCGTCTGGAAGTTCTCGTCAAAGGACCCGGGGCCAAACACAAACCAACGCAGCGGGTAGAAGACGTCCTTCACGCCCTCGTTCTGCAACGCGCCGCAGACCTTGAAGGTCGCACTCGTCCAGTTGCTGCTGCCATCGTAGTTGTAGCTGGTGCTACCGGGTTCGAGACCCTGGATACGATCCGGCGCATGGGCGCTCCCCGTGACACGGTTCGTAATGATCATCGTCACGAGCATACGCACATTTGTGAGAGACCCGAACTCCTCGTCTTCATAGGGCACGGGTGCCACAGCCGCAAGCGAGGCGCCGCCTCCGGGCGCGGCGGAGTTAAGTACAGCACCGATACCACCCATGCCGGCCTTCAGAACCCACCCAGACTCGGTTGGATCAATGTCGAGCCAGTACATATCCTTGATGTCAAGGTCACCGACTTTCGTGTTCGCCAAATCCCACTGCTCAGCCAGATAGAGGCCGTTACTGTCGTCACCCTTTGAGGTCAACCACGCCATAATGGCATTATAATAGGGGTCACCGGGATCAATGCCCGCATCGGCGAGGTCCTGACTACGCTCTTCATTCACCATGACGTTGAGCGTCTCCTGCACATTGTCCAAACGAAGCGTCCACTTGTGGGGAGGCGTATCGTTACGCGAACCACGACCACGCGCCTCGGCGATTGTCACGCCGTTCGTCGTCACCTCGCCGATCTGGTACCAGGAGTCGGTCGTGTAGACGATGTTTGTGGAATCACCCTTGCGGATGATCACCACCGCGCTACTGTTCGTATTGACACCCACGGCCTGATGGATGTGCTGGCCAAGCACCGTTGCGTATATCCACACATTCGTACCGTGCGGCTGCAGGAACCACGTCTCATCAATGTCCTGAAGCGTACCATCGGCCATCCTGTTAAGAGCCGCCGGAGTCTCGATCATGCGGTTCGTCCAACAGGAGGCATTCTCGCCATGGCTCCGGAACACGCCCAACGTACCGGGCAGCATGTCGCAACCCGCGTAGAACCAATGACTGTCCTCACCATCAACAGCGATGATCTTCGCCAACAGGTTCGTGCCACTGTTCACCCATTCGCGGTTCGTACCCAGCCAAGTATTGGTCGGCTGCACGACGATCTGATGCTCAATGATACCGCTCGGGCGAATGAGTTCCACGCCGTAGGGCTGATAGTAACGCAGTTCGCCGCTGGAGACGGCCAAATTCGCGGCCTCGCCCTTGTAGGCCTCATCCTGTGTATCAACTGGCATCTTGTTCCACGTACCGTCGGCATCGGGACAGTTTCCTGCAGCCGCCGTGGACGGGCTCCGAAGCGCCACAAAGGTGTAATGATTCGTATTATCGATGCCTGGACGCATCCCGGTCTTCTTCGTGATACCGGCGTTACCGCTACCAAACAGGGCAATGGAACCGCGCTTAATGTTGGCATCGACCACATCGATGCGCCAGTCAGTGAGGTCTGCACCTTGAGGCACGGCGATCTCGATGAACTGGTTTTTGGAGTCCTCATAGTTGCCCGAGTCACTGATGTTGATTTCATTCAGCCATGCACGTTGTGGCGAAATCGAGTCAAGAATAGTATAACCCGCGAACCGTTCACCAATGCCGGCACCGTACTTCTTGTTCAAATCCTTGATGCCGTAGTACCAGCTTGGCGGCTGCCATTCACTCGACTCAAGGCCGTGGACGTGCTGTACGCCGCTCTTGTCGACATACTCGGCCCACACGTAGTACTGCCACACACTCCTCGGGAAGACACCACTCGGCGTCATGTCAGGTCCGATGATGCTGGACGCATTGTTGTATGTGGAACGGAACGTGAGGTTCGACGACACCTGTTCAAGGCGGACCGCCGTTGCCCGGTTGCTCCAGGCCGTGTAGCCCCACGGCGAAATGCCGTTGTAGAAGGCCGCGTAGACAACCACGCTCGTGGTAACGAGTTCATCGCTCATCTGCTGCGGTTCCACCGTCGCCTGAATACCCCAGCTCTCACCGAGAATCGGCTGTTCGCTGAGATCACCTACATTCGGAACCGGCTGGGGATCAACTGTATCGGAAAGATGCGACCGGAACGGACGCACGTCACGGAAGACGATGCGCGGCGCAATCGGCTCGCTCGCGGTGATCTCGTCCACCCACACACGCTGAATCGGCGTCACCGGCGGCTTCTCCCAGTCCTGATAGACGGCCGGGCCCGGCGAGCGACCATGGCGCGAGGCGTTCACCGCGAGGCGCACCGCATAGTACTTTGCACTGTCATCCGTCGTGGACCATCGATACGTCTGATACGTGGTATTCGTGATCTCGAACGTCGCGAGCGTCTTCCAATCCGCCGGAACCTCAATCTGATTGGAGTCGGGCTCGCTCGAACCAAAGAGCGTGATGTACGAGCTCCTCGTCTGATTCGTCGTGAACGTGCGGGCACGGAACGTCACCGTACCGATACCGTTCGTGAGCGGCGGACACTGCACGAAGGAGTTGTTCGCCTCATACTCGATTGCGAGATCGGGTTGCGAGAGACCAATGCCGCGTGTATCCGCATGGGAGGTATTGTTGTCGGCGGCCTTCGCCGAGAAGTTCAACGAACCAGAAAGCCCATCAGGCGAGTCGAAGAGATAGGC
>JBJEWG010000030.1:0-3958 GCA_051884935.1 Kiritimatiellia bacterium | reverse complement strand
CTTCGCCGCGTCCGGCGGGGCCTTGAACGAACTCTCCGAGATATCCGCGTATGCGCCCGCGCAGCCCAGCGCGGCCAACAGGCCGAATGTCGATACCTTCATGTTGATCCTCCTTTTGAAATCACTTGGCCTTCCGCACGCGGAGCACCGCCGTCGCGTGCGCGGGGACCGAAACGAGATACCCGTCCTTGAACTCGCCCAGATCCTTCTGCCGCCACAGGTCGCGCACCATGAACGGACCCGCGTCCAGACCGGCGAACGGCCAACGCACGAATACGTCGCGCGTGAACGGGTAGCGGTTCACCGCGCCGAACACCCAGTCGCCGTTCGCCATCGGACGCGCCCAGATGTCCGTGGCGTCGTCGTGGAAGACACGCCCCGCCTGACGGCCCAGCGCGTCCTGATTGACGGCGATGATCTCGTCGTTCTTGAGAAGGCTCAGCGTGAAGTCGTCCATTTCCGTCAGGTCGTTGCCCAGCAGGAGCGGCGCGTTTAGCAGGCACCAGAGCGACATGTGCGTGTACTGCTCGTTCCGGCTGAGATAGGTCGCGTGCCGTCCGTTCACCGTCGCGATGACGCCGAGCACCATCATGTCGGGATCGCACCAGAAACCGGGCTTCGTGTACTTGTAGGCCTCGGCGTAGCTCTCCGTCGCCTTGATCAGGCACGCCCAGCTGTCCTTCAGGTCGCTCCAGCTGCGCCACACCTGCGCGCCGGCCGCCTCGCCCCAGGTCTGGACGTCGCCCATGCCGTATTGGCAGAAGGCGTGCACGATGTCGCGGTTCTGCCGGCGCAGCGCGTCCGACATCACGCGGTACGGTTTCGCGTAGTCATCGACGGTCGGCGTGCGACCCTTCGTCTCCTCCGCGAACACCGTGCCGTAGCTGCACCAGTCGTGCTTCACGTAGTCGTAGCCCCACTGCGCCCAGGTCGTCGCGTCCTGCAGCTCATGCCGGTAGCTGCCCGTGCAGCCACCGCAGGTGTAGGCGCCCGGCGAGGAGTAGAGCCCCGCCTTGAACCCGAAGGAGTGGATGTAGTCCGCCAGCGCCTTCATGTCTGGGAAGCGCCGGTTCGGATTGATCGTGCCGTCTGGCAGACGCTCCGCGCCGGCGACGGACGGGTCGCCCTTCGCCGCGTTCGGGTTGTTCTGCCACCAGTCATCGATGTTGATGTACGCCCAGCCGTGTTCGGCGAGCCCGCTCTCGTGCATCGCCCGCGCGGCGATGCGCACCTTCTCGTCGCTGACGGATCCCTCCCAGATGTTCCAGCTGTTCCAGCCCATCGGCGGCGTGAGGCTGATCTTCTCGCCGACGACGAGGTGGAACTCGCGGGTCGTCTTCCCCTTCGCGTTCTCCGCCGTGAAGACAAGCGGATAGTCGCCGGGCCGCGCGACCGCACCGCCGAGGATGCCCGTCGCGGCATCGAAGGTCGCGCCGTCGGGAAGCCCCGTCACGGAGAGCCGCAGCGGCTTCTCGCCGGAGACGGGAAGACGGTAGATGATGGGGTGGCCGGGCCGCACGCCCCAGCGGTCCGCGCCGTTGATCCGCGGCTGCGCCGGAACCGGCGGCGTGAGGATGCCGAGCTGCTCCTTCGCGTTCCGCGCGTTGTCGGCCACCAGCGACGCCCCGGGGTCCAGCGTGAACGCGGCATCCGCCCAGTCGCCGTGCGCCATCATGTAGCCCGCCCAGTGGCCGCCGTCCGTGCACTCAAGCACGATCGACTTCGCGCCAAGCAGGTCCGCGTGCAGCCGCACCGGCTTGTCCCGCTCCATGAGCACGCCGCTGTCGGCCACCTTCTTCCCGTCCGCATAGACGCGGAACGAGGCGCCTCCCAGGTTCTTGCGCGTGCACCAGCTGAGAGGATACTCCTGCGCCTCCTGGTCGATGCCAACGACGGCGTCAAAGGACCTCACCTTCCCGTTCGCCGTGAAGAACATCACGCTCTCCACGTGCGTGCCGACGCCGCGGTCGTAGACCTTGCCGTCGAGACGGATGCGGTTGCCCAGTAGCGAGCGGTTCGCCTGCGGACGCTTGCCGAGCCCGCACGTCGCCCCCGAAAGATCAAAGGAATCGAGATACTGCTTCCGGGTGGCGTCCATCATATAGACCTGGCGGCTGCCCTCGTGGACGGAGTTGAAGGCGATCTGCCCCCCGTCGTCGCGCCAGCGCGCGTGAAGGTCGCAGCGCCAGTAGGTCTGACGATACGCCTCCGGCACGAAGAACGAGCCGATCGGCATCACCTGCTCGTCTTCGAGGCGCATGAGGATCCACGGGCGCTCGTAGCTCTTCGTCCAATACGTCTCGCCGCTCATGAACTTGCCGTCTGGGGAGTAGAAGCAGTGCCAGTCGAGGTCGAAGGCGCCCTTGCCGAGACGGCGGACCTTCTCCTCTTCGCCCACGGTGAACTCAACGGGGCTCCAGGCCCCCTTCGTCCAGTGGTCGATCCTGTCGCCGTTCCAGATCGCCGTCACCAGCATCTTGTGGCTGCCGTCCGGCGCCCAGTTGAAGTGCGACCCAGCCCAGCCGTCCTTGAAGCAGCGGCGGAGGTTCGCGCCATCCCGGTCCACCGTGAAGCTCGTCGTCTGCCAGGAGGACGCCTTGTGGGTCGTCTTGTCGAACCAGTCCACGGAGCGCGCGAGGAAGAATATCTTCCTGTCGTCCTTGGAGATGACCGTGTGGCAGTAGTAGGCGAGCGGCCGACCGGGCTTGCCCTTCACGACCTTGGTCGCCGGCATCAGCGCGCGACCCTGGGCGACCGAGAGGACGAGCTTCGACTCGCCCGTCTTGAGATCCATCACCCAGAGGCCGTCGTCCTCGGGCCATTCGACCTCTTCGAGCGGATTCTGCCCGGGTCCCGCGTAGCCATAGTCGGGGCGCGTGAGCGAGAGGCGCGCGTAGTTGATCGAGACGGCCCACGTCTTATCCGCCGAAACCGCCGAGACGGGGCGCGGCAGGATGCGTTCCCGCTTCGTCCTCCAGTTCATCACCACCGTCACGAACTTCCCGTCGCGCAGGTCGTTGAAGAGAATCTCGTCGTTGCTCAACCAGTGGCCCATCGCGGCCTCCTGGAAGTTCCAGCACGCCGTCGTGGAGACCGGGATGAAGGCGTTGTCGTTCTGCAGATCGAC
This sequence comes from Kiritimatiellia bacterium, assembly GCA_051884935.1. Classification (GTDB taxonomy): domain Bacteria; phylum Verrucomicrobiota; class Kiritimatiellia; order RFP12; family UBA1067; genus RUG572. Next base: position 831 of record JBJEWG010000030.1, on the reverse strand, counting down.
GACGCCGATCGTGCAGCGCTCGCCCGCCTTGGGCAGACGACCGTTGAGGTCGGTCTCAAGCACCAGCACATAGCGGTTGTCGGGACTCCACGAATTGATCGCGAAGTAGCTCGCGAGCAGGTGCTCGTGCGGCCCCTTGGTGATTGCATAGGGCTCCGAGATTTTGGGGAACGGCGTGAGCCCGCACGCGCACGCCGCAACTCCCAGCGCCAACCCCAGTAGACACTTCTTCATCTTCACTCCTTTCAAACTCCACGCAGGCGTCGTCGCGGGGCACCCCGCCCATCAGACCGCCCGCAGAATCAAGCCCTTCAGGTAAAGCCCCTCGGGGAAGTTTAGCCCCACGGGGTGATCGCCTGCGGCCTGACGCGTCCGCGAGAGGATCTGGAAATCGCGCCGCGCGTCGAAGGCCGCCTCGGCGCAGACCTTGTCGAAGAGGTCCGGCGTCATCGCGCCGGAGCACGAGAACGTGGCGAGCACGCCGTTCGGCCGCAGCAGCTTCATCGCGAGCAGGTTGATATCCTTGTATCCCCGCATCGCCCGCATGAGCCCGGCCTTGGTGTCGGCGAACTTCGGCGGATCGAGCACGATGAGATCAAAGCTCCGCCCCTGGTCGCGGTAGAGGCGCAGCTGCTTGAAGACGTCGGCCTCGACGAACTCGCTGGCCGTCGCGGACGGATTCAGCCCGGTGTTCCGCTCCGCGAGCGCGAGCGCGTCGCCCGACGTGTCGAGATGCGTCACCGTCTTCGCGCCGGCGGCGCAGGCGGCGAGGCCGAAACCGCCCGTGTACGAAAAGCAGTTGAGCACCTCCGCGTCCTTCGCGAGGCCCCC
>JBJEWG010000029.1:0-20874 GCA_051884935.1 Kiritimatiellia bacterium | reverse complement strand
GCTGTAGGTCGCGTTGGCACGCCGTCTGCGGCGCGCGGGCGCGGCGTCCGGCACGGTGGCGCCGGGGAGGACGTATCGGCTTTCCGGCAAGCAGCGGCGGTTCAATTTCTCGACGGTTCGACTGGAGGCCCGGGAGGGCGGCTGGGAGATCGTGTTCGGTTCGCCGGCCGGCGAACAGCGCATCCCCGTGGGCTTCGCCGCCTGGCGCGAGGGGAAGGTGCGTCTGGAGGCGGAGGCGTATGAGAAGCTCGGCGGCCTTGTGGGCGAACAGGCGACGGCGGCTTCGGGCGCGTGGACGGCCCCGAACGTCTTCCGCGCGCGCATCTATTTCCATGGCGGCACCTTCCGCCTCGACGACACGTTCACCTTCAAGCCGGACGGCACGCTGGAGCTCGCGTGCGACCTCTTCGGCATGGGGGGCGGCAAGTGGACGCTGAACGGCGCGCCGGTGGCGTCGGCGCCGTTCACGCTGGGCATCGACAAGGCGCGGCCATACGAGAAGGGCTTCGTGCGCGACGGGGACGAACTCGTCATCGACAACGGGGACGACGCGACGCGGCGCGCGGGGGCCGTGTGGGGACTGGAGCTGAGGCAGGCCGAGGCGCGGCCGTTCTCGGTTCGCACGGAGGCCCTGTGCGAGAAGGGTCCGGGCGGCGGCCGCACGCGGGACTTCTCGCTGTATCTCGATTTGACCTACGCGGACGGCGACCATCTCTGGGGGCAGGCCGCGGAGTTCGCCCCCGATCCAAAGCGGGGCTGGCGGAAGGGAACGGTGACGATCGTTCCCGAGAAGTCGGTTCGCGTCGCGAGCGTCTACTGCCTCTACCGCGGCCTTCCGGGCCGCGTTCGCTTTCGCGCGCCGGTGGTTCAGACGCACGACGGCTCGGGCCTCGTCACCTTCGACGCCATTCCGCAGGAGATGGCGGGCTTCCCGAAGCAGGGTCCAGGGTTCCTCGTGCGCGACGTGGCGCGGGAGGGGGACGTCTACGCGCCGATCGCCGTGGGGCGTGAGAGCAAGGGCCTTCGGCTCGACGTGACGGAGACGCCGGGCGCCGACGGGAGCGCGCATTTCAAGGTGAAGGTTGCGGATACGACGGGGCGCGACCGCGCGGTGACGCTCGTCTACGCGCTGCCGCTGCCGGCGGGCGAGCTCGTCTACGAGCAGGACCCGCGCACGTCGGTTCCATTGGCGGCAACGGCTTCCCAGCGGACCGACGCGGGCGGCGTGGGGTGCGGCGCCGGTGGCCTGAACCGCTGGCCGTTTGGCGCCGTCACGGTCGGCGGCGCGGGATTCGGGCTGGGCATCGACACGGCCCGCCCAGCCTTCTTCCGCACGGCGGTGCATCCGCGCGCGCGCCTGCTCTTCATCGCGTTCGACCTGGGGCTCGCGCCGGAGAAGCGCACGGCGGAGTTCGCGTTCCGCAGCTTCCGGTTCACGGGCGGGTTTCGCGGCGCGCTCGCGCGGTACGCGGCGCTGGAGAAGAGCGCGTTCACGACGCGCGTGCCCGAGCAGGGAATCTGGATGCCGTTCGCGTCCATCCAGAAGGTCGAGGGTTGGGAGGACTTCGGCTTCAAGTTCAAGGAGGGGAACGACGAGGCGGCGTGGGACGACGCGCACGGCATCTTCACCTTTCGCTATACGGAGCCGACCACCTGGTGGCTGTCGATGGACCGGGCGCACGGCACGAACGCATTCACGATGGCGGACTGCCTCGCGAAGACCGAGGCCCTCGCGCAGAAGGGGAACCCGTGGGCGGTCGCCTGGCGCGAGACGGCGATGCGCGACGAGGACGGCGAGCGGGTTGGCCGGGTGATGGATACGCCGTGGTGCCGCGGCGCGATCTGGATTCTTTCGCCACTGCCCGGCATCGCGGGGCCGAACGAGTACGGCGTCAAGAACGCCGAGGCGGACTTCGCGAAGTCCTACGCAAAGCCCTTCCCCGAGGGACAAGATGGCGAGTACATCGACTCGGCCGAGGGCTATCTCACGCCGGCGCTGGACTTCAACCGCGCGGTGTTCGCGGCGAGCGAGACGCCGCTCGTCTTCTCGTCCAACGACGACCATCGGCCAGGCGTCTTCAAGGGGCTCGCCATGTATGAGTATGCGCGCCGCACCGCGCACCGCGTGTGGCCGCGTGGACGCTTCGTGATGGCGAACGGCGTGCCGTGGCGCTGGCCGTGGCTGCCGGCCTACGTTGACGTGGGCGGCACGGAGACGCAATGGATCGACAAGGAGGGCCGGTGGCGGCCCGAGGCCCACGCCTCCCTCATCTACAAGCGCGCGATGTCCATGGGCAAACCCTACTGCTATTTGCAGAACGTGGACTTCGAGAAGTTCCGCTACGAGGACATGGAGAACTTCATGCGGCACTGCGTGGCGTACGGGCTCTTCCCGGGGTGCTTCTCGCACAATGCGTCCGAGGGGCACTATTTCAAGCGCCCCGAGATCTACAACCGGGATCGTCCGCTCTTCAGGAAGTACGTGCCGCTGTGTCGGACGCTCTCGGAGGCGGGGTGGCGGCCCGTGAACGAACTCGTTTCGACGAGCGACGCGCGCGTGTTCGCGGAGCAGTTCGGCGCGCGGTACGCGACGGTGTTCAACTCCGCGAAGGAGCCGCTGAAGGTGCGCCTTGCGGCGAAGGCGGGCGCGCGGGCCGCGGAGCTTGTCGTGGGGGGCGCGCTGGCTTTCGCGGGCGGTTCGGCTGAGGTCGAGATGCGGCCGGACGCGGTGCTTGTGCTGGACTTCGGGGATGCGCGCTGACCTTCTGCCCAGCCTGAGGCGCAGGCTCGTCGGCGTGTTGCTGGCGGCCATCAGCGTCACGGCCTTCGCCGCCACGTTCGTGGTCGGCGCCGAGCTCACGAAGGACTGCGGGCTGTCGCCGGCGGTTCTCTCTCTGCTGCGCTTCGTCGTGGCGGGCGGCGTGATGTTCGCGTGGGAGGCGCGGTCGGCGGATGGTCGGCAGCGGCTCTTCCGCGCGCCGACGCGCCGCGACTGGTGTCTCTTTGCGGTGCTGGGTCCGATCGGAACGAGCATCATGGCCTGGTGCGTGTTCATGGGGTGCGCGCGCGTGAGCGCGACGAATGCGTCGATGGCGGACGCCCTCTCGCCGCTTCTGATCTTCGTGCTGGCCGCCCTCCACGCCCGGCGCGTGACGGCGGTGCAGACGCTGGGCGTGCTCTGTGGATTCGTGGGGGCGCTCTTCGTGATTGGCGTCGTGAACGGCGACGGCCTCGCGCTCGCCGCCTATTCGGTGGGGGACCTCTACGTGTTCTTCGCGGCGGCGACCTGGGCCTTCTACTCCGTGTATGGCCGCGCGAACATCAAGCGCCTTGGGGCGGGGCCGTACACGACCTGGACGATGCTGATCGGCGCGGCGGTCATCGGCGTGGCCATGCTGGTCTGCCGCTTCGCGTCGCCGGACGCGCTCGGTGCGTTCGTCTGGCCGACGACGCCGCGCGCGTGGGGCCTTGTCGCCGTGCTGGGGATCGTCTGCACGCTCACGCCGTTCTGGACGTGGAACGCGGCGCAGAAGTACCTGCCGGTCTCGACGCTGGGAATCAGCGCCTACTTCACGCCGGTTGTCGCGGTGCTGCTCGCCGGCGTCTTCCTCGGGGAACACGCGACGGCGCTTCAGTGGTTCGGCATCGCGCTGATCTGCGCGTCGGCGCTGGTGGAGGTCAAGTCGTGACGTTTCGGGTTCATCATCGCCCGGTGACGGAATCGACGAACCTCGACGCGCGGAGGGGGCGCCCCGGCGATGTGTTCACGGCGGACGAACAGACGGCAGGGCGCGGGCGCCTTGACCACAAGTGGCTGTCGCCCGCCGGCGCGAATCTGATGATGAGCGTCGTGCTGGACGTTGCCGACCTCCCCGCTGAGCAGGTCGTCACGCTGCCCCTCGTCGTAGGCCTCGCCGTCCATGCCGCCGTCACCCGATTCCTCCCCGCCGCCCTCCGCGTCGAGCTCAAGTGGCCGAACGACGTCTATGTCGCGGACCGCAAGATCGCCGGGATCCTCTGCGAGCGCGTGGGGAACGCCGTCATCGCCGGCGTCGGCGTGAACGTGAACCAAACCGAGTTCGCCCCTGAGATCGCCGCGCGCGCCACGTCGCTCGCGGTGTCGCGCGGGCGGGAGGCACCGAAGCTCGACGTGGCGCGGGTGTGCGATGCGCTGCTGGAGGCGCTGGGCGAGCTCTTCGAGATGTGGCGCGCGATGGGGTTTGACCCCCTCTACCCGCGCTACGCCGCGGTGGACTGGTTGAAGGGGCGGCGAATCGCCGTGCGGCAGACGGACGACGACGCGCAGCCGCTGGAAGGCATCTGCGAGGGGGTGCAATGCGACGGCACTCTGTTGGTCGGCGGCGTGCCCGTCTATGCCGGCGAGGCGCATATCCTGAAGTCGGCGCGTGAATGATGCAGGGGAGTTGAGGATGAACAGGATCGCACGTATTGGCGGGATGGTGTTGCTCGTGCTATTTGCGGGTATCGGCCGTTGCGGGGCCGCGTCCAACGACCCGAGAATCCTGAGGGGCGACGCGCGGAATGCGTTCCGCGACCCGGCGGCGGTGTGGCACGACGGCGTGTTCCACCTCTTCTTCACATGGGTCGAGATCGAGGCGGACGGGCAGGTGTTCAGCTACTGCGCGACTTCGACGAGCCGCGATCTCGCGGTCTGGACGCCACCGCACAAGCTTACGCCGCGCGACAACGCGAAGGACTTCGGCAGCCCCGGGGACGTCGTGCGCGACGGGGACGAGTGGGTGTTGTGCCTTCAGACCTATCCCCGGCCGGGGAACGTCTTCGACGGCAGGCCGCACTACGGGAACGCGGCGGCCCGCCTCTGGACGATGCGCTCGAAGAATCTGAGTGACTGGTCCGCGCCGGAACTGCTGCGCGTGAAGGGGCCGGACGTGCCGGTCGAGAAGATGGGGCGGATGATCGACCCCTATCTGTTGCGCGACGGGGAGGGGACGTGGTGGTGCTTCTACAAGCAGAACGGCGCGAGCATCTCCAAGTCGCGCGATCTGTGCGTGTGGAGTCCGGTGGGGCGGACGGATGCGGGCGAGAACGTCTGCGTGCTGCGGGCTGGAACCGGCTGGCGGATGTACCATTCGCCGGCGAACGGCATCGGCATGAAGACGTCGGACGATCTGGTTCACTGGAGGGACGAGCCGGGGCGACTGACGTTCGGGCAGGCGGAGTGGCCCTGGGCGCGCGGGCGGATCACGGCGGGGTTCGTGTTGGATGCGCGGGAAATCCCCGGCGTGGGCGGGTGGCTGATGTTCTTCCACGGGTCGGGTCCGTGCACGGAGCATGAGGGGGATTTCGACTGCAATGCGTCGATCGGCGTGGTTCGGTCGGCGACGGCCTCGTTCGAGACCTGGGTGTGCGGGGCGGGGGGTGATTTGATATACTGTGCGAAAAAGCCGCCTTTATCCGTTGAGATGGAGAAGAGGCGGGATTGAGGGATCAAGATGAAGAAACTGGTTTATGTCCTTCTGATGGCGGGCCTTGCCGTTGAGGCGGCGACGCCGGCGCGGAACGTGGCGGGCGCCTCGACGGGCGGCAACTCGCCGTATGCGACGGATGCCTACCCGGGGTTCGACGGGCTTGACGACGTGAAGAAGCCCGAGCGCCGCGAGAAGTCCTGGTGGTTCGGCGTCAAGCGCGAGACGCCTGCGGAGCAGCTGGCCTATGCGCGGGAGCTTGAGGCGGCGGGGGACTTCAAGGGCGCCGCGAAGGCGAACGACGCGCTCGTGCGGGAATGGCCGGCCTCGAAGGAGGCCCCACAGGCACAGCTGCGGTTCGTGCAACTGCTGGCCACGGAGCTGGAGGACTACGAGGAGGCCTTTGATCAGCTCGAATACCTGCTGGACTTCTATTCCCGCGACTGCCAGTACCTCGAACTCGTGGAGTACGGGTACAAGCTCGTCAACACGATGGTCGAGAAGAAGAAGTCGTGGTTCGGCTTCTCGTTCCTCTCCAATCGGCTTGTGCGGCAGCACTACGAGTCGATTGTCCGCCGCGCGCCGGGGGCGCCCTACGTGCCGGAGGCACTGCTGAAGATTGCGGACCTGCGCGAGCAGGATAGCCAATACGAGGAGTCCGTCAAGGTCTACGCGACGTTGCAGAACAGCTATCCCGTGACCGTCGAGGCGCGTCAGGCCGCCTACCGCGAGGCGGCGGCCCGCATGTGGCTGTGCCGCCGCCTGGCCTACAACATCTCGCGCTGCCGGGATACGGAGGGGTATCTCAAGATGACGATCCAGCGCCTGCCCGACCTCGAACAGATCGAGGAGCTGAAGGGCTGGATGGAGGAGCTGAAGAACTACATGGCCGAGGATGCGTACCAGCGCGCGAAGTTCTACGACACGAAGCAGCGCACGCGCCACGCGGCCCGCGCGGCGCTGGAGCGCTTCCTCGCCGAGTATCCCGATTCCGCGCATGCGGACGAGGCGCGTGCGCGCATCGCCGAGCTTGCCGACCCCGTGCCCGCCGCGGCCGGGTCCGCTTCCGAACCGAACAAGTGAAAGGTGTCCGAACGATGAGACTTCGTGCATTTCTGTGCCTCGTTCCCGCAGTTGTTTTGTGTGGCTGCTCCGGCCTGCCCGACTATCGGTGGACCTCGCGCGTCCCCGAGGAGATGCGCACGGTTGCCGTCCCCGTCTTCGAGAACCGCACGCAGTCGGCGGAGCTGGGGCCGATCGTGGCGCAGTACACCCTGCGGGAGTTCCAGCGCGAGGGGACGTTCTCCATCCGCCGCTCCGGCGACTCGACCATCGAGGTGCAAGGCGCGATCGTCAAGGCCGAGCGGACGCCGATCGCCTTCGCGCGTGGCTACGGCATGCGGGCGGGCGAGTACCGCTACTATGTGACGGCGGAGGTCTCGATCATCGACAAGGACGGCGGCAAGGTGCTTCAGAGCGGCCGCAAGTATGTGGCGGAGACGACGTTCATGGTGCAGGGCGATCTCCTCACGGGGCAGCGCGACGCGGCGCAGCGCATCGCGGCCGATCTGGCCCGCCAGATCGTCGATGACGTGGTGAGCTACCCGTACAACAAGAAGTGATTCCGTGAGGGAGGCGGATATTCTGGTGGCGCTGCAGCGGGGCCTCCCGATCTGCGCGCGCCCCTTCGAGACCCTTGCCGACGAGCTGGGCTGCGGCGTCGATGAGATGCTGGACTGCCTGCGGCGGGCGCGCGAAAACGGCACAGCGCGCCGGTTCGGCGCCGTATTCGATACGCGCCGCCTGGGATATCGTTCCGCCCTCTGCGCGGCGACGGTTCCGTGCGCGGCGCTGGACGCGGCGGCGGCGAAGGTGACGCCGCTGGTCGGCGTGACGCACTGCTATGTGCGCACGCCTGTGGCCCCTCCTGATTCCGCCGTCGCCCCTCAGCCCAATCTCTGGTTCACGCTGAGCTGCCCCGCCGACATCTTCGCGGCGATGGCGGACGAGGTTGCGGCGCGTCTGGCGCCGTATGGAATGGCCGTGCTGCCGGCGACGCGGCGCTACAAGGTGGATGTGGTGTTCGGCGCGGCGACGCGCGCGCGGGAAGAGGGGGTTGAGGACGATCTGCCGCCCGTGACGGCGGGCGACCGCGCCGTCATCGGCGCGCTTCAGGGCGATACGGAGGTGCGCGCGGACTATTTCGCCGCCGTGGCCGCGAAGCTGAACATGAAGGAGTGGGACCTGCTCTCCAAGCTTGAGATGTGGCGGCGGAACGGGCGCCTCAAGCGGATTGGACTGCTGTTGCACCATCGGAACGCGGGCTGGGCGGCGAACGGGATGTGCTGCTGGAGGGTGTCGGGTGATACCACGGCCGCGGGCCGCGCCCTCGCGGCGCGCGGCGAGGTGACGCACTGCTACGAGCGTCCGGAGGCGCCGAACTTCCCCTACAATCTCTTCGCGATGGTCCACGCGCGCACGGTCGCGGACGCGCAGGCACAGTATGAGGCGCTGGCGGCCGAAGTGGTCGGCGTTGTCGGGGCTGAGGTGCCCCGCACGATGCTTCTCTCCACGCGGGAGTACAAGAAGACGTCGATGACGTTCTTCGTCTGATTCCGTCCCAATCAACCGATACCGACGGACTGCCTTAATCCGCTAGAATATGCGTCGGCGAACAACAAAGGAGGCGCAAGATGCCTGAAACCCACATTCTGATTCTTCGACTGCTGCTGGCGGGCTTTCTCGGCGGGGTGATCGGCGTCGAGCGCGAGTACCGCGCCAAGGTCGCGGGGATGCGCACGCATCTGCTGGTGGCGATCGGCGCGGCGCTGATGCTGATCGTTTCGCGCTACGGGTTCGACGGGCAGGGGGACCCGTCGCGCGTGGCGGCGCAGATCGTGAGCGGCATCGGGTTCATCGGCGCGGGGGCGATCATGGTCCATCGCCATTCCGTGCAGGGGCTCACGACGGCGGCGGGAATCTGGGTGGCGGCGGGGATCGGCATGGCGATCGCCTCGGGACTCTACGCGATTGGTATCGCGGCGACGCTTCTCTCGCTCATCGGACTTGAGGTGTTCGGGTGGTTTTTCCACGGTCACCGGAAAGAGTAGGCGTGGCGCGGCTTTAAAACTCCGAGCGTTGGCAAAGGGCGGTTCTAACGAACTGCCTGGGGAACTTCGCACGCCTCAATGACCATTTATCGACTCAATATAGGATAGATTTCTTAATAGGCAAAGAGAAGTCGTTGAAGAAGTGCGAAGCTTCAGGCGGAGCGTTAGCGGAGCCTTTTGCCAACGCTCGGAGTTTACCATTCTCTTGGGTGGAGGGAGGTAGCCCGTTGAACGGTGGAGAACCGCCGGTGCGTGTTTGATTGCGCCAGGTTCGGCGAGGTGACAAAAGGCGGATGGTGTGGTATTATAGGCGTCCTCGATAGGAAGGATAATAGATGAAAACCATTGGTAAAGTTGTGTTCGCCCTGCTTGCGGCGGTTTCGCTGGCGGGATGCACGGGTTCGGATGGTGATTCGCTGAAGATGATCACGGAGGCGACGTTCCCGCCGTATGAGTTCCTGCGCGGGCAGGAGATTGTGGGGATCGACGTGGAGATCTGCCGCGCGGTCGCGGAGAAGATGGGGAAGAAGTTCGCGGTCGAGAACGTGGACTTCGACTCCGTGATTCCGTCCGTCATCTCCGGCAAGGCGGACATCGCGGCGGCGGGGATCACGGTGACGGAGGACCGCAGGAAGAACGTCGATTTCTCCGACATCTATGCGAAGACGGAGATCGTCCTCATCTACAAAAAGTCCGCGCCGATTCTCACCGGCGAGGCCTGCAAGGGCAAGAAGGTGGGCGTGCAGGGGGGCAACACGGCGGAGAATATCGTGGTCGAGCGCTTCAAGCAGGAGCCGGAGCGCTTCCGCTCGGCGGCCGAGGCGTGTGCGGCGCTCAAGGCGGGCCGCTGCGACTGCGTGCTGGTGGACGTGGAGCCGGCGAGGAACTGCGTGCTGGGCGAGGACGAGCTCGCCATCGCCCCGACGCCGGTCAATCTGGAGGAGTACGCCGTGGCGGTGCGGAAGGGGCGCCCCGAGCTGCTGAAGGCGATCAACGAGACGATCGCCGAGCTCAAGGCCAGCGGCAAGCTCGCCGAGATCAGCGCCCGGTTCAAGGCCGAGGCGGACGCGCTCAAGAAGTGAGTCCCCTATGAATAAGGTAAGGAAGGTTTCGACATGAAGAAGATTCTGATGCTGGCGGGGCTGGTGGCCGTGATGTGCGGCTGCACGAAGACGGACGATTCGCTGAAGATGATCACGGAGGCGACGTTCCCGCCCTACGAGTTCCTGCGCGGGCAGGAGATCGTGGGTATCGACGTGGAGATCTGCCGCGCGGTCGCCCAGAAGCTCGGCCGCGGGTTCTCCGTGGAGACGGTCAACTTCGATTCCGTCATCCCCACCGTCATCTCCGGCAAGGCGGACCTCGCGGCGGCGGGCATCACGGTGACCGAAGACCGCAAGAAGAACGTCGATTTCTCCGTCCCCTACGTCAAGACGGGCGTCGTGTTCGTCTACAAGAAGGGGACGAACTACGCGAAGGGCCCGGACGCGAAGGGCAAGAAGGTGGGCGTGCAGAGCGGCACGACTTCCGAGACCTACGTGGTGGAGGAGCTCAAGCAGCAGCCGGAGCGCTTCGACTCCCCGGCGGCGGCGGTCGCAGCGCTTCAGGCGGGCCGCGTGGACGTGGTGATCGCCGACATCGAGCCGGCGAAGAACTGCGCCAAGGGCGAGGAGAATCTGGCGGTTTCGGACTTCATCACGACCGAGGAGTATGCCGTCGCCATCCGCAAGGGCCAGCCCGAGCTGCTGAAGGCGATCAACGACACGATCGCCGAACTCAAGGCCAGCGGCCAGCTCGCCGCCTGGACGAAGCAGTTCACGGACGAGGCCGACAAGCTCAAGGACAAGTAGTCGGGGCCGGTTCCTCAAGGGATTTCGACGGATGTGGCTGCGGGGTTGATGCGGGTCTATGTGGTGGCAGAAGGTCATTGACGATTTTGCGCTGTGCTTCGTCAAGAACGCGCGCTGGAAGTATCTGCTGAGTGGCTTGGGCGTGACGCTGGAGGTCGCGCTGAGCGCGATCGTGCTGGGGCTCGCGATCGGCTTTCTCGTGGCGGTGATTCGCTCGACGCACGACAAGTACGGGCGCTTCCCGATTCTGAACGCCCTCTCGAAGGTCTACCTCACGATCATCCGCGGCACGCCGATGGTGGTGCAGCTGCTGATCTGCTACTTCATCATCCTGAAGTCCCTAGACAAGGTGCTGGTGGCGATTCTGGCGTTCGCGATCAACTCGGGGGCCTACCAGGCGGAGATCATGCGCGCGGGCATCATGTCCATCGACGGTGGTCAGATGGAGGCGGGGCGCGCGCTGGGGCTGGGCTACTGGCAGGCGATGTTCCGCGTGGTGCTGCCGCAGGCGATCCGGAACGTGCTGCCGGCGCTCGGCAACGAGTTCATCGTGCTGATGAAGGATACGTCGATCGTCGGCTACATCGCGCTGCGCGACTTGGCGAAGGGGGGCGACATCATCCGGTCGCAGACCTATTCGGTCTACACGCCGTACCTCACGGTGGCGGCGATCTATCTGGTGCTGGTGATGACCTTCACCTGGCTGCTGGGCAAGCTCGAACGGCATCTCCGCAACACGGGCGCCGACCCGGTTCACAACGACTCGTAGGAACGGTGCGCCGTTTGACGTGTGTTAGATTGGGAACGACATGGCTGAAGTACTGCTCAAAATCGAGGGTCTGAAGAAGTCCTTTGGAAAGCTGGAGGTTCTCAAGGGACTCTCCACGGGGATTCGGACGGGCGAGGTGGTCGTGATGATCGGCCCCTCCGGCGGCGGGAAGTCCACCTTTCTGCGGTGCATGAACCTGCTCGAACAGCCGACTGGGGGGCGGATCGTCTTCAACGGCATCGACATCGTGCGGGCCGACGAGAAGACGAAGAACCGCGTCCGCTCCGAGATGGGCATGGTGTTCCAGCACTTCAACCTCTTCCCGCATCTGACGATTCTCGACAACATCACGCTTGCGCCGCGGCTTGTCCGCAAGGTGCCGCGCGCGGAGGCCGAGCGGAAGGCGCGGGAGCTGCTGGCGCGCGTGGGGCTGCCCGACAAGGCGCAGGCCTATCCGCAGCAGCTCTCCGGCGGGCAGAAGCAGCGCGTGGCGATCGTGCGCTCGCTCGCGATGGAGCCGAAGGTGATGCTCTTCGACGAGCCGACCTCCGCCCTCGACCCGGAGATGGTGGGGGAGGTGCTCGACGTGATGAAGGACCTCGCGAAGAACGGCATGACGATGGTCGTCGTGACGCACGAGATGCGCTTCGCCCGGGATGTCGCGAGCCGCGTGCTCTTCCTCGAAGGCGGGCACATCGCGGCGGAGGGCACGCCGGCGGAGATCTTCGGGCGGCGGCACGACGGCCGGCTTGGAGAATTCCTCGGGAAGGTGCAGGGCGAGATGTCGGCCGAGGCCGCACCGGGCAAGTAGCAAGTTGATTGTCGTTTCGGAACTCGAACGAACCACAAACCCACAGGGAGGGAAGAAGTCATGAAGAAGATTGCACGCTGCGTTCTGGCGTTGGTCGGGGCGTTGGCCCTCACGGCGGCCGCAGGCGAAGCCAAGGCCGTTGACCCGGCGCCGATTCCGGTGACCGTGGTCGTGGATGGCGCCACGAACGTCTACAACCTCGCGGTCAACGAGGCGAAGGACGACGTGAAGGGCGCCAAGGACTACGTTGACAAGTATGCGGACAACGTCCAGAACGACAAGGAGTTCAAGGCGCACGAGGCACAGGCCTTGGCGACGGTGCGCCGGGAGAACCACTTCTACGGGTCTTGGCTGGCGATTCTGCCGCCGCTTCTCGCGATCTTCCTCGCGCTGATCACGAAGGAAGTCTACTCGTCGCTCTTCATCGGCATCGTCTCCGGCGGCCTGCTCTACTCCGGCTTCGGCTTCGAGGGGACGCTCACCCACGTGATGCAGGACGGGTTCGTCAAGTCGATTGCGGACGCCTACAACATCGGCATTCTGCTCTTCCTCGTGCTGCTGGGCGCGCTTGTGGCGATGATGAACAAGACGGGGGCCTCGGCGGCGTTCGGGCGCTGGGCGCAGACGCACATCAAGAGCCGCGTGGGCGCGCAGGTTGCCACGATCATTCTCGGCCTGCTCATCTTCGTGGACGACTACTTCAACTGCCTCACGGTGGGCTCGGTGATGCGCCCCGTCACCGACGCGAAGCGGGTCTCGCGCGCCAAGCTGGCCTACCTCATCGACGCGACGGCGGCGCCGATCTGTATCATCGCGCCGATCTCCTCCTGGGCCGCCGCCGTGGCGGGCTTCGCGAAGGGGGCCGGCGCGGAGAGCGGCTTCTCGCTCTTCATCAGCGCGATCCCCTACAACTTCTACGCGATCCTCACGATCATCACGATGTTCGTGCTCGCGGTGATGCGCTTCGACTTCGGGCCGATGCGGCGGCACGAGGCGGCCGCGGCGGCGGGCGAGCCGGACCTCGGGGCGATCGAGTCCGCCACGGAGGTGCTCACGCGCAACGAGCGCGGCCGCGTGATCGACCTGCTGATCCCCGTGCTCGTGCTCATCGTCTGCTGCATGCTCGGGCTGATCTATTCGGGCGGCTACTTCGGGGACGGGAAGCCCGGCTTCGTGAAGGCGTTCTCCGATTCCGACGCCTCCGTCGGCCTCGTTCTGGGGTCGATCGTCGCCATCGTGTTCTCGGTCGTCTTCTATCTCTGCCGCCGCGTGATCTGCTTCCGCGACTGCATGGACGCCTTCCCCGAGGGCTTCAAGGCGATGGTGCCGGCCATCATGATTCTCTGCTGCGCGTGGACGCTGAAGACGATGACCGATTCGCTCGGCGCGAAGATATTCATCTCCGACCTCGTCAACGGGCCGGCCGCCGCGCTCTGGAACTTCCTGCCGGCGATCATCTTCGTGATCGCGATCATCCTCGCGTTCTCCACGGGCACGAGCTGGGGCACCTTCGGCATTCTCATCCCGATCGTGCTGGCGGCGATTCCCGGCAACGCGATGACGATCATCGCGGTTTCCGCGTGCATGGCGGGCGCGGTGTGCGGCGACCACTGCTCGCCGATTTCGGATACCACGATCATGGCGTCCGCCGGCGCGCAGTGCAACCACGTGGCGCACGTGAACACGCAGCTGCCGTACGCGCTGCTGGTGGCGGCGGTCTCGTTCGTGAGCTACGCCGTGGCGCCGTATCTCGGTTCGCCGTGGCTGGCGCTGCCCGTGGCGATCGGGCTGATGCTGGCGACACTCTTCCTGCTGCGGATGGTGCTGGGAGGACGGACGGCTGAATGCAGGTGAACGGCTTTTCATGAAAGGAACGATTCGATGAAGAAACTGATGATGGTTGTGATGGCCGCGGTCGCCGCGGCGGGGGTGTTCACGGGCTGCGACAAGCCGGCGGACGACGGCAAGGTCAAGTTCGTGGTCGGCTTCGACGCCGACTTCCCGCCCTATGGCTACAAGGACGGCGCCACGTACAAGGGTTTCGATCTGGACCTCGCCCGCGAGGTTTGTGCCCGCCGTGGCTGGACGTTCGTGGCGAACCCGATCAACTGGGACGCGAAGGACATGGAGCTCAACTCGGGCTCCATCAGCTGCATCTGGAACGGCTTCACCATGCAGGGCCGCGAGAACGACTATACCTGGACCGAGCCCTACGTCGATAATTCCCAGGTTGTGCTCGTGAAGGTGGGTTCGCCCATCAAGGCGCTCAAGGACCTCGCCGGGCGGAAGGTCGGCGTGCAGACCGACACGCCCGTCCAGAAGGAGCTTTCCGGCGCGGGCGACAAGAAGGACGTGGCCGCCCTCGGCAAGACCTTCTCGCTCGTGGTGATGCCGAACTACAACCAGGCCGTGATGGACCTCGACTCCGGCGCGGTGGACGCCGTCGCGCTCGACGTGGGCGTCGCGAAGAAGAAGATGGCCGATATGGCTGGCAAGTTCGAGCTCCTCAAGGAGATCGTCATGACCGAGACCTACGGCATTGGGTTCAAGAAGGGCAACACGCAGCTGCGCGACGACGTGCAGGCCACGCTCAAGGAGATGGTCAAGGACGGCACGATGGCGAAGATCGCCGCGACCTATGGCATCGAGCCGAATGCCCTGATTCTCAAGTAGGCGGTTGGGAGGCGGACGGGAATGGCCTTCTGGAGCATGATCGTGGAACTTCTGGCGGGGCTTCTGGTCTCGACGGAGATATTCGCGTTCACGCTCCTGCTGGCGCTTCCGCTCGGGCTATTCGTCGCGCTCGGGCGGATGTCGTCGGTGCGGGTCGTCTCGTCCCTCTTCCGCTTCTACATCAGCGTCGTGCGCGGCACGCCGCTGATGCTCCAGATACTCTTCGTCTATTTCGCGCCGTACTACGTTCTTGGTGTCTCACTCGCGCACTATCCGCGTCTGCTCGCGACCGTGCTCGCGTTCGCGCTGAACTACGCGGCGTATTTCGCGGAGATATACCGCGGCGGCATCCTCTCCGTCGAGCAGGGACAGTGGGAGGCCGCGAAGGCGCTCGGCATGGGGCGCGGCCTCACCTTCTTCCGCGTGATTCTTCCCCAGATGGTGAAGCGTGTGATCCCCGCAGTCGGCAACGAGGTGATCACTCTTGTGAAGGATACGTCCCTCGCGTTCACGATCTCGGTTACCGAGATGTTCACGCTCGCGAAACAGCTTTCAAGCGCGAACACGACGATGACGCCCCTCATCGCGGCGGGCGTGTTCTACTACATCTTCAACTACGTGGTCGCCTGGACGATGGAGCGCATCGAGGCGCGCTTCGCCTACTACAACTGACCGCTCTCGTCCAACCATCGACCCGACTCGTGCCGGGGTTGGGACCTCCCTCATCGCCTGCGCGCCCGAGATTTTGAAAACGGTGATTTCGCGCTTGCATTCTCGCGGCGGATTTCGTATCATACACGCCGTTTTCCCTACGGAGGGATGGCCGAGTGGCTGAAGGCAACGGTTTGCTAAATCGTCATACGGTTTAATCCCCGTATCGGGGGTTCAAATCCCCCTCCCTCCGCCATATGCGGGCTAGAGGCAGAACGTCGCAAGACTTTCTGCCTCTTGCTTTTTTGGCCTGCGGCCCCTCTTGCGAGCATTTCTTCCGGGTGAATCGGTTTTGCTATAATACGGCCCGTCATGAACGCAGTATTCTTCGATGTCGATGGCACGTTGATCGATTCCCGCGCGGATCTGGGCGCGACGGTGAACCACACGCGCCGGGCACTGGGCCTCGCGCCGATTCCGCAGGAGGAGGCCGTTTCCTACGTGGGGCGCGGCGCGCGCTATCTGCTGGAACACGCGGTGCCCGAACTGGCGGGCCGTTTCGACGAGATTTGGCCGATGTACACGGAGCAGTACCGGGCGCATATGCTGGATCAGACGACGCTCTACCCGGGCGTGCGTGCCACGCTCGCCGAACTGCACGACCGCGGCTGGCTCATGGGCATCAACACGAATAAGCCGAACTTCGCATGTCGCGCGATTCTCGAACACTTCGGAATTGCGCGCTATTTCGGCGCGGCCGTCGTCGCGGGCGGGGACTGCGCGGAGATGAAGCCGAGCGCACTGCCGCTGCGGCAGGCCGCCGCGCGGATGCGGGGGCACCGCCTTTCGTCTCACGACTGGATGGTGGGCGACAACTGGACGGACATGGAGAGCGGAACGAACGCGGGCATCAAGACGGCGTTCTGCACGTTCGGCTTCGGCAATCTGAACGACGCGCGCTACACGATCAAGATCAATCGCCTTGACGAGCTGCTGCGTCATCTCAAGGCGGAGGAATAGACAATGGAGATGAAACTCATTCCCGTGGGGCCGTTTGCGGCGAACTGCGTGGTTCTGTGGTCCTCGGCCATGGACTGCGCGCAGACAGGTGAGTGGCCCTGCTGGATTGTCGATCCCGGCGCCGATGCCGAGGATGTCATTGCCTTCTGCGAAGAGCGCAAGCTGCGTCCGGCGCTGATCGCGTTGACGCATGGGCACTTCGATCATATCGGGGGCATCACGGGGCTGCTCGCGAAGTGGCCGGAGGTCCCCGTGCACCTGTCGCCCGCGGATGCGGCGTGGGCGTTCTTGCCGATGAACGCATGGGGCGCCGACTATCCGGCGACCGCGCGGCCGAAGACACTCGTCGCGGACCTCGTCGAAGGGGCCCGCCTCGCCGCAGGTGGCCTTGAGGCCCAGGTCCTCGCCACGCCGGGGCATACGCCTGGCGGTGTCTGTCTGCATTTCGTGGCGGAGGGGCTACTGCTCTCGGGGGATACGCTCTTCGCGGGTTCCTGTGGGCGGACGGATTTCCCGGGCGGCAACGGAACGGCGCTCACCGCGTCCCTTGACCGCCTGGCGACGCTACCCCCTGCGACGCGGGTTGTTCCGGGGCACGGCGGCACGACGACGATTGGTCGCGAGGTTGAAAGCAACCCGTTCATGCAGCCCTGAGGGGCCGCTCGGGTACTTATTCTTTTTACGACTTTTTTACACTGATTTGACGCATTCTTGACACACGCCCGCCGCGTTTGTGCTTTAATATGCGCGTGCCATGAAACTGAACCAGAACAGTTCCGCCTTGGGCTTCTCGCTCGTCGCCTTTCTGATTGCGGCGGGCGTGGCGCTGGTGCTGTGGTTCAAGGCGGCGGACGTCGCGCGGGCGGAGACGACCTGGTACCGCGATCGCGCGCAGGAGAGCGTGCTGAAGGGGCTGCACCATGTCGTCTCTACAGGGGGCGACGGCTGGCAGGCCGGTTTGGAGAACCTGCGGCGGCAATACGGGTCCGAAGTCTGCGCGACGTTCACGGTGGGGACGAACAACGTGCCGGTTTGGCATGTGTCATCCCTTCCCGAAGGCGCGGACTCCGGGCTGGCGCGAATCCTCAAGACTGTCGCCGAGGGGCTGCAGACCTACGACAACGGCGTGCGCAGGCTCTACGGCGTGGAGCCGCCCTTTGAACATGGCGGCCACCGCTATCTCGTCGTCTGGGAGAAGCTGCGGCCCTCGCAGGCGTCGAAGTTCAATGAGGCCCGCGTCGTCGGCTGCGTCGTCGAGTATGGCGGGAACGCGGCCGCGACGCAGCGGCTGGCGGCCTTTCTGGTGCTGGGCCTGATGCTCGTCTCGCTGGCGGTGATCTGGCAGCTGGTTCTTTCGGCTCGTCGCGCGGGGCGGGAGGCGGCGCTCAAGACGAAGTTCGTGGCGAACTACGCCCATGAACTCAAGACGCCGCTTTCGTCTCTTCTGCTGCGGGCGGAGATGCTGAAGGGCGGGCGCTACGCGACGGATGAGAAGCGCGCGCGCGCGTTGGAGGTCATCGTCTCGGAGGGGCGCCGGCTGAACGCGATGGTGCTGAGCCTGCTGGACCTGATTCGGATCGAGTGTCGGCAGATGAAGTATGGGCGCGACGTTTTCGACATCGCGGACGTGGCGCGCGGCGTGTGCGAGACGATGCGCCCGTTCTTCGCGGCGCATGGGCTCGTGCTGACGGTTCGGGCGCGTGCCCGCGTGTGCGCGGATACCGGGCGCGTTCAGGAGATTCTCGAAAACCTGCTCTCCAACGCCGTGAAGTACGCCGCGGCGCGCGGCTGCGTCGAAGTCGAGGTGGACGGCACGGAGTCGATGACGCGGCTGCGGGTGCTGGACCGCGGGCCGGGGCTGACGCTGGAGCAGATCAAGTATGTGTTCGACGAGTATTGGCGCGCGGAGGAGGGGCTGACGCGCGAGGCGGGCGGCAGCGGAATCGGCCTCTTCATTTCACGGGAGCACGCGCAGGGCATGGGCGGGCGGCTCTCCGTCGCCCGTCGCGAAGGCGGCGGCTGTGTGTTCACGCTTGAGCTTCCCCGGGTCGAGGGGGGCGCGGAGGAGGATGGAAATGGCTGACATTCTGGTGGCGGAGGACGAACTGAACATCCGCGAGGCGCTGGCGGACCTTCTCGAAAGCGAGGGGTATTCGGTGCGGACCGTGGCGGACGGCGCCACCGCGCTGGCCGAAGTCGGGAAGGCGCGTCCCGACCTGCTGCTGCTCGACGTGAACATGCCCCGGATGAACGGGTTCGACGTGTGCCGGGAAATCCGCAAGACGGATGCGCGTCTGCCGATCGTGATGTTGACGGCGCGCGCCGAGGAGGTGGACAAGGTGCGCGGTCTTGAGCGCGGGGCGACCGACTACGTGACCAAGCCGTATGGGATGAACGAACTGCTGGCGCGCGTGGCCGCCCACCTCCGTCAGGCCGAGGCCTATGCTGCCGCGAGTGGGTCCGCGAAGGGGGCGCCCGTCCCTGCGCCCGCCGCGACGTTCCGCTTTGGAAGCCACGAGGTGGATGCGAAGCGCTTCGTGCTGATCGACGGGCGCAGGCGCACGACGTCGCTCTCGGAGCGCGAGATCCAGCTGCTGCGGCACTTCGCGGAGCACGTGGGCGAGGTGGCGAAGCGAGACGATCTGCTCGCGCTCTACTGGGGCTACGACTACGGGGGCGTGACGCGTACGGTTGACCAGCATATGGCGGTTCTGCGGAAGAAGCTCGGCAAGGACGGGGACCGCATCGAGACGGTTCCCCGAATCGGGTACCGCTTCATCGGGTGAGGGGCGACGCATGGGGCTGGTCGAATGTCCTCCGGTATCCGAGCGCCATGTCCAGGCGCTGTGGTACGATGGCGCATTGCGCCCCGAAGTCCTGCGAACGGCGGAGGGCGCGGAGGTGCGTGTCGTCGATCCGGGCATCTGGAATCTGGAGGCGGGGCCCGACTTCCGGGGCGCGGTGTTGGAGGTGGGGCCGTCGCGGCGGCGCCTCTGCGGAGATGTGGAGATTCATCTGCGCCCCCAGGACTGGACGGCGCATCGGCACGCGGAGGATTCCGTCTACGGGAATCTGGTGGCGCACGTCACCTGGTATGCGGGGCCACCGCCGCCGGAATTGCCGGAGGGGTGCGTCTCCGTCTGCCTGGGGGATGGACTTCGGACGCGGCCCGATTTCTCCCCGGACGAGATTGATCTGGGAGCCTATCCCTACGCGCGCCTGCCTGCGACGCCGCGTCCGTGCGAGGCGCAGCTTGCCCGCGCGCCCGACCTGTTCGTGCAGGTGCTGCGCGCCGCCGGGGCGCGTCGGCTGGAGGGGAAGGCCCGCCGCCTGAAGGCCCTCTTCGTGCGGCGGGGTGACCGGGCCCAGACGTTCTACGAAGAGATGATGGCGGCGTTTGGCTACAAGCACAATGCGGAGCCGTTTCGCGCGCTGGCGGAATGCATTCCCTGGCGCGACCTGCCGAACGCCCGAGACGCGGCTGAGGTGGTTCTGACCTGTGCGGCCTCGATGGACGTCGCGCGGCGTCTCCCCTGGCGGACGGCGAACGTGCGCCCCGCGAATTCGCCCGCGCGGCGTATCGCCTCGGCGGCGGCCCTTTTCGCCGGGCGTCTACCCGAGTTGCTGCAGCGGCTGGGGGACTGCGACCTCGCCTCTCGGGAGGGGCAGCGCGCGGCCTGTCGGCTGCTCCGCGAATCCGCCCACGTGGGGGCGAATCGCGCCGCGGCGATGCTCGCGAACGTCGTCACGCCCTTCGCCCTCGCGGAGGGTCGGCTGGACGAGGTGCCGGATTGGCTGTGCCCGGAAAGCCTGAACGCGCCCGTACGGCTGACGGCGTTTCGCCTGCTGGGGCGCGACCACAATCCGGCCCTCTATTCGGGGAATGGGCTATTGATTCAGGGACTCATCCAGATTCACCGCGCGTTCTGCCTGGCCGTCCACCCGGATTGTTCGACCTGTTCCCTTGTCCGCGCCCTTGCGCGCGCAGGGGAGACGTGCTAGAATTCCGCCCCATGAATTTCGAGGCATTGTCGAGACCGATGGGCGTTGCGCTTACGGTCGGAATGTTGACGCTGAGCAATCTGCTGATGACCTTGGCCTGGTATTGGCATCTCCGGGGCGGCGTCAAGTCCGGTTGTGGTGGACTGGGGACGCTGCTTCCCATTATTCTGGTAAGCTGGGGGATCGCCTTCTTCGAGTACTGCATCGTGGTGCCGGCGAACCGCATCGGCATGGCGAACGGGCTTTCCGTGCCGCAGCTCAAGATCATTCAGGAGGTGATCACGGTCTGCGTGTTCATTCCGTTTGCCGTGTTCTTCATGGGCGAGAAGTGGAGCTGGAACTATCTGTGGGCGTTTCTGTGCATGGTCGGCGCCGTCTATTTCGTCAACCGGTCGGGGCTTTAAGGGGATGCCGCCTATCGGTCGACAAGCGGGCCGTATTCCACCGATGGGCAGGTGACTTGATTCGTATCGGCGTGAGCGGTGGTGCGCACCGGCGCGGAAAATGGTGCGCACCACTGAAGCAAATGGTGCGCACCATT
>JBJEWG010000028.1:0-3995 GCA_051884935.1 Kiritimatiellia bacterium | reverse complement strand
TACTTGCTGTCCGCGGTCGTGGTGGACCAGGTGGCATAGCACTTCGTCTCGACGCAGACCCCGTTCTGCAACGTGATCTGCGTCGCCCGACCGGTATCATCCAGCGCCGCCGCGACGATTGTATGACCATTGCTAGCTTCATTAGCAATCTTGCCGTTGCCGACCGTGTCCGTGAGGATCAAACCAGCCCCCGATGCAAGGATGATGCCCGGCAAGTCACCCTCTAAGGCCGTAATGGAAGCGGGAGAGGTCTTGTTGTTTCCACTAATCGTCTGGCCGTTCAGATCCAGCGTGATCTGCCCAGCCCCCGCCTTGTTCGTCACGCGGATGGGCCAGCCGGGCGCATTGTCAGACTTCACTTCGGCAGCCAGCTTGACCGTGTCGCCGTCAACGGCCGCGTCGAACGCCGCCTGGAGGGTAGAATACCCCCTGCCGCCGATCATCGCGACGACCTTGCCTTTGACCACCCACGTGCCGTCGTTGTCGGGATGTTCCGTCGCCGTCGAACCTTCGGCCAGATGGCTGTGCGCGCCTGTTTCGTCATAGCCGTAGACGAGCTTATCGGCCATAATGACGAGATTGTTCTCATCAAGGACGACACCCGTGCCGGTAACGGCGTACTGCTTGTTCACAGTCTCCTCGCCGTTATTGAACCCATGAATACGCATAACCTGCGCACCATCCTTCTCAACTCCTGCCACGTTCTCAATCGTATTGTTGATGACGTAGGTCAACACTCCCTCCGTAATACCTTCCGGCGCGGACGGCACTCTACCCATCGTGCGACCAACGAGAAGGCCGTTATCGCCGGCGGAACCCGACGTCATCGTCACATTCTTGGCCGAGCAATTCATCACGGCGCCGCCGTATTGCACCGAGGCCGCAATCGCGCCCGTGCGCTTATCCGCTTCAAGATGGATGCCCTCGACATGGCACCCCTGAATCTTCACACCGAAAGCCTTGAGCGACTCGCCCGTAAAGCCGGCGATGCCGCCCGCCTGGCTCGTCGATTTGATGGATGAATCTTCGCTGCCGATCACGGAGCAATCCGTAATATCGTTGACATAGCCATGGGCGAAGATCGCCGCCGCGTAACTGCCACCGTTCATACCGGCGATGTTGACAGAACCCTTGACCACACAATCATTGATTGTGCCAACCGCGCCCTCGCCAATCAGGCCGGCAACTGAACCTTTGCCCGTCACATCGACATTTTCCAGCACCACGCGCTCGAAAGTCGGCCAGCCGTCAACGAAACCGAAGAGCGCCTGATTGTCTTTCGTCGGCTCGTTGATCATCATGTTCTTTATTACGACACCGTCATTGAACATGGCGAAATTGCCCATGAACGGATGCCCCTGAACGCCGATCGGTGTCCATTCGACCACGCGCCCATCCTTGTTGTAGCAACCGAGATCGAGGGTCTCATCAACATTGATCTGCTTGCCCGCGAAAGTGTTGCCTTCGTTGACGAGTTTGGCGAGACCCGCCAGCTGCTCCGGGGTCCTCAGCCGGAAGGTGTCATTGTCCTTGTTCAGGTCGTCGTACCACGAAACATCCGCAAGCTGAATCCAGTTCGTCGCGTATCCGACTTCGTAGCTTCCGTCCTCTTTCTTAAGCGCGCCAAGCCCGGTGCCAGAGGGGATATACTGGGAGATATCGCTCGAATAGGTGCCGCCCGTGATGGACACCGTCGCCGAAGTGCCGTGTTCGGGACTCGTCACAACATCCCAGACGGCACGGTTCTTGGCCTTGTAGATGCCGCTCTCAATCGTGACATCGGCCTCATTGTCAGCCCAAACGGCATAGTAGTTTCTGCTGCTGGCATCAAACTCGCAATTGATGAACTTCGCCTGCGCATGGCCTACGTTCGCGCCCGCATCGCTCTTCACATTCTCGATCGTCGCCGAAGTCTCGTTCTTGCCCGCGCCAATCCAAAGGGCATAATGCGCGTCAGGCGTCGTGAACGTGCCGTTTTTGATGGTAATGTTCTTGCCTTCGAACATCGCCGACAGATAAGGTACCGTCAGTGTGTGCGTATCGAGGTCGAGAACGCCATTTTCGGGGAGCAGGTAGGACGTATGGGCTTTTTCCGCCTCTTCAGCGGTTCCCACCGAGGGAATCGCATAATCCGCCAAGAGTGTGATGGTTGCCCCATTCCCCTGCGCACGGGCGGCATCAACCGCCTCTTTGAGCGTTGGATAGGTGTTAGACCCAACTTGTGCAACATCCGCCGCGAACACCGAGCCGAAGCCCATGATCGCGGCTATTAACGTCAGAATTCGACGCATGATCTTTTCTCCCAGTCTCATGTTCTACTCTCTTTCGCGAAGCATGTAAGGCCTTTAGCCCCGTTTTGTAGTTTTGATGATCGATCCTTCTTCACCCAATGACGCGCGAATTTTATCAAAGGCCGCCCGAGCCCGTCAATACCGTAATTGCGCTTTTTTTTTTTTTTATCTACTTTTTATCAGTTTCAGTAGTGCGCCGATACTTATAAGCCCCGAATGAACGGCCTTCGCGCCCATGCAGTCCGCCATCTACCGCGCCGTCGCGCGGGGGATGTCCAATGAACTCCGAGCGTCTGTAAAGGGCGCCGCAGCGTCAACAACTCGCCATTGGCCAAATCGGGTCGGTCTGAAACTCCAGGCGTTTACAAAGAACTGCACTAACGTGGTCGCCGAATCTGTCGAAGCGCTCCGCCTAGGGCTTCGCACCTTTCAACGACATCTCCTTGGCACGGTGTTCCCTTGTCTGATGAAATGGAAACTTCTAGAGCTTGGTTCGACAGGCTCACCAACCGGATAATGCAAGTTCACCAACCCATACAAGCTCATCACCTGGATAATGTGGGCTCAACAGCCGATAAAGCCCACCAGCCAATGCAATAAATCACGCACTCTCCCCCGACGTCGAAGACATCGACTAGAAACCCGTCCGCTACTGAAGAAACAGCCCATCATTGAAACCCTCGTCCCCTATTGAAAAAAACCTGTCCTTTATTGAAGCCCTCGTCCCCTATTTAAGAAATCTTCCATTTATTAAGTAAATGAATAGTCGTTGAAGAAGTGCAAAGCTTTCAGGCGGAGCGTGAACGGAGCCCTTTGCAAACGCTCGGAGTTAAAACCGAGAGGCGGCCCACCTCCCGCCGACGGCCCCTCACGCCAGAGCCGACGGGCGACGCAACTTCCGAGGCGACTCTGAATTCCACTGCCCAGCAGAATTTATTCTACTGCCCAGTGGAGTAAATTCTACTGCCGAGTGGAATTTCCTCCACTGCGCAGTGGAATTTTCTTCACTCGGCAGTAAAACCAGCAGTCTCCTAGGCGACCCCGTGTTCCCTCCGAGGCGACCCCGCGCGCCAATCGCAGCAAGCCCCACCGCCCACCCCGTCCCATCCGCCGACCTGCCGCCCGGTTTTAAGAAACTCCGAGCGTTTACAAAGGGGCGGTTCTAACGAACCGCCTGATGCTTCGCGTCCCCACAACGACTTTTCTTTGACCAATAGGTATATCCTTATATATAGAAAGAGAGGCAAGTGGCCAGTTGCGCTGATAGACAGGGGCAAATGGCCGACGGTGGCGGAGGGGCCTTGTCTGCCGTCCCCGGCATCGAAGACGCCGACACAAAGCCAGCCCATATTAAATCAACCAGCACAGCACTGGCCTATTCATATCAAAACCAGATCTATTTATGTCAAATAAAAGTCGTTGAAGCGTGCGAAGCTCCCCAGGCGGTTCGTTAGAACCGCCCCTTTGCAAACGCTCGGAGTTTCTAAACGGTCGAGGGGGGCAAGTCGTCCGCAGAACTCAGGGTGGCTCGTCCCGATGACAAGGGGTCGGCTCATCGGGATGAGGCGGCCGAGGTCCATGGGGAGGGGTCGGGTGGCGGTCAGCGCAACAGCAGGAACGTCCCCTTCGGGTCGTAGGGCGAAGCGCTGTGGACAAGCCAGGCGACGCGCTGGCCGGCGGCGTTCACGTAGACGCCCATCAGGT
>JBJEWG010000027.1:0-4041 GCA_051884935.1 Kiritimatiellia bacterium | reverse complement strand
GTGTATGACAAGACTGTTGTATCGATGACGAACACCCTGGACGGAGCCTACTTTGCCGACATTGATTCGTCCAGCTCCATGCGATATCCGTATGCGGCCAGCACCAATGCAGTCTTTCAGCGTGAATTCGTCTTTGAGTACGACCGTCGGTCAGGAAGCGTGACGAAGAACATAACTATGCCCAAGGGCAAGTGTCTTGTTTTTCGTACGCGGACAAAGCTCGACGAAGAAGGCCGTCTCAAGGAGGCGAACTACGGAGTCATCACGGAATCCTTTGATCCGTTTGCAGATCTTGATCTTGAGGTGTTCTTTAATCCGACACCCAATGACACAAATCTAGAGACTCTTCTTCCCCGAAAGAAATAAGCAGGCGGTTAAAACAAACAGAGGTCAAGTATTAGAACCGACAGATGTGGCGTTCAAAAACGCAAGCCATTCGGGGCGAAATTTGTGTTATAATACCGATGCTAACTTGCAAAAGGAATCGGGAATGAGGTATTCAAGTGCGATATGAGAGCCGACATCTCTTTTCTGCCGTCGTTTTGAATACCGTCACCCCGACCACTCCAAGCCACGAATCTCGTCCAAGCCACGAATCTCGCAATATGGAACGAAATATCCATCAATGGAGACTTAGCCTGGGCTTGTTGCTGGCCAACGTCTGCTTGTTTGTTCCCGTGGCGTTTGCGTTTTTTGCCGTTTTTGCGAATAGCGGATTCGGGGGCGGCTCGTTCAATGATTCCGGATTCTTCTTGTGCATAACCAGTACGTTGGGCATCCTTTTGGCGTTCGACATCGCCATCGGGTTTGGCGCGTTCTGGCTGCGGTGGCTGTTTTGCATCGCGCTTGCGTTGCTGACCCTCGTTACGCTTGTATATTTGCCAATGCTCTTCCACATAATCTGTAAATGGGACGCCGATTCAATCATTCCGGTGATAATCCTGATCTTCGGCCTGTTCCTCTGCCCGCTTGCGACTCTGCTAATCGCGGTTGGGGTCAAGATACACCAAGACCCCACCTGACGGGCCCGTTGCGCGGATTGTCGCTTCCGCCTGTCAGATGAGGTGGCTTCAGGCGCCTCTCAAAGTGGTGAATTCATTCCAAGGAGGTATCCATGAAGATGATTTTGACGATTACCTGCTGTCTGATCGGCATCTCGGCCCTGGCGGATAAACGCGAGGAGATTCGCGACTCCATGGGGCGCCTCACGGGAACGGTGACGACCGACTCGCATGGACGGAAGACCTACCGCGATTCCATGGGGCGCCTCACGGGAACCGCGACGACCGACTCCCGTGGCCGCACGACCTATCGCGACGCCATGGGGCGGCAACAGGGGACTGCGACGACCGACTCCCGCGGCCGCACGACCTACCGCGACGCCATGGGGCGGCAGCAAGGCACCGCAACGACGGATTCTCGCGGCAAAACCACTTATCGCGACGCCATGGGCCGTCAGCAGGGAACGTCCACAACCGATTCGCGCGGCAAAACCATCTACCGCGACGCGATGGGACGCCAGACGGGCACGCGGCGCTAGGCGCGCGTCTTTCTAAAATCGAGCAGATGGCCGAGAATCGACCGGAATCCTCGATAATAGAAGGAAAAGTCGAAGAGCGTCCGCACGGAAAGAAGCCGCCGGGCGAGCGCTTCGGGTTGGAAGAACCCGGCATAGACGCGGCGGACGGCGGCCTTGATTTCGTCCTCGGTGACCTTTGGCGTCTTGGTGATCTGGCGACGCATGTCGTATTCGTCCCAGTCCAGCGTCGTGAGGCCGTCCGCCTCCTTCAGTTCCCGGAAGAGCGGCGTTCCGGGATAGGGGATCGTCATCGTGCACTGAAGCGTGAAGGCCCAGCCCTTGGCGAGCATCTTGCGTGCCAGGCGCACGGTGTTCTCGATCTCCTCGCGTCCCTCCCAGGCGTGGCCGAACATGAAGGTGAGGTGCACGTCGAGCCCGGCCCTGTGCGCCCAGGCGGCGCCCCGCTCGACATCCTCGACCGCGAGGGCCTTCACAAAGCGGTCCAGCGTCTCCTGATTGGCGCTTTCAACCCCGAAGAGGACGAGGCGGAAGCCGGCCCGGCGCATCAGCTTGTAGTCCTCGAACGAGAGACGGCCGAAGCGCATATTGCAGTCAATGCGCAGTTTGCGGGGATATCCGCGCCGAATCATCTCGTTGCAGAAGGTGTGCAGCCACTCGCCCACGGGGAAGGAACCGGAATCGTCCATGATCTCCTTCACGCCGTAGCGCGCGATCAGGTCGCCAATTTCATCCACCACGTCGATCGGGTCGCGCGTGCGGTAGGTCGGGTAGAGCGTGGTCCAGCTGCAGAACGTGCACTTCGCGTGCCAGCAGTCGCGCCCCGCCATGAGATAGGTGCCCGGCGTTTTCCTGAAATTGCCGTTCTTGTAGGCGTAGAGCTTCCATTTGCACAGATCGCGGTCAATCCATGGCGCCGTCTTGAGATCGTGGTTGAGCTGGAAGCGCCCCGTGTTGCCGCCGCGATGCCAGATGCCGGGCTCAAATCGGGCGGGGTCGAAGTTCGAGGAGACGAGGTTCAGCAGAAGGAAGTCCCAGTCGCCGCCGGTGAGGACGTAGTCCACGGAGCAGTGCGTCATCGTCTCGTCGGGCAGCGCCGTCACATGGTCGCCCACGAGGACGACCTTTGGATTGCCGGCGGGGCTGCTCGCCTTGTAGGCGTCGATCCAGGCCCAATGGCGTTTGACGACGGGGGTCTTCGTTTCGAGCACCACGACCTCGGGCGCGAAATCCGCGAGGCGGCGGTTGAACTCCTCCGGCGTCCATTCCTCCGCAATGCCGTCCAACCAGGCGACTTCGTGCCCGGCCTTCTTCAGCATCGTGGCCGCAGTGGCAGGCACGACGGGGAAGATGTAGGTTGGGCGGGAGAACCACTGGAACTGGCGATTCTGCGACAGCAGGGGCACGCCCTTCTCGCTCGGCAGCGGCGGATAGCAGATTGCGATTCTCATGACATCGGATAATAAGAATTGGGTGTTCGGTTTGGACGCGATCCAATACCCAACACCCAATGACCAAAATTCAAGCCGATACGCGGCTGGACTACCACTTGTAGCCGAGGCCGAGCATATAGCGGAAGTCGCTGGACTTCGTGTCGGGGCCGGGATTCGAGTTGTAGTCCCAGTCGATCTTGCCCATCAGCTGCCATGCGTCGGAGAGCGCATAGGTGAAGCCGACGTCCGCGTCGATCAGGTAGGACTCCGCCCAGTCGCTGACATCCGGCAGATATTCGAGATTGTGGGTGAAGGCGAGCTTATCGACCCAGCGCGGATTCCACGTGAGGTGGTGCCCATAGCGGAACGCGCAGCGGTCGTCGTCGCTTGCGTGCTCGTACTTCTCCTTAATATAGGTGAGGCCGGCCTCCTGGGTGAAGGACCACTTGCCCGTCGCCTCGTGGTCGTAGCCCTCCAGCCACTGATAGCCGAGACCGGTGCCGAGACGATAGCGGTACTGCAGGTCGTTGATGCCGTCGCGCTCATACTTGCCGTTAACGAAGGAATAGACCTTGTTCGCCCAGAAGTGGTCGAACTGCGAGCCGAGCTCGATGCGGTCCTCGGTCTTCTCCTTGTTGTCGCGGGTCGTGCCGTTCTGCGCGAAGTAGTAGCCGAAGTTGCCCGTGTAGCGGTCCTGCTCCCAACGGCGGGAGGCGTCCGCCGTGAGGGCGACCTTCTCGCTCACGGTGTTGCCGCGGGCCGCCGTGCCGCTGAAGTTCACGGCGCCATGCCACTTCTCGGCCTCGGGGTTGACGGCCTTGACGTTCTTCATGTCGAGCGGCTTGCCCGTCAGCGTGTAGTTGCCGTCCTTCATGGCGACGACGCCTTCCGTCGTCGTCTTGTCGTTGTATTGGACAGTGTTGGCCTTCGCCGTCTCGATGGACGCGACCTTCTCCTGCTTGACCTTCACCTCGCCGACGTCGTCGGACTTAAAGGTGATCTCACCACCGAGGATGCGGACGACCTCGCCCTCCAGGCGGGATCCGCTCTTCAACACGATCGTATCCGCCG
>JBJEWG010000026.1:0-4074 GCA_051884935.1 Kiritimatiellia bacterium | reverse complement strand
ACTGCCCAGCGGAATTTATTCCACTGCCCAGTGGAATCCAATCTACTGCCCAGTGGAACTCGTAGTCGTCTAGGCGACCCCGTGCGCCCGCCTAGACGATCCTCCGCCGCCCACTCGGCCACGAGAAGTCCGTATTTAAATCACCAGCAACCCCAATTTAAGTCAATGAGAGGTCGTTGAGGAAGCGCGAAGCCCCAAGCGGTTCGTGAGAACCGCCCCTTTGCAAACGCTCGGAGTTCTCAAAATGGTCGAGGGGGTCAAATCGTCCGCATAACTCGGGGTCGCTCATCGGCATACGATGTCTAGGGCCGTAGGAAGAAGCAGCCGGACGGGGTCGAGGGTTCGTAGGAAAGAAGGCGAACCGGCTAGGCGGTCGATTTCTATGGTCTCAAGGCCGACAACGGGCAGATGATGATGCCGTCGGGCCGTCGATATGCGACATCTCCAACTGCGGTGATGATCATCTTGAATGCGATTTCCTTCTGCCTGGACGTATCAATTAGTCCCGACAGCGCCTGCAGGGTCCTCACCCCCTCTTCGATCAACGCCTCTCCGCCAAGTTTGATCTCAACGAGTCCGCTCACACCATTTCTGAGATGCACGACCGCGTCACATTCGAGCCCGTTGCGATCCAGATAATGACTCACCCCGCCGTTGAGTGCGTCCGCATACACGCGCAAATCCCGTATGGCCATCGTCTCGAAAAACCAGCCATATGACCGAATGTCATTCATCAGGTCATCCGGCCCAAGGCCGAGAGACGCCGTGGCAATCGACGGATCGATGAAATAGCGCGTGTCGGACATTCGAATGACGGTTTTTGACCGCAGGGCCGGGCACCACGATTCTGCATCCTCAATCACGAATATCTTACGTAGCGCATTGAGATAGGACGCAATCGTATCATCGTCCGGTCCTACCCGATCACCTGATATCATATCCTTTCTGATGTTCGGAATCGTCGATTGCGTGCCCTGTAATCTGGCATAGGACCTCAACAGCCTTTGAACACGCTTCGGATTACGCGAAACGCCGTCAACACGGGAAATATCCGAATGCACGATCGCATCCACATAGTCGAACGCCCGATCCAACGCCCTCTCACGATTCAGCGAAATGGTCTGCGGCCATCCACCACGACAAATCAGATAAGCCGTATCCGCAAGCGAATGCTCGATTGACGGCGCGCTCTTGAACGGCTCCCCCGCGAAAAGCGCGCCCAACGAAACCTCGCCAGACGACTCCCCTGACTCCCAAAGCGTCATTGGGCGCATTTTGACGCGTACGATGCGCCCCGTACCCGAATGAACGATGCTCTTCTTGCCGCTCACTTCGTTCCTATCGTCCGGCGGGACGGCCGAGCCAGTCAGAATATAATGCCCCCATCCCTCCGCATGATCCACTTCATATCGAATCGCATCCCAGAACTTGGGCGCATCCTGCCATTCGTCAATCAAACGCGGCTGCTCACCCTTCATAAGCTCGGTGATGTCAACAGCGGCCTGAACAAGATATCTGTCGCGCCGAACGGGGTCAGCCATATATAAGACGCTTTTCGCGTGTTGCTCGCAGGTCGTTGTCTTTCCGCACCACTTCGGGCCTTCAACAAGTACGGCTCCGGCACTCGTGAGCCGACGCTCAAGGACATTGTCAATTATACGATTCCGATATATTATTCCCGCCTTCATGCGAGGTATTATATCAATCCATCATCCGCGCCGTCAACGCCGTTCGGTGAATTGGCAGACTTTCGTTCGGTGAATTGACACGCTTCCGTTCGGTGAATTGGCAATGTCAAATTCCACATCCCGTCACCACGCCCCGACAACGGTAGGGAACTCATCAACGGAGCGGTCATTCCGTTTCCGCCACTGGACGAGTCGCGGAAGGCGCGGATCAGTTTGCGGCGGCCTGGCGGAATTCGACCCGCCGCAGGAAGCGGATCTGAAGATAGGTGAAGCCGATGAGCGCCACGCCCAGGAACCACGCCATCGTCGTCGCCGTCGAGAAGCGCAGGTTGTTGTAGGCCTCTTTCCAGATCGTGAGGGAAAGGACGTTCGTCGCGTCGCCGGGGCCGCCGAAGGTGAGCAGGAAGATCGACCCCATCCCCTGAAAGGCGGCGATGAACGCCCCCACGAAGTTGATCACCATGAGCGGCAGAAGCTGCGGCAGGGTGACGTGGCGGAAGCGGCCGAGAATGCCGGCCCCGTCGATGGCGGCCGCCTCGTAGTAGTCCGGCGGCAGACTGTGAAGCGCCGCCACATAGATGAGCGACGCCATGCCGGCCCCCGCCCACACGCCCGGCAGAATGCAGCAGGTCATCGCCCAGGCCGGGTCCTGCAGCCAGGCGTGGCGGGCGATCCCGAAGACCGCCAGCATCTGGTTCAGCATCCCGTTCTCGGTGGGGTCGAACATCATCTTCCACATCAGCGTCACCACCAGCGCGCTCGTGAGGTGCGGCAGAAAGTAGACCGTGCGGAAGAGTACCTTTCCGCGCGGAATCTCGCTGAGCAGTAGCGCCAGGAGAATCGGCGTGGTGAACCCCAGCGCGAGCGTGAGGCCCACGTATTGCAGCGTCCGCCCCCACGCCTTCCAGAAGCCGGGGTCCGACGCCACCCGGATGAAGTTGTCCAGTCCCTCCCACGACCCCGCGCCGACGATGCGGTAGTCCTGAAACGCCATCACCGCCCCGCGGATCAGCGGCCAGTAGCTCCACAGCGCGATCGAAAGGACCGCCGGCAGCAGGAACAGCCCCGGCGCGAGACGGCGGAGGACGGGCTCGCGGGACGGCGCACCGTCGGCGCGCGGCGCGGCGGCCAGGTCGCGGCGGGCGCGCAGACACAGTCCCACGCAGACGACGAACACGATCGCGACAATGCCGAGAATCACGCGGGCCAGCGGACGCTTCGCCTCCACGTCGCGCCGGTCGGCGCTGAACATGAGCCCCCGGTTGGCGTCCGCCGTGATAGACCTCAGCGCCGCCTCGCAGTCGAACTCCGCCCCCGCGTCGCTCAGCAGAATCCCAAGGAACCGCCGGCTCACCAAATCGCTCGCCGCCTGCCAGAACCCCACATGCGGCTCCGTCACGGCCCTGATCCTCCCCGCCGCGAGGTCGTCGTACATCCGGCGGATGCCCGGCGGCACCTCGGCGAGATACTCCTCGAAGCCGAGCCGCCTCAAGTCCGCCGGCAGGCACCACCGCGCCCGCCCCTCGGCCACGTTCTTGCGCACCGTCTCGTCGTAGACCGCCGGCGACGTCAGCTCGTTCACGCAGGCCCAGACCGCGTCCCGCTCCGCCTTCGACCGCCGGCCCACCCCCTCCGTCATCGCGTAGAAGTGCTTGTGCGCCTGCAGCACGGGGCGGCACGTCTCGTCCGCGCCCGGGAACGGCATCAGGCCGATCTGGTCCGCCGGGAAGTTCAGGTTCTCCGTGAGATACACCACGAGGTCCTCGCCCCCGAACACGCTCACGATCTCGCCCTGCACGAACAGGTCCGCCACCTCGTTCCGCAGGGAGAGCTGCGGCAGCGCGCGCACCACGCCCTTCGCGATGAGGCCCCTCAGGAACTCGGCCGCGCGCAGGCACTCCGGCGCGTCGAAGCACGCCTCCCACCCGTCGCCCGCCCTGCGCACCACGTCGCCCCCCGCGGCGCCCACCCATGGCAGGAAGCCCCACGGACGGTTCTCGATGCCGAACGCCCGCTGCCCCCGCTGAACCGCCGCGCCGGGAATCACCTTGTCGCCGAACGTGAGCTTCTCACACCACTCCGAGAAGGCCGCCCAGGTTCGCGGCGGCGCCTCCGGGTCAAGCCCCGCCGCCTTCACAAGGTCCTTGCGGTAGATGATGCCGTAGTAGGCGAACCCCGGCGTCGGCACGGCGTAGACCTTGCCGTCCTTCGTGGCGACGTCGCGCCACAGCTGCGGCACGTCCCGCCAGCCCGGCCACTTCGCCTCGGCGTCCGAAAGCGCCCCGTCGCCGTCCGCGTCCTCGCCCAGCCATTCGTTGAGCGGATAACAGAACCCCTCGTCCACGTCGTGCCGCAGGATGTGGAACCAGGCCTTGTAGACGTCCGG
>JBJEWG010000025.1:0-4084 GCA_051884935.1 Kiritimatiellia bacterium | reverse complement strand
AGTCGCAGTGGTCGAGGCCGATGCGCGTGATCACCGAAACGAGCACGTCCTTCACGACGTTCGTCGCGTCCAGGCGTCCCCCCAGCCCCGTCTCAAGCACCACGACGTCGGGCTTCGCCTCCGCGAAGAGCTGGAAGGCCACGGCCGTGAGCGTCTCGAAGAAGGTCACCTCGAATCCCCGCGCGCGCTCAAGCTGCTCGACGACGTCCAACACGCGATCAACCACCGGCGCCAGCGCCTCGTCCGAAACCGGCTTGCCGTCGATGCAGAAGCGCTCGTTGATTGAGACGAGATGCGGCGACGTGTAGCGCGCCACGCGGTATCCCGCCGCCCGGAGGATCGCGTCGAGAATCGCGCAGGTCGCGCCCTTCCCGTTCGTGCCCGCCACGTGGACGTACCGCAGCGCGTCCTGCGGGTTCCCGAGCTTCTCCAGCACCGCCCGCATCACCTCAAGGCCGGGCCGCATCCCGAACCGCCGGCGTTCCATGATCCGATTCAACCGCGAATTGAAGTCTAATGACATAGCCTCACCACCAGCACGGCGCCGAGCGCCGTCGCCCCATAACCCGCCAGAATCAGCCACAGCAGCCGATCCGTCAGCAGAATCCTCTCGGGGCGGCCCACGTCGCCCCTCTTGTAGACAAGCACCAGATAGCGTGCGATGCCCAGCGCCACGAACACGGTCGTGAACACCAGCCCGCGCGTATGGAAGCGCGCCACGGTATCCGCCGCGAGCGTGTAGCAGGCGTAGAGGCCCGCCGTCGCGACGGCCGAAAGGAGAATCAGCGCGTCCAGCACCACCGGATGATACCCCTTCAGCGCGGCGCGGCTCTCGACTGCAAGCGCCTTCTCATGGCGCCGCTTGCACAGCGCGAGAAAGAGGGAGAGCAGGAACGCGCAGCCCAGCAGCCAGGGCGAGATGCGGGCGGCGATCGCCGCCGCGCCCGCGACCGCGCGCAGCACGAACCCCGCCGCGATCACCGCCACGTCGATGTAGGGCAGCCGCTTGAGGAACCCCGAATAGGCGCACTGCATCACCGTGTAGATGAGCAGCACGGCAAACCCCCACGTCCGGTCCGGATGGCGGAGCACCAGATAGCAGGGGAAGGCGAGGCCGAACGCGAACAGCGCGAGCGCCATCCGCACGGCGGCGATCTTCGAGATGAGGTCCGCGGCGATGGGCCGCAGCCGCTTCACGGGATGCAGCCGGTCCGTCTCGTAGTCCGCCACGTCGTTGAGCAGGTAGAAGGCGCTTGAGACGAGCGAGAACGAGAGCGCCATCGCGCAGACGAGCAGAAACGGACGCAGCCCCCTCGCCATCGCCGCCTGGGATGCGTCCGCCACCGCGAAGAACCACGCCGCGAACACGACGGCGTTCTTCGTCCACTGATCGACGCGCAGGGCCCTCAGCCAGATTGACGCGGTGGCCGTCATTTTCCGAATCGGAGTTTGAAGACCATCTTCAGGGTCTCCATCGCGATGGACCCGGTGATCTTGGAGGTCCCTGCGCGACGCTCGGTGAAGGTGATTGGAATCTCCCGCAGCTTCAGCCCCATCTGCGCCATGCGGTAGTTCATCTCCATCTGGAAGGAGTAGCCGAACGATCGGATCACGGAGAAGTCGCCCAGCCTCTCAAGCGCCGCGCGCGTGAAGCACTTGAAGCCGCCCGTGGGGTCCTGCACCGGCACCCCGAGCACAAGGCGGATGAAGCGCCCGCCGAAGAAGGAGACGAACCAGCGCCGGAAGGGCCACCCCACGCATTTCCCGCCCGCCACGTAGCGGGACCCCACGACCACGTCGGGCCACTCGGAGGACGGCGGCGTGGAACCGGCGGCGGGCGGCAAGGCGCCAATCGCCTCCAGCATCCGGCGCACGTCCTTCGGGTCGTGCGAGAAGTCGCAGTCCATCTCGATGACGTGCGTCGCGCCCATCTCAAGCGCCTTCGCGAACCCGGCCACATACGCGCGGCCGAGCCCTTCCTTCTTCACGCGGTGCAGCACGGCGATTCGCGGTTCGCGCGCACAGAGGCCGTCGATGATCTCGCCCGTGCCGTCAGGCGAGTTGTCGTCGAGGAACAGCAGTCGTCCCTCCGGGGGCAGGTTCTCCAGTACCGCCGCGGCCATCGCGGCGACGTTCTCCCGCTCGTTGTAGGTGGGTATGACGACAATCGGCTTCACGCCCGAGATTATACCACATTTAGAATCTCGCGGGCGGCGAGGCCCAGCGCGTCGCCGTCGGATCGCAGCAGCGCCATCGCCGCGTCGAGGCGCCGCGCCGCGTCGGCCCGCGCGGCGGCGGACGAGAGCAGCGGCTCCAGCCGCGCCGCCACCGCCTCGGGCGTGAACGCCTCCTGCAGCAGTTCGGGCATCGGCGGCTCGCCCGCCCCGCCGCTCTTCTCCCAGATGACGTTCGCGAGGCCAATGTAGTGGATGCCCGTGATGACCCGGCGGGCGAACCACGCGAGAAACGGCGACACCGCGTAGACGAGCACCGTGGGACAGCGCGCGAGCGCCGCCTCAAGCGTCGCCGTGCCGCTCGCCACCGCCGCGCAGGTCGCCCGCCGCAGCAGGTCCCGTGCGCCGCCGCGCCGAACCTCGATCGGGATCGCCCTCGTCACGTCTTGAAACTCTCCCCGAATGCGGTTGATCTCCAGCTCGGCCCGTTCGTTCGCCGCGGGGATCACCACGCGAAGCCCCCCCGCCACCGGCTGCAGAAGCGCAAGGCTCTTCAGGAGCCGCGGGAGGTTGCGCCGGATCTCCCCCAACCGACTCCCCGGCAACAGCGCCAGCAGTTTCTCCCCGCCAGCCTCCGAAACGGCTCCCGAAGCCGTCCGCTCCTCGGCGAAGATGTCGGCCATCGGATGCCCGATGAACGTCACGTCGAGGCCCGTCCCCTCGAACAGCGCCGGCTCGAAGGGGAAGAAGCAGAGCAGCTTCGTGAGCGCGGCCGCCACGCGGGGAATGCGGTTCTGATGCCAGGCCCAGACCTGCGGGCACACGATGTGGATTGCCGGGATTCCGAGGGACTTCGCATACGCCGCGAGCTTCAGGTTCAGCCCCGGATAGTCGATCGTCACCACGATGTTGGGCCGCCAGTCGCGGATCACGCCCTTCATCGTCTTCGCCACGCCGAGAAAGTAGGGGAGCCGCCGCAAAACCGGCCCGAACCCCATGACGGCGAGATCGCCGACCTTGAACCCCTCGGTCTCGTACCCACGAAACTCGGGCGTCATTGCCCGACGCGCGCAGTCCCGCGCGAGCGCCCGCTTGAGACGCTCCGCGTAGAGGATGCCGGACTCCTCGCCCGCCAGCAGCAGAATCTTCACCGTGCCGCCGCTCATGCCCGCCGCCCTCCCCAGGCGCGCAACCAACCCAGTTCGCGTCGGCGCATCAGATTGTAGTCGTGCGGGGCCAGATCGTCCGCGCCGGACAAGTGGTCCATGCCGTGGGCGATGTAGAGCAGCAGCTCCTTCGCGAGGCCCCACCCCCTCCGGCGAGGCGCCACGCGCCGCGCCTGATCCACGTTCACGAACAATTCGCCATAAAGCCCCGGCTCCTCCGGCGGAATCGCGTCGTAGGCCTGGGTGATGACGTCCGTCGCCCCCGCAATCCCCATGATGGCCCGATGCAGCTCGTCGGACGCGGCGTCACGGACGAGATGCACCACGACCTCGTGCCACACGCGACCATTCCGCCCTTCGGCGACGTCGAGCCGCGCGCCAACCCGCGCCGCCGAACGCGCGGCGAAGAAAACGGCGGCGGACTTCACGTCCGCCCGCGACAAGCCGAACTCCTTCGGCACAGAACCAGTCACTTCAATCCGCATATCACACGTTTCCACACGCATTCCGGCACGTGCCAAGCTTGCCAAAACAAACTCCCACACGCGCTGAAATGGTAGCATAGAATCCCATCAGGGTCAACTTCGACACCAAACCATAATGAATCATGGAATGGTCTCGGCTGGCCTACCGTCCATTCTTCCACCTCGGCGCTGTGTCAAATTGACACCCAGTGGACCGAACTGTGCCATTCTGACCCACCGAGGGGGCTTCTCTCGACACCTGCCTGTGGGGCTCCCGCCC
>JBJEWG010000024.1:0-4170 GCA_051884935.1 Kiritimatiellia bacterium | reverse complement strand
TGCACCGTTTGGTAAGGAGCAAGGACAATGTCTCGTATCGGTAAAGAACCCGTGGCCATTCCGGCCGGCGTCACCGCGACGGTGGCCGGCCAGACGGTCACCGTGAAGGGCAAGCTCGGTGAGCTTTCCTACGTCATGCACGACGGCATCACCGCCGAGGTCAAGGACGGCCACATCATTGTCGCCTGCGCGGATGACAAGCGTCTCGGCAACTTTCATGGCCTTGCGCGCGCCCTCATTAACAACAACGTGAAGGGCGTCTCGGAAGGCTATCTCAAGAAGCTCACGATCGAGGGCACCGGCTTCAAGGCCGCGTTGCAGGGAACCACCCTCTCGCTCTCGCTTGGCTTCGCGGCACCGAAGATATTCGCGGTTCCCGCCGGCATCAAGATCACCGTCGAGAACGACGGTCTTCTCGTGACGGTCTCGGGCATCGACAAGGATAAGGTCGGCGAGGCTGCGGCCCGCATCCGCAGCTTCTATCCCGCCGAGCCCTACAAGGGCAAGGGCATCAAGTACGAAGGCGAACACATTCGCCGTAAACAGGGCAAGAAGGTGGCCTAGTCTAGAGGCTGCCTGATTCGGAGAAATCACAATGAGTTTCAACCGTAAGGACCAGCGTGCGAAGCGCCACCTTCGCCTCCGCCAGCGCGTGATCGGCAGCGCGGAGAGGCCGCGTATGTCGATCTGCGTCACGAACAAGCATATGTACGTGCAGTTCATTGACGACGCGGCCGGCAACACGCTCGCTTCGGCCTCCTCGCTCAAGGAGACGAAGTGCAACATCGAAATCGCCAAGGGCCTCGGCGCCGCGGCTGCCGAAGCCGCCAAGGCCAAGGGCATCTCCCGGGTCGTCGTCGATCGTGGCGGATTCAAGTACACGGGCCGCGTCGCGGCCATTGTGGAGGCCGCCGTGGCGAACGGACTTTCGATCAGCGACAAACCCGCGAAGGAGGGTGAATAATGGCGATGAACCGTGACAAGCGCCGTAACGAGTCCGGCGCGAACGACGATCTCGACGAGCGCGTCGTTTTCGTGAACCGCTGCGCCAAGACCGTCAAGGGTGGCCGTCGTATGTCCTTCTCCGCCGTCATCGTGGTCGGTGATCACGAGGGCAAGGTCGGCGTGGGCTTCGGTAAGGCCAACGAGGTCTCCGACGCGATCCGCAAGGGCGGCGATGCTGCCCGCAAGGCCATGAAGCCGGTCGTCCTCCACGGCAAGACCATCCCGCACGACGTGACGGGTGACTGCGACGGAGGCCGCGTGCTTCTGAAGCCGGCCCCAGACGGAACGGGCCTCATCGTCGGCGGCGGCATGCGCCCCGTCCTTGAGGCGGCTGGCATCCGCGACGCCGTCGGCAAGTCGCTCGGCTCCAAGAACCGTCTCAACGTGGTCAAGGCCACGCTCGACGCGCTCTCGAAGCTTCGCTCCGCCGAGGAGATCGCCGCGATTCGCGCGTAACTGAAAGGAAAAGGACAATGGATCTTTCTTCTCTCACGAATACCCCCGGCGCGCGCCAGAACAGCAAGCGCGTTGGCCGTGGTTGCGGCTCGGGCAAGGGTAAGACCTGCACACGTGGCCACAAGGGACAGAACGCTCGCAAGGGCCACAAGCAGAAGCTTGGTTTCGAGGGTGGCCAGATGCCCCTCGTGCGCCGTCTGCCGAAGCGTGGCTTCAATAACTTCGAGTTCCGTGTCGCCTCTTTCGGCGTCAACGTCTCCGCGCTTGAGAAGCTTTTCAACGCGGGCGATGAGATCACCGTCGCGACGCTCGCCGCCAAGGGCCTCACGGACAACAAGCGTCCGCGCGTGAAGATTCTCGGAACGGGTGAGCTCACCAAGAAGTTCACCGTCAAGGTCCCGTGCTCCGCCTCTGCGAAGGCGAAGATCGAGGCCGCTGGCGGTTCCGTCGCCTGAGGCGTTCCATCCGGACGCCTTCCTTCGCGTCCGCGTCCGGATATCGGGACTCACAGGGCATCTGCCCTGGAGTCCCCTAACCTTTTTATCTGGCAATCTTCTTCGGAGATTTTGATATGTCGATGTTCAAGGGCTTCTCGAACGCCTTTAAAATCCCCGAGCTGCGCAAGAAAATCCTTGTGACGCTCGGCCTTGTGCTGGTCTGCCGTCTCGTCTCCCAGATTCCGACGCCTGGCGTCGATTGGCGGACGCTGCAGGAGACCATCAACAACTTCCGTTCCACGGATGGTGGCTTCGGAGTGCTCGATTGGTTCGACGTCTTCACCGGTGGTGCCCTCGGGCAGTGCGCAATCGGCTTCCTTTCGATCTGGCCCTACATCTCGGCTCAGATCGTGATTCAGCTCCTCTCCTCGGTGATTCCGTCGCTTGAGAAGCTCAAAAAGGAGGGTGAGAACGGTCGTCAGCAGCTTGCGCAGATTACGCGCTACCTCACGATTGTCCTCTGCGTTGTGCAGTCCTTCGGCATCGCGACCGCGCTGATGCATCCGGAGCAGCTGGGCCTCGGCAGCGTGCAGCTCGTCGCGAATCCCGGTATTGGTTTCCAGTTGATGACGGTCATTGGCATGACTTCGGCCTCTCTGTTCGTCATGTGGATTGCCGACCAGATTACGACATTTGGCGTTGGCAACGGCGGTTCGCTGATCATTATGATCAACATCACCTCGCGTCTGCCGCAGGCCATCACGAAGGCGTGGCTCCGTTACTTCGGGCAGGGTGATCTGCAGGCCACGCATTCATGGGTGGAACTCGTCCTCCTCCTCCTCTTCGGCTTCGCCGTCGTCATGGGCACGGTGATGCTTACGCAGGGTGTGCGCAAAGTGGCGATCCACGCGACGCGCCGCTCGATTGCGGGTGGAAGGTCCTATGGTATGCAGCAGACCTTCATGCCGCTTCGTGTGAACTATACGGGCGTTATGCCGATCATTTTCGCGCAGCCGCTGCTCCAGATTCCGGGTATGCTTCTCCAGAAGATACCTGCGGACAAGACGGGTGT
This sequence comes from Kiritimatiellia bacterium, assembly GCA_051884935.1. Classification (GTDB taxonomy): domain Bacteria; phylum Verrucomicrobiota; class Kiritimatiellia; order RFP12; family UBA1067; genus RUG572. The sequence continues at coordinate 1,200 of JBJEWG010000024.1, read as the reverse complement.
TCTCGGTTGGCTGAGTTCGTTGGGTGTGCAGCTTCGCGACATGGGCAGCGCACTCCATCTCTCCATCTACGCGATCGTTATTCTCTTCTTTGCGTTCTTTTGGGTTGCGACCCAGTTCAATGCTGTCGAGATTTCCGAGAATCTCAAGAAGGACGGTTCCTACGTCCCCGGGATTCGTCCGGGCCTGGCCACGGCCGAGTACCTTGACGCCGTGATGACGCGCATCACGTTGATTGGCGGTGTCGGGCTGCTTGTCATTGCCCTCCTGCCGCAGATTCTGGGCGGCATGATGGGCGTGCCGTGGGAGATTGCCTCCTTCTTCGGTGGTACGTCGTTGTTGATCATCGTGGGTGTCGCCCTCGATACCCTGCGTATCATGGAGTCGCATCTTCTGGTTCGCAAGTACGATGGCTTCCTCCGCCATGGGTCGCTCCGTGGGCGCGGCGGCATGTAACGGATTGCGGGAAAACCGCCCGAAAGCGGACGCGCGGCTCCACGGGGCCGCGCGTTTGTGTTATACTATCGCCGCAATGAAAACTTGGCTCGCGTTCTGGTACGGTGTCTTCAAAAACAACCCGACGTTCCGCCTCGTTCTCGGGTTGTGCCCCACTCTCGCCGTGACCACTTCGCTTGAGAACGCGCTGGGGATGGGACTTGCCGCATCCTTTGTTTTGGTTTGTTCGAACGGGATCGTCTCGGCGCTTCGCAGAGTCATACCCGTCGCTGTTCACATTCCCTGCTATATTGTCATCATCGCCGCATTCGTGACGACGACGGACTTACTGATGCAGGCTTATCTGCCGGCACTCTCTGACTCGCTCGGTATCTTCATTCCCCTGATTGTGGTGAACTGCGTGATTCTGGGGCGTGCCGAGGCGTTCGCCTGCAAGAACGGCGTGATGGATTCTCTGGCGGACGGCCTTGGAACAGGTGTCGGGTTCACTTTGGCGCTCGCGTTGATTGCGTCTGTTCGGGAAATCATCGGCGCGGGGTCTTTGACGGTGTGGGGTAATCTTGCCATTCGCGATATCCATGCGAACACGGTTGTTCTCGCGATTCTGCCCGCCGGTGGTTTCATCACGCTGGGGCTTCTGCTTGCGCTGATCAACCATGTGGGCGCGGTTTGGGCCAGACGGCGCGGCGCTCCGCCACCACTCCCTGTGAACCTCGACTGTCGCCACTGCACTTTGTGTCCGAACG
>JBJEWG010000023.1:8936-21630 GCA_051884935.1 Kiritimatiellia bacterium | reverse complement strand
GGCGATGACGACGTTCCTGACGGACGCGCTGAAGAAGAACCCGCTCGACTTCTCGACGATCGACGTGGACCAGTCCGCGCTGGAGGCCTACGAACCGGAGAACCCGCGCCTCGTGACGCTGCTCTACCAGACGGGCTACCTGACGATCCGGACGATGCACAGCTACAACGGCTTCCGGGTCTTCGACCTCTGCTTCCCGAACCGCGAGGTGTCGAGCTCGTTCCTGACCTCCCTCGCGCCGGTCTACGCCGGGCTGGACCAGGGGGCGGCGACGAACTACCAGCTCGCGGCGATGCGCGCGCTCTACGCGGACGACGTGCCCGCCTTCGTGAAGGCGCTCCGGAACTTCTTCTCCAACATCCCCTATTCGCTGACGGACCGCCAGAACGAGCAGATGTGGCAGACGATCGTCTACGTGATCCTCCGCTCGATCGGGGTGGGGGTCAACGCGGAGGTGCAGACGAACGAGGGGCGCATCGACATGGCGTGCGAGACGCCCGCCGGCATCTTCCTCATCGAGTTCAAGCTCGACCGCCCGGCCGAGGAGGCGCTGGCGCAGATCGACGCGAAGGCCTACGCGGCGAAGTACGACTTCGCGGGCAAGAAGGTGACGAGGATCGGCATCTCGTTCTCGTCCGAGCGGCGCACGATCGCCGACGTCAAGATTGCCCGCTGACCAGACGGGGACTCGTTCCCTGGCCGGTGTCAAAGGGGCGGTTTTCACGAACCGCCTAAAGCTTCGCGCTCCCACAGCGGCCGCCTATTGGCGACCTCGCGGTATGGCGACAATTTCCCGTCCTGTTGCTTCGTATAAATTCATCTGAATTTCTAATTGACAAATAGGGGGGGGGGGGTAAAACTACAATGCTACGCGGGGTAAGGCCAAGTGGCTGGAGGATCGCGGGTATCATTCAATCCGACGGAGACGTCAATTCAAGGGAAGGCGAGAGGGGACGAGTATGAAAAAACGACTCGGTGTGGGCATCGTGGCGGCGCTGCTGGCGCTGCGGGGAGCGTATGCGTTCACCTATTCGGCGAAGAGCTACGTGCAGGCAGGGCTCGTGGGGCACTTCGACGGGGTGGAGAACGCGGGCTACGGGCAGCACGACGCGACGGCGACGACCTGGACGAACCTCGTGGGGACGAATCTCGTCGATCACCTGCCGTTGGCGCAGCTCAAGGCCTGGAGCTGGGGCGACGCCTGGCTCAACATCACCTCGGACTCGGGTGATGGGAGGCTCATCCTGCCGCGCCCGATCACACTGACGGCCTTCACCATCGAGACCCCGGCGCGCACGGGCTCGGACGGCTCCATCCGCCGATGGGAGGTGACGCCGTGGGCCAGTTCGTTCGAGACGTGGTGTAACGAGAAGGAGGGCTACCTCGAACGCATCTCGGTCGGGAGTTACACAACCCGCATCGCCGCCTACACGCATCTGGAGGCCAACCGCGACATCCAGTTCTCTACCACGTATGACGGCCTCGACCACAAGCCCCATGCGGTTGTGGACGGGGTGCGCCACGTGAACTCGGGTCTCGTGCCCAACTTCCGGTTCCCCGGCAAGATGGCCTTCTACGGCGCGATGAAGGCGGGGCGCGCCTATGGGCTGCGCATCTATACGCGCGCGCTGACGGAGGAGGAGCTGTGCATCAACAACGTGCTCGACCAGATCCGCCTCCTCGGGAAGACGCCCGAGACGGTCGCGCTGCCGGATGGATGGAGATTCGGAAGCGACGGTGTGCTGCGGACGGCGGGCGGCAAGGCGCTGATCCGCCCGGAGGAGGGCGAGGCCGCCCGCGTGATTACGGATGTCGCGTTCACCGCGCGGACGGACGGGGCGACGGCCTGCACGGTGACGCTGGCGGCGGGCGAAAGTGGCGCCACGAACGCGCTCTATCTCGTCTGGGGCGAGCGCGACTACGGGGCGGTGGCGGAGGACTGGCCCTGCCTGCGCCGCCAGAAGCTCGTGCTGCCGGAGGAGACAGCCGTCACGTTCGCCCTGCCGGACGACTGCACGACCTATGCGCAGGACGTTCACGTGCGGGTCTTCTCCGCCGTGGCGGCGCGTCCCTACGACTACCGCCTCGACTCCGTGGGCGCCTCGGGCACGCAGTGGCTTGACACGGACTACTACGCGAACCTGAAGACGGTGGCCGACGTGACGGCGACGTTCTCAAGCCTCGTGGTGCAGCAGCGTGTCTTCGGCAGCGACGGCGACCCCATCGACAACCCGACCTTCAACTTTTCCGCCTACATCAACGGCGGCGGGAACTGGGCCTTCTCGGCGCATGATGGTGCAGGAGGTTGGACGGGGAGCGGGCAGAAAGCCAAGGCGGAGAAGACGCGGCTCATCGTGAGCGCTCCGGAGGGCAGTCTCACAGTACACTCGGCGAGCTATCCCCGCGCGGTGACGACGAACAACACGGAGCAGACGGCGACGAGCGAGACGGCGCTGGCGCTCTTCGCGTCCGCCCGCCGCGATCGCCATATCTGCCTGGCGGAGGGCTGCGCGATCCACGGGGCGACCTTCTCGGAGGACGGCAAGATCCTGCGGTGCTACGAGCCGTGCGTGGCGGCGGGGCGGCCGGGGTTCTACGAGAGCGTCTCGGGGCGCGTCTACCACTCCTCGACGGCGGACGACTTCCTCGAAACGGGCGCGAACATCGACACCGCGTGCGCGCTCGGCGAACGGCTGGCGGGTTCCTCCGAGACGAAGCTCGTGCCGCATGACGGCTACCGCGTGAAGACCGATTCGCTTCTGACGGTGGACTATCGGCTGCTCTATATGAACGGTGGCGGCAAACTCGGCACCGCGCCGCTCGTCCTCACGCATCCGGAGAATGACTTCGGCGGCGTGTTCAGCGTGTACGACGGCCTGCTCGCCGCGGACTTCGGCGCGGGCCTGGCGACGACCGACCATCTCGTGCTCGACGGCGGCGTGTGGGCGCCGGGCGGCGCCACGCTGGACGTGCCGCTGGGCGCGGGGGCGGGGCAAGTGGAGTTGAAGGGGGCCCGCGCGGGCTTCGGCGCCTATGCGGGCGACATGGCGCTCACCTTCAACGGTGGCGCGGGGCCGATCACCTACCCTGCGGCGAACTTCGCCCCGGCGGCGGTTGTCCTCAACGATGCGTTCTGCACGCACACGATCACGGTGGCGCAGGGCTTCGAGGGTGATGGCGCGACGCCGCTGACGCTTGAGGTCGGGGGCGGCACGGCGGTTCTGCAACAGGGCTTCACCGGGTTTCCGCAGGTGACGAAGACCGGCGCGGGTACGGCGCGGTTCATGGCGGGCGAATACAGTTTCGGGGGGCTGGCTTTCGCAGGGGGACGGAGCCTCTGGGGCACGGCGGCGGGCGCATCGGCGACGACCATCGACCTGACGGGCGACCTCTACGTGACGAATCTCGCACAGGTCGCTCTGGAGCAGACCACGCTCACCGCGGCGAAGGACATGGTCACGGCGGTGGGGGCCGACGTCACGGTGCGCAATTCGTCGCTGACCGTGGCCCAGAACGTCCAGATCGCCACTCTCTCGCGCGGCAACGAGACGGGGACGGGGACGCTCACGCTGGACAACGCCGCGTTGACGGCGCCGGCGGTGAGGTTCGGCAACTGGAACGGATGGGGGCAGTACGGCAATCTCGTCGTCACGAACGACGCCTCCCTCACGGCGGAGCAGTTCCACGCGATGCGGGGAACCGCGCACCAGTACGGCGGCACGGTCCGCGTGACGGGCGAGGCGTCGACCGATCCGCGAATCAACGACTACACCTATTGGCTCCATGGCGGCACGTTCGAGCGTGTCTCGCAGAAGGGGAACTTCCAGCTGGGGCGCGACGGCACGGGGCGGATGTACGTGGAGAAGGCGGGGCGCCTTGTCACGCACTGCCAGTACCCGAGCATTGGCCGGATTCGGAAGCAGAGGGGCGAGCTCTTCGTGCGCAACGGCGGACGGTTCGACGCGGGCTACATGAGCGGCAAGGATGCGGTTCTGTGCGTGGCCGACGAGGGCTCGGGGCTCGTCGAGGTGGCGAGCGGCGGCGTCATCGACGTGGTGGGCTTTGTCAAACTGGCGGATGGCTATGAGTGGGCGGAGCGGACGGCCGAGATGCGCGTGCTCGCGGGCGGCACGGTGCGGACGCGCGGGCTGTGGCGCCAAAATTCGCCCTGTACATTCACGAAGCTGATTCTCGACGGCGGACTTGTGCAGGTGCGGGCGGACGGCGCGCTGAAGGTGCCGTTCACCGAGAACATGACGTCCGCCCAGCTGGGCGTGAACGGCGCGACGTTCGATACGAACGGGCGGGACGTCGTCCTGAGGCAGGACTTCGTCCCGCGCGAGGGCCAGACGTGGACGGCGCCCACGACGGCGGAGCAGGTTGCCACCTGCGCCGCGTTCACGAAGGTGGGCGCCGGCACGCTGACGATGAACGGATCCAACAGCTACGCTGTCGCGACCTGCGTGGCGGAGGGGACGCTCGTGGCGGGCACGGCGCACGCGCTGCCGACGGGCGGGCTGGTTCGGCTCGCCGGCGGCACGCTGGACCTGGGCGTGACCGGGCAGAGGATCGGCTCGCTCGCGGGGTCGGGCCGGGTCACGGGCGGCACGCTCGCGGTGACGGAGGCGGTGTGGCCGGGCGTGGGCGGCGTGGGCGGCGTGCTGACGGTCTCGGGCTGTACGCTGACGACGCCGCGCCTCCACTACGCCGTCTCCACGAACGAGGCGGGCGAGGTGGCGTGCGGTCGGCTCGTCCATACGGGGCTTCTCGATCTGCGTGGCGTCGAGGTCGTCATTGACGACGTGGAGAAGCTAGGCGCAAAGGGGCGCGTCCTGGCCGAGGCGGGCACGCTCGTGGGCACGCCGACGGGAACGCTGCCGCGTCCCTACCGCGTGCTGGTGCAGGGGTCCGCGCTCAAGGTCGTCTCCGCGACGGGCACTGTGGTCTTCGTGCGCTAGCGAGTTGGGATTGTGGTATAATTGCGCCATGAATGCACGGCGCAAGGTGCCCTACGGGGTGATGAACTACGAGAAGCTTGTCCGCGAGTGCTACGCTCGCGAACGCCTTCCTCGTGCTGCGCTTCGACTTCTCGATGATCGAGGTGGGGACGCTCGCGGAGATCGAGCGGAACTTCTTCGACCACGTCCGGCTGAGCGTGCAGTCGTTCGCCGTGCGGTATAGGGCGCTGGCGGACTGGTCGAGCGCCCTGGCGGCGGAGAACCCGGCGATGATGATCGACCGCCTGCGCGGCGTCGTCCAGTGCGAAGGCCTGCCGCCGCTCTACGTGATCGTGGACGAGTACGACAACTTCACGAACGAGCTCGTCGTCTCGAACCGCGACGCGGAGTACGACGCGGTGTGCGGGCACGACAACGTAGTCGGGCTCCTGCGCGGCGCCGGACGCGGAGACGGTGGCCCTGGCGCGCCGCTACCGCGACTCGCTCTTCGTCCGCCCGGGTTGGCGCCACGCGGTCGAGACCGTGGTCGTCGAGGTCTACGGTAACCGTGGCTATCGCTGGTTTCCGGTCGATTCGACGGAACAGCCGTCAGATATTTAGAAAAATCGGCTTGAAGATTAAGATTCCTAGCGTCTGCAAGGGGGCGGTTCCAACGAACCGCCCCCTTGTGGGCATTTAAGGGTTTGGGATGAGGTGGGCAAGTCATCGGCATAACTCGGGTTGGCTCATCGGCATAACTCGGGGTCGGTCATCGGCATAACTCGGGTCGACTTATCGGCATAACTCAGGTCGGCTCATCGGCACAACTTGTGGTTGGTCGTCCCTTAACTTTCCTATTTACGGGTAGAAAAAAGAAATGCTACAATGAGAACGAAACTTGCGGAGGTTGAGCTTGACGTGACAGTGCACGGGGAGACTTAAATGAAGCGAATCGCGAAGATTGTAGTGTCCACGGGAGTTATGCTGCTGGGGCTGGCCGCTCGGGCGGATGCGGTTGACGGCGTGCTGACGCTGTCGGCAGACTGCACGCCGCCACGGCTGGGGCCTTCCATCGCGCATGGCGGTCTTCTGGGGTTGGCCACCGTCAAGTTGGATCGGCCATTCTTTGGGTCGACGAAGGCGCGAATATCCCGCGACCCAAACGGCGTGCCGATGGACATACGCCTGAACGGGGCCTTTCGGCGTGGGATGCCGCGTGCGGAGAGTCTTGCGAAGTTGTCGGCGCTCAGGGACGAGGTGTCCGGCCGCGTTGGGTTCGATGTGGGCGAGTACCGCTTCTCGACGCAGGACTTCTCGGATGGCGTCGCCGAATCGGCGGGCGGCGGCGCGCTTTGGCTGGATATGGACACCGTCTACGCCTGTGCGGTGGCGACCAATGCGGGTATCGAGGTCGCGGTGCGGTGTTCGGTGAATTCCGAATCTAGATCCAACTCGGGCGGCGCGTCCTGTGGCGGCGGCGACTCGCCCGTGGAATTCACGGTGGTGGTGACGAAGATATCCGCCCGGGAAGCGGAGCGGAGGCGGCTGCACGCGGCGCGCGAACGCGAGGAGCGTCGCAGGTCCCTGCGGCTGACCGAGTTTTACGGCGTGGATTTTACGCCGACATCGGGGATTTCGACGAACACGCTCGTCCGCAAGGAGTTCTCCGGCACGACCGTGCACGACGGCAAGACGAATCATTTTGTCCGCGCGTATTGGGAACGCGAGGACCGGAATCTGCGTCCGGCGGATCTCTTCGACTTCGCGCAGGTGCGATATTCGTATGGGACGGTAGTTGCCGACGGGGTCGTGTTCTACGGGCATTTCAAGAAGGGGATGTCCCGTCGGGACTGCATTGCGCGTCTCACCGAATTCGCCCGGGGAATGGATGCACGATATGGCATTGAATTGAGGGATCAACCTGCTCCGCCGGACGAGGCGGAGCCTGCGGGGTTCGTCCCCGGCGAGCCTCCCGCCCATCTGGAGAAATGCGAGTCGCGGTATTTCTTCGACTCCGGGGAGCGGTTCTTCTGTCGCGAGTTCCAGAACGGGAAGGTGTTCGTCAGGCTTGCCGCCGGTGAGACGTCGCATGGGGAACGGTGCGTGAGACTGGACGTGTCGCAGAGGGCGCCTCGCGTCGATTCAAACGAGGACGAATAGGTGGAAATCCATTCGCGGGGTTCGCGTCGGCGGCGGGACTTCGGCCGCGACGGCGCGCGTGTTTTGGCGCATTTTCCGGCTTGATTCACGGACGGGATTTCGGTACATTATCCGCGTTTCGAAAAAAGGAGAAAAAATATGGCTTGGGGTCCCTGGCAGATCATCATCGTCGTCGCGCTTCTCGTGCTGCTCTTCGGCAGCAAGAAGCTTCCTGACCTCGCGCGCTCGCTCGGGCGGGCGAAGGGCGAGTTCAAGAAGGGCACCGAAGAGGGCGAGCGCCTTCTGAAGGAGAGCGAGGAGAAGAAGGCCGTCGCCGAAGAGAAGAAGAGCGAAGAGGCCTAATTCCAGCGGATGTCGTGAACGACGTTCTGCGAGAACGGCTGAAGACCGTTCCGAACCGCCCCGGCTGTTACCTCATGAGGGACCGTCGGGGCATCATCATCTACGTCGGCAAGGCGAAGGACCTGCGCCGCCGCGTGCTGTCGTATTTCCGCCCCGGCGCGCGGCACGCGCCGAAGGTCCGCTCGATGGTGAACACCGTCGCGGACCTTGAGTTCATGACGGTGCGCAACGAGGCCGAGGCCCTGCTCACCGAGGCGAACCTCATCAAGCGCTACAAGCCGCACTTCAACATCCTGATGCGGGACGACAAGCGCTATCTGGCCCTGCGGGCGGACCCGGAGGAGCCGTTCCCCGCGTTCCGCACCTGCCGCATCGTGCGGGACGACGGGGCGGTCTACGTGGGGCCGTTCCCGTCCGCCCCGGTCGTGCGGGCCGCGAAGGACTTCGTCGAGAAGCGCTTCGGCCTGCGCGGGTGCACGGCGCTGGCGCCGGACGAGGAGGCGCATCGGCACTGCCATGCGGACGTGGTGCGCTTCTGCACGGCGCCCTGCGAGGGGCGCATCTCCGTGGCGGACTACCGGGCGCGCTTCGAGGAGGCCTGCGCGTTCCTGCGCGGGGAGCGTCCGCAGGTCATCGGCGAGCTGGTGGAGGAGATGAAGGCGGCCGCGGCGAAGGAGGACTTCACGAAAGCCGCGCGCCTGCGCGACACGATCGGCGCGCTGCGGGAGATGACGAAGAGCCACTTCGTGCGGAAGCGCCCCGAGGAGACGCGCGCCGACGCGCGGAGGGGGCTTGAGGAGCTCGCGGCGGCGCTGGGCCTGGAGAAGCCGCCGCGCGTGATCGAGTGCGCCGACATCTCGAACCTCTTCGGCACGCACTCCGTCGCCTCGCTCGTGGTGGCGGTGGACGGTCTGCCGGACGGGCGCTACTACCGCCACTTCAGGATCGAGACGGTGGAGGGGGCGGACGACCCGCGCTCGATGGCGGAGGTGGTGCGCCGCCGCTACGGGCCGGACTCGACGCTCACGGCGAAGAGCCCGCGGGCGGACCTCTTCATCTGCGACGGCGGCGTCACGCAGCTGCGCGCCGCGCGCGCCGCGTTCGCCGAGATCGGCGTGACGGACATTCCCACGGTGGGCCTCGCGGAGCGCATGGAGATTCTCGTGACGGACGACGCGCGCGGCGACGTCTTCCTGCCGCGCGACTCGCAGGGACTGTTCGTCGCCACGCGCCTGCGCGACGAGGCGCACCGCTTCGCGATCACGTTCCACCGCAACCTGCGCGAGCGGACGATCCGCGAGTCGGTGCTGGACGCGGTGCCGGGGATCGGCCCCGCGAAGAAGATGGCGCTTCTCAGGAGCTTCCGCTCGGTCTACGGCATCGCGCGGGCGGGCGTGGACGAGATCGCGGCGGCGGCGGGCGTGGGCGGCGAGATCGCGGCGGCGGTGAAGCGCGCCGCGGAGTCCGCCGCGGGCGAGCGCAGGAAAGGATAGTTCATGGTCCGAACGCTGACGGTCTTCTATCTGCACAAGGCGAACCGGCTGGACGCGAAGCGCCTGCCGGTGATGGAATACGGCCTCACGGACGCCTTCCGGGACTTCTGCCGGGAGACGTTCGACACGGTGGCGGCGCTCGACTACCCGCCGCTCCGGCTGGTGGTGACGAACACGACGGAGGCGCTGGCGAAGTCGCTCTTCACGAGCGGGGGGCCGCGCAGCGTGCTCACGGAGCAGGGGCGGGCCTGCTGCCTGTTCCTGATCGACGACGAGCTGGCGGGCGCCGCCGTGGAGGGGCAGGCGCTGCGCGACTGGTTCAAGCTCTTCTTCCCGGCGGTGCCGAAGGTGGTGCTCACGCGGCCCGGGCACGCCGAGGTGACGCTGCCCGCGCGCCGCTGGACGAAGAAGGACGCGCGGGTCTTCGAGACGCCGGCGAAGTATCACGAGCGCCTCGTCCACCTCTTCAAGAGCTTCTGGATGCCGCGCTTCTCGACGGCGCTGCGGCAGTACGTGAACGTCAAGGCCGGCACGAACTGGCACACGCCGGGCCACAACGGCGGGCGCGCCTTCGCGAACTCGCCGTTCCTGCACGGCTTCCACCAGTCGTTCGGCGGCACGCTCTTCCGCACGGACCTCTCGGTCTCGGTGGAGTCGCTGGGCGACCTGTCGAGCCCCGAGGGGCATACGCCGCTCTCCGAGGCGCAGAAGCTGACGAGCGAGATCTTCGGCACGGCGCAGAGCCGCTACGTGACGAACGGCACCTCCACCTCGAACAAGGCGATGCTCATGACGCTGCTGCGGCCGGGCGAGACGGTGCTGATCGACCGCAACTGCCACAAGAGCGTCCACCACGCCGTGGTGACCTCGGGCGCCGTGCCGCGCTACCTGCCGGCGCGCTGGAACGCGCGTCTCGGCGTGTGGGGCCCCATCGCCCTGGAGGACATCCGGCGCGCGCTCGATGCGTGCCGCCTGCCGGGCGCGAAGGCCGCGCCGCGCCTGCTGGTGCTGACGACCTGCACCTACGAGGGGATTCTCTACCCCGTGTGGGAGATCGCGCGCCTCTGCGAGCGGGCGGGCGTGCTGTTCTACGCGGACGAGGCGTGGGCGGCGTATCTCAACTTCCATCCCTACTACACGTTCGGGCGCGGCAAGGGCGACGCGGTGCGCTACAACGCGGTGAACGAGACCTGCGGCGCCCACTTCGCCGTGCAGTCCACCCACAAGACGCTCGCGGCGTTCTCGCAGGCGTCGATGGTGCACGTCTCCACGCGCTTCAAGCAGCTGCTCGAAGAGGACGCCACGCCGCAGTTCCGCTGGCTGCGGCGGCGCTTCGCGCTGCACGGGCGGGGCAGCTACGAGAAGTTCTCGCACGACCTGCACGAGATCCTGCGCTACTGGCACTCCACCTCGCCGCACTACCCCTTCCTCGCCGCGCTCGACGTCGCGGGTGTGCAGATGCGCCTGGAGGGCATGAAGCTCATCGACGAGCGCATCCGGTGGGCCGCCGCCTTCCGCAAGCGCGTGGCGGACGAGTGCGGGAAGCCGGAGGGCGAGTGCTTCGCGGGGCTTGAGGAGATCGCGGGGGCGGGCGTGGACTGGCGGGCCGCCGGCTACATGAAGGATCCGCTCAAGATCGTCCTGATGCTGCGCTCGGCCCGCGCCTGCGCGGCGTTCCGCAAGGCCCTCCTGAAGGCGCACATCCAGTGGGAGAAGGCGAGCGCCACGACGATCCTCTTCCTCGTGACGGCGGGCACGGTGGAGGAGCACTTCGAGTATCTCTTCCGCGTGTGCCGCCAGTACCGCCGGCTCATCGGCCGCCCCGCCCCGGCGAAGGGCGCGAAGGGCGATGCCGCGGGGGGCACGGTGGTGGAGGCCGTGCGGGGGCAGGCCGTGGTGCTGCCGCACGACGCGGCGCTCTGCGACGGCGAGCTCGTGCCGATCGAGGCGAGCGAGGGGCGCATCGCCTCGCAGTTCCTCGTGCCCTATCCGCCGGGCATCCCCGTGTTCATCCCGGGCCTGCGCATCTCCCGGGCGATGATCCGCCTCATCCGCGACGTGATCGCCTCGGACGGCCCGGACGCCGTGCACGGGCTCTTCTGCCGCGGCGGCCACGCGCCGTATCTCGTCGAGGTGCTGAACACGGACGAAGAGGCCCGCGTCCGCCATCTGGAGCCCGTCTCGTGATGCGCCGTCTCGCCGCTCTTCTCTGCGCCGTGCTGCTCGCGGCGTCCGCGCGCGCCGTCGACCCAATCGGCGTCTCCGTGAACGGCGTTGACGTCGCGGACGGCGCGGGCGAGGGGTGGACGTATGCGAAGCCGACGCTGAGGCTGGCGGGACCGGGGCCGTTCGTTCTGAACGGGATGAACACGACGGGTACCGTTCGGGTCGTGGTGAGCACGGACTCGACCGTCGTGCTCTCGAACCTCACGCTCCGCACCACGGAGAGCCGGACGTGCTCGTTCCAGATCGCCGCCCGTGCGGCGGTGGACGTCTGGCTGGCGGAGGAGAACAAGCTGACGAGCGGGCCCTACCAGGCGGGCCTTCAAGTCCCGGTCGGGGCCACGCTCCGCCTGAACCGACTTCAGTCCGCGCCCTACGGGTCGCTTGAGGCGCACGGGGGCTCACAGGGAGGTCCCGGAATCGGGGGCGCCCGGTCCGTGGCGACGGGCCGCATCTTCATCGAGGGGGGCGTCGTCTCCGCGTGGGGCCGTGACACCGCCGCAGGCATCGGCGGCGGCTATCGAAGTGCCGGGGGCGAGATCGTCATCTCGGGCGGAACCGTTCACGCCGTCGCGGGCGAGGGAGGCGACGACATCGGCGGGGGGAAGGATGGCGCGGGCGGTGCCGTGACGATCACGGGCGGCAGCGTCACGATCCCGGACGCGGGGCGGATTCGGGAGGCCCCCACGAACGCCGGGAGCGCGGCGGTTCACTGTGTGACCGTGACGGGGCTGGTGGCGAACGCGGCGGTGACGCTGAAGGGTCTGGACGGGTATGGCGCGAACGACATCGAGTCCGACGAGGAGGGGCGGCTCAATCTGTGGCTGCCGAACGGGGCGTATGTGTTTCAGGCGAATGGACTGCGCTTCGGCGCGCAGGTGGAGGATGGCCCGACGCTGGCCTATCCGCTGGAGGCGCTGCGTCCGGCGGGCGTGCGCGTGAACGGGGAGGACGTGGGGCTGGCCGAGGCGGGCGACGGCTGGCGGTTCGACCTAGGCGTGCGGCGGGTGACGCTGACGGCGACGGGGCCGTTCGTCTTCTCGGGCACGAATCTGCTGGAGCGGCTGGAGGTGCGGGCCGAGAACCCGGCGCGGGTGAAGTTCATTGGGTTCGCCTCGGACGCGGTGCGGCTTGCGGGGCCGCTTGAGATCGGCGGCGGGACGCTTACCGCCGAGGCGGCCACGGGCCCGGTGACGATCACGGGCGGCAGTGTGGCGTGTGGGGCGTTTTCGGTTGCGCCGTCGAACGGCGCGGCGCGCGTGTGGTGCGTGACGGTGGCGAACCTCCCGCCGTGGCGCCCCGTCGCCGTGACGGGTCTTGAGGGATATGGCGTGGAGGGCCTCGTGGCCGACGCGGACGGGTGCATTAACCTCTGGCTGCCGAACGGCGACCGTGTGTTCGCCGTCAACGGGGTCGCCGTCCGCGCGTGCGTGGCCGATGCGGATACGCGGGCCGAACCGCTGCCGGACGTGACGCTCACGGGCGTGCGGGTGAACGGCATCGACGCCGCCTACGGGCAGGGCATCGGGTGGAGCTATG
>JBJEWG010000023.1:4775-8836 GCA_051884935.1 Kiritimatiellia bacterium | reverse complement strand
GGTTCCCGAGGGCGCGGGGCTGAAGGTTCGGGCGGCTGCGACGTGGGGGCGTTTGATTGCCCGAGGCGGCGAGTTTGCCACGGGGATCGGCGGCGGTATCGCGAACCCGGGCGGAAATATTCAGATCGCGTCCGGCACGGTTCGGGCGGTTGCGGGGACGCTCGCGACGGCGATCGGGAAGGGATTTGGCGCGCCGTCCGGCGCCGATGTGACGATTCGTGGCGGCAGCGTCGATGCGGAGACGATCGAGAATTCGCCCGTCGATGCGCAGGGGCGGGCGGTGTTCTGCGTGACGGTGCCGAATCTGGATCCGGGGGCGGTGGTGAGGCCGTCTGGCCTCGCGGACTACGGCGTGGAGGGGATCGTGGCCGACGACGCGGGGCAGGTCTACCTTTGGCTGCCGAACGGAACGGCCACGTTCACCGCCGGCGGGCATCGCTACACGGCGACGGTCGAAGGCGGCGCGGTGACGGCGACGGATTTGGGTACGGCCGTCCCGGAGCCGACGGTGCTGAAGATTGCGGCGTTCACCGTTGCGGACGGCGTGGCCGAACTGGAACTGGCGACGGATCTCGCGCCGGCGGACTTTGCGGACTGGGCGGATAATGCGACATTCGAGGTCGAATTCCGCGAGAATCTCGCCGATGTGGCCCCTCAGACGTTTATCCCCGTGCGCACAGGCGCCCGGCTTTCGGTGACGCTGCCCCCCGCCGCGTGCGGATTCCTCACCGTCCGCGCCCGCTGAGTCGTGCAGTCGCGGCATCTCGCGGACCGATGAACGCCGATCACCTGAACCGCAGTGTGCCAAATTGGCACACCTTGCCGTCTGGCTGTGCCATCCTGACCCACCCGGGGCTTCTGACCGACCCCTTGCCATCGGGATGACTCGACCCGAGTTGTGCCGATGACCGACCCCGAGTTATGCCGATGACTCGACCCGAGTTATGCCGATGAGCCGTCCTTGCCTCATAGATTGAACTCCGAGCGTTTGCAAAGGGGCGGTTCTAACGAACCGCCTGGGGCTTCGCGTTTCTTCAACGACTATTCATTGACTTAACTCTGTAAATTGGCCTCACACCCCTTGCCTATTATATATAAGGAATAGAGGTGGTGTGGTGTAGGGTTGGTGGAAGTAGATGTGGCTTGCCTATATATAAGGAATAGGGGAGGCAGGGTGTGGGGGTGGTGGAGGCAGCTGCCACTTGCTTATATATTAGGGCTAGCAGGGGCTGACGCCCCTGCCACCGGACCGACGGGCGGCTTTTTGTCGTGTGCTTTTTGGTAGGGGCAAGCCGCTGATTGACGGCGAGAAGCCGTTGAAGACGCGCGAAGCTTCAGGCGGTTCGTTAGAACCGCCCTTTTGCAAACGCTCGGAGTTATCTCTTCCCTTCCGCGCGTGGACGGAGCCTTCTGCAATGCTCGGAGTTTACCTTTTCCCGCAGGTGTGGCCGAGAAAAGGTTTGCGGGGATGAGGGGAATCGGGTATACTCGCGTGCGTTGAATGAGAGATTGTAACTTGAACTTCATTCGGAGGAGTGTTTGATGAGAAAGAGGATCTGTATGCGGAACACGTTTCGCGTCGCCTGTGCCGCGCTGGCGGCGACGGGCGCGGCGATGGCCGCCGACCTGGAAGGGGCGGGCGAGCTGCTGGTGGCGATTGACGCGGCGGACTACGCCGCGACGGCGGATGGCGGGGCGCTCGGGAAGATCGCCAACGACGGTACGCTCGGCGGCGACTTCGTGCCGCTCGCCGGGAAGGACGGCGCCCGGTTCTCGTCCGACATGGCGGGCCTGCCGGCCTTCACGTTCAAGGACTCGGGCTCGATCATGACGAACACGGTGCCGCCGCCGGCGAGGCTGCTCGGGGCGAACCCGTGGTCCGTCGAGGTCTGGGTCTACAACCCCGCGTTCACTGCGGCGGTCGAGACGTACTTCGCCTGGACGCCCCGGACGGGACTTGCGGACAACGCGCGGACGGTGATGGAGTGCCGCTACTGCGCGGTTGACAGCTACGCCATCGAGCACTACACCACGAACCTGGGCTGGGGCGGCAAGACGGCGCGGCCGGCGTGCTGGCACTACGTCGTGGCGACGCGGGCGGCGGACGGCACGGAGCGCTACTATCTGGATGGCCGCCTGTACGAGGAGAAGAACATCGCCCTGCGGCTGCGGGCGGACGGGGCGTTCACGCTGGGCGGCGTGCTCGTCACCGATACGACGCCTCCTTACTGGGGCAACGCCTTCAGCGGCTCGCTCTCGAAGCTGCGGGTTCACTCCGGGACGCTCACGGCGGAGCAGGTGCTGCGGAACTACGAGCGCGACGTGGGCACGCTCATCAACCGCTGGACGGGCGGCGAGGGGGCCTGGGACGAGGCCGCGAACTGGTCGCAGGGGAGCGTGCCCGCGCACGTGCTGATCGACAACGGCGGCACGGCGGCCTTCTCGTCCGGCACGGCGGCGCTGGAGTCGCTGTTGGTGCCGAACGGCGGCGTCGTCATCCAGAACGGCGCGCAGGTCGTTCTGGACCGCGCGCCGCATCACGTCCACTTCGGGCAGGGCGAGGGCTCGCGCTCCCGCCTCGTGATCTCGGCGGGCGAACTCCGCCAGAGCGGCACCAACGACACGAACGTCTACATCAGCCGGGCGCGGGGCACGGGCGTGGCGGAGGTGGGCGGCGGCGAGGGTCCGGCGCTGTTGGTGGCGGACCGCGACCTGATCGTGACGGGGCTGGGCTCGACGGGCGAGCTGACCGTCGGCGCGGGTGGCTGTGCGGCGCCCTCGAACGGCTGGATGTATGTGGGCCTGGAGGCGGGCTCGAAGGGGCGGCTCACGGTGAACGGCGGCACGGTGGGGGCGCTCTCCGACGAGTCGCCGGAGCACCGTCTGGTGATTTCGCGCGCGGGCGGCGACGGCGAGCTCGTGCTGAACGCGGGCACGCTCTTCGCGAAGGCGTCGCTGAACTTCGCGTATGACGCCGCGTACACGACGGACCGCGCCATCTTCCGCATGAACGGCGGCGAGGCCCATGTGGGGCAGTTCGGCGTGGGCTCGACGGAGGCGGAGACGCGCGCGTACTTCAACGGCGGCGTGATCCACGCCTGCGGCACCCAGGCGGCCTACATGAAGGGGCTGACCTCGGCGACGGTTCTGGCGGGCGGCGTGACGTTCGACGTGCCGGCCGGCGTGACCATCACGATCGACCAGGCCCTGCTGGAGGACGCGGACTCGCCGGGCGGCGTGCTCCGCAAGACCGGCGCGGGCCGTCTGGTGCTGACCGGCGCGAGCACGCTCACCACGCCCCTCGACCTTCAGGAGGGCGAGGTGTTCTTCGCGAACGCCGACGCGCTGGCGGCGTTCCCCGCGATCCGCGCGGCGGACGGCACGGGCGTGGCCGGGGCGTGGGCGGGCGGGCCCGCGGCGGTGCTGGCGAAGCTGGAGAATGACGCGGCGGCGCGGCTCGTCCTCACGGCGGCGAACGCGGCGGACGCCGTGGACTTCACGGGGCGCCCGAACATGACGTTCGGGGTTGACGGCTCCTTCACCTATACGGGCGCCTTCACGCCGGCCTCCGCCTCGGCGGTCACGTTCGACGTCGGCACGGGGGCGATGACCTCCGCCGCCGTCTTCGCGTCCGACGCCACGCTCACGGTGCGGGGCGGCCCGGGCGGGAAGCTGACGCTCACGGCGGCGCAGAGTTTCACGGGGGGCCTCGTGGTGGACGGCGCGACCGTCGTGTTCAACACGGCGGCGACGGTGCCGCCCGCCGGGCCGATCACGCTGTCGAACCACGGGCGGCTCGACTTCGTGGCCTATCAGGACTTCACGGCGGTCGTCCCGCGCCTGACGGCGGGGTCGGACGGTCTGCTGATCGCCCATGATCCGACGGAGATCACGGCCAACCTCGACTTCTCGAAGTGTCCCGCCGTTGTGTTCGGCACGACGACGAACCTCGTCTACTCCGGCACGCTGACGCCGGGCGGCGGGGCGTATCGCGTCGGCGGCGGCAACCTGCCCTACGACAACGGGTATTCGGGGCTGAAGCTCTCGACGCTGGCGGACGC
>JBJEWG010000023.1:0-4675 GCA_051884935.1 Kiritimatiellia bacterium | reverse complement strand
TTCCTCGGTTCGCTGCACGGCGCGGGCAAGGTGACGATGAGCGACACCGGGTGGGTGACCTTCGCGGGCGCGGCGAACGACTACACGGGCGAGCTCGTGGTCGGCTCGGGCGCCAACACGCGCATCGGCAACGGCGAGACGTTCAGCTGGGCGGCGGAGACGGGCGCCACGATCACCGGCCGGCTGGCCCTCAAGATGAACCGGGACGTGGAGATGGGGCAGTGCTTCACGGGCAGCGGCACCCTCCGCAAGGAGGGCACGGGCGCGCTCACGTTCACACAGCCCCAGGCCTACGGGCACACGCAGGTGGCGGAGGGGACGCTGCGCGTGGCGGAGGCGCGCGTGCTGCCGTCCGGCGGGTCGCGCGGCAGGCTGGAGATCGAGGGCTCGGGCACGTTCGACACCGACGGCAAGGGCGTGGTCATCGGCGCGCTCGCGGGAACCGGGCGCGTGGCGAACCGGACGGGCGCGGCGGATACGCTCCACATCGACGCGGAGTCCACCACGGGCGACTTCTCCGGCAGCATCGACGAGTCGGTCACCATCGAGAAGACCGGCGCGAACACGCAGACCTTCACGGCGGAGACGGCGGCGGCGGCGCGCGTGCCGGCGCTCGTCCTCAAGGAGGGCGTGGTGGAGATCAACAAGTGGCAGGGCGTGGACCGGCTCGCGCTCGCGGGCGGCACGCTGCGCGTGCGGAACGGCACGGCGGGCCTCACGGGCCGCTACTACAAGCCCGCCTCGATGAGCGGCGCCGCGACGGCGCTCTCGTCCCTTGAGAACATCGCCGCGTTCGAGGCCGCCAACGAGGTCAAGCTCACGGAGAGCAGCGCGACGATGGGCAGCGTGTTCGACACGAACAAGGACGGCAGCCGCTTCCCCTCCGCCTACCGGGGCGCCGACAACTTCATCACCATCTGGCGCGGGACGATCCTCGTGCCGACGACGGGCGAGTGGACCTTCGCGCTCTGCAGCGACGACGGCAGCGCGCTCTACATCGACGGCGAGAAGGTGATCGACAACCTGAAGGACCAGGGCTACACCACCAACGACCAGCGCGTGAACACGCGCAGGGCCATCACGCTCGCGAAGGGACAGCACGACATCGTGATCGCCTTCTACGAGAAGACGGGCGACAACGCGATCACCGCGTATGTGACGCGCCCCGGGGCGTCGGCGGACGAGGTGCTGCCGATGGCGATGCTCGCCTCCATCGCCGCCGGGTCCTCCACCGAGGTCGCCTCCGTCGAAGAGGCGACGGCCGGCGCGATCAGCTTCTCCGCGGAAGGCTTCCCCGCGGTCGCGTTCACGCAGGCGGGCGACTTCACGCTGGGGCTGCCCGTGACGGGGACGAACGCCACGGCGGTGCTCGCGCATCGCGGCGCGGGGACGATGACGCTCACGGGCATGGGCAACGACTTCGACGGCACGCTCGCCGTTGACGCCGGCACGGTGCGGCTGGACGGTTCGGCGCAGGTCGGCGCCGCGCAGGTGGCGGCGGCGGGCACGCTCGCCCTCGCGCCGGTCTCCGCCGGTTCGGGGCGTCAGGGCCTGCGCGCCCGGTACTATCTGGGCGTGACGACGTTCGACTACGCGAACATGAAGGGCGACTGCGCGACGCTCGACGCCTACCTGGCCGGGCTCACGCCGAGCCTGGAGACGACTTCGCTGAGCGCGGGCGCGACGCTCGACTTCGGCGCGAAGGGGGCCGGGTTCGCCACGGGCACGGACAACTTCCTGCTCGACCTCGCGGGCACCATCTACATTCCCGAGTCCGGCGCGTGGAGCTTCGCGATCGACAGCGACGACGGCGCCGCGATGTGGATCGACGGCCAGCCGGCCGTGCAGCGCGCGCTCAACACGTCCACTAACGACAACTTCGGCACGAAGGGGTCTGCGCGGGAGCTGGCGCGCGGCCTCCACGAGATCCGCATCTTCTTCCGCGAGGCGACGGGCGATCAGGCGCTGCGCGTCGCGATGAAGGGGCCGTCCGACGCGGGCTACGCCTACATCCCGCAGGCGAATCTCTTCCCGGCCGGCAACGCGCTGCGGGGCCTCGCGGGCGAGGCGGGCGGGCGCGTCGATCTCGCGAACGGTCTGCTGCTGCTGGCGCAGGACGGGGACACCGCCTACGCGGGCGCGCTGGTCGGCGAGGCGGGGTCGCTGCTGGTGAAGCGGGGCGACGGCTGCCTGACGCTGGCGGGGTCGCTGGCGGACTACGCGGGCGGCATCCAGGCGGACGAGGGCACGGTGCGCTTCGCGATGGGCGGCACGGTGAATCTCGCCGCCCTCTCCGGCGTGGGACGGATCGTGGTGGAGAACGGGACGCATCTCGTGGTGGCGGATTCGACGTTCATGGGCGAGGTGGAGGCGACGGACGGTTCCTTCACGGTGGTGGCCAGGGGCAACAGCTTCCTCTCCGAGCACCTGGGCGCGATGACGGGCGACACGCTGGGCGTGACGGGGACGGGGACGGTGTTCCTCGATCTCGCGGACGGCAGGCTGAACGCGGGTACGGTGCGGCTGGGCGGTTCCGTCACGGGGAGCGTGGCCAACGAGGGGCAGCTCGGCGGCGCGGCCGTTGAACTGGATGGCGGCACGCTGCGGCTTCAGAAGACGGTGACGCCGGGCGACACGGTGCTGGCGGATATGTCCGACGCGGCCGCATGGCAGTTCAACGGCGTCGCCTCCGCCCAGAAGCTCGACGGTCGGGCCTACCACCGGCTGATGCCGTGCAACGGGAACATGGCGGGCACGGCCTTCTACAGGACGAAGGTCAATCTGGCGCAGGCCTGGTACGCGCGGTTCACCTACCACGTCGCGACGAACGGCGTGACGGCTCCGGCGGACGGCTTCTCGCTCATGTTCCAGAACGAGGGCGAGACGGCGATCGGCGGCAACGGCGGCTGCACGGCCGGCGCGATTTACGAGGAGGCCAAGAAGAAGGTCATCAAGCCCGCCGTCTCGATCGTGCAGAGGATCTACAACAGCGCGGCCAATGGTGTCTACACGAACGGCGTCGCCGTGGCCGCCTATGCCGGCATGGCGGGCTTCGACCGGACGAAGGACGTTGACTACACGATCACCTACGACGGCGTCCGGTTCGCCATCGAGGCGCGCCAGGGCGAGGCCGTCTACACACGCACGGTCGAGGTCGATCTTGCCGCCGTGCTGGGCGGCGACGAGGCCTGGGTGGGCTTCACGGCCAGCAGTGGCGGCAGCTATGCGGAGCAGGGCATCCTGGACTTCTCGCTGTGCGCGGCGGCGGACGCGAACGAGGACTTCTCGCAGACGGCCGTGGGCGTGGTCTCGAACGGCACGGGCGTCGTCTCCACGCAGTTCGGCAAGACGACGCTGAAGGCGCTCACGCTCGCGGAGGGCGCGTCGCTCACGCTCGCCGCAGCGCCCGGCAGCGCGGTGAACGCCCCCTATGCGTTCGACGTCGCCACGCTCGCGGCGGCGACGAACACCACCCTGACGATTGCCTCGAACGGCACGGGCGCGGGCACGCTCGCCCTCGGCGCGCTGGACTGCCGCGCGGGCGGCACGCTGAAGGTCGTGGGCGGGTCGCTCGCCGCGCGCGAGGCCCCGCTGCGCATCATCGTCCCCACGCCGCTGCCGGCGGGCGTCGTCCTCAGGCTCGTGGACCTCACGCGATCGGCCTGGACGGGGCCGTTCAGCGTCGCCCTCGTCGATGCGCAGGGCAATCCCGTGCGGGCGCGGGCGTACCTCTCGAACGGCTTCATCAAGGTGAGCACGGCCGACGGCACGACCATCTTCCTGAGATGAAGGCGAACTACCACACGCACACGACGTGGTGCGACGGGCGCGAGACGCCGGAGGCGATGATCCGCGCCGCGATCGCGCGCGGCTTCGACGAAATCGGCTTCTCGTCGCACGCGCGCCTGCCGGACGAGGTGGAGGGCAATCTCACGCCCGCGAGCGCCGTCGCCTACGCGCGGGAGATCCGCGCGCTCGCGGCGAAGTACGCGGGCCGCATCCGCGTGCTGCTGGGCGTTGAGGCGGACTACATCCCCGGCGGCACCACGCCCGAGAGGGCCCGCTACGCCCACCTCGGGCTCGACTATCTGATCGGGTCCGTCCACACGGTGATCGCCCCGGACGGCGCGCCCGTCTCCGTGGACGACCGGCCGGAGCTCCTCTCGGACGGCATCCGCGACCACTTCGGCGGTGACGCCGAGGCGTTTCTGCGCGCCTACTTCGCCGAGAACCGCGACATGGCCGCGGCCTACGACTTCGACGTGGTGGGTCACCCGGACCTTGTGCGGAAGTTCAACGGCGTGCTGGGCTACTTCGACGAAACCGCGCCCTGGTATCTGGAGGAACTGCGCCTGACGGCGGACGCCCTCGCGGCCTCCGGGAAGATCGTGGAGGTCAATACGGGCGGCATTTCCCGCGGGTGGATGGACGACGCCTATCCGTCGCCGACGTTCCGCGCGCTGCTGCGGGCGCGCGGCGTGCCGTTCATCCTCAGTTCGGACGCGCACGCCGCGTCGGGCCTCGACTGCGCGTTTGACCGTTTCGCCACGGCCGAGCGTTTCGTCCGCTTCCGACCCGAGTTATGCCGATGAGCGACCCCGAGTTATGCCGATGAGCCGACCCGAGTTGTGCCGATGAGCGACCCCGAGTTATGCCGATGAGCCGACCCGAGTTA
>JBJEWG010000022.1:0-4178 GCA_051884935.1 Kiritimatiellia bacterium | reverse complement strand
GCACGCTGAAGTTCGGCTACCAGCACGCGACGGTGCTCATCCTGCGGTAGGGGCGCCGAAACGGCGGCATCAAGACGGATGCCAACTCGCCGAGCGTTGGCAAAGGGGTGGTTCCATGGTAGAATAGGGCGCGTGGACTACAATTGGCAGTTCAAAGACCGGTGGCCATGTTCGCAGGGGCGGCGCTTGCGGGGGCTCGGGCCGAGGCCGAAGGGGCGCGCGGTGAGCGAGATTCCCGAGGCCGTGGTGGACGTGGCGAGCCAGACGATGACCGTGTCGTTTCGCGGTCGCGTCGTGCGGGTCTACCGCGTCTCGACCGCGAAGGCCGGCGTCGGGTCCGCCGAAGGGAGCGGCCAGACGCCGCCGGGACGGCATCGTGTGGCCCGTCTCTTCGGGCACGCGGCCCCTCCTGGACAGGTCTTCGTCTCCCGTCGCGCCGTGCGGGGCCACATCATCCCCAGCGCGGCCTGGCGGACGGGGGGAGGCGCGGATTGCGTCCTCACGCGCATCCTCTGGCTGGAAGGGCTCGAACCCGGCGTCAACAGGGGTCCCGGCATCGACAGCCACGACCGCTATATCTACATCCACGGCACGAATCAGGAACAGCTCCTCGGCACGCCCGCCTCGCATGGCTGCATCCGCATGGCGAATCTGGACGTGATCGACCTCTTCAATTTCGTCAAACGCCGCCGTGGCCTCATCGTGACCATTTCCTGACCCTGCCGCCTCGGCCAACTAACCTGTTCTTATCCCGATGACTCGACCCGAGTTATGCCGATGACCGACCCCGAGTTGTGCCGATGAGCGACCCCGAGTTATGCCGATGAGCCGACCCGAGTTATGCCGATGACTCGACCCTTGTCATCGGGACGACGACAACACTCTCCCGGCGGTCGGGTGGGTATGGCTTCGGGCGAATGCCCGCTCTTTAACGTCTCTTAACTTTTCATATTCACGGGCGGAAAAAAAAAAAATGCTATAATATGGACGATCGTTTTGGGACGAGGTGTCCATTAGCGGTAGTGGTTGACGGTATGAGGAGACTCAAATGAAGCGAATCGCGGAAATTCCATTGTTCATGAGTACTGTGCTGCTTGGACTGGCGGCGGTGGCAGACGAGGGCGTGGTGACGGCGGCGGGAATCGCGGGCGACGGCACGGTGCCGTGTTCGGACGCGATTCAGCGGCTGATCGACGCCAACCCCAATCGGGAGATTTATTTCCCGGACGGCACGTATCTGCTCGACAAGCCGATCTGCACGCCCGCCGCGCCCGCGAAGAGCGTGGCGCTGCGGCTCTCGGCGTATGCGCATTTCAAGGCGGCGCCGGGCTGGAAGCATGCCGAGGCAATGGTGCGGCTGGGGGCGATCCATCCGGCGAACGACATCCGGACGCCCGGGAGCTGGTATTGGCTGCGCGGCGGCATCATCGACGGCGGCGGCGTGGCGGACGGCGTTTCGATCGACGGCGGGCGCGAGACGCTGGTGGCCGACCTCTCGATGAAGGCGGTGCGGATTGGCCTGCACGTCAAGTACGGGGCGAACAGCGGCTCGGCGGATTCCGACGTGCAGAACGTCAACATCGTCTGCAACAGCGCGGATGATTCGATCGGCGTGCTGGTGGATGGCTACGACACGACGTTCTCCAAGATGCGGATCTACGCGGCGCGGCGCGGGATGGTGATCAACGGCGGCGGGTGCTGCTGCCGCGACATCCATCCGCTCTACGCCATGATCAAGTCGCAGTATCCGAGCAGCATCGGCTTCGAGGTCAACGCGCGGGACGTGTTCATGGACTTCTGCTACAGCGACCAGTTCGCGACGGGGTTCCTGTTCGGCAAGAGGGGCGCCGGCGTGCTCGACAAGTGCTTCGTCTACTGGTACCGCTCCGACGACGACATGGCGCATACGGCCTTCGCCAGCGAGGGGAAGTTCGAGGCGAAGGTGCGCGTGCCGGTTGTCGGCTTCCGGAACGGGAAGGCGTCCAACACGCTGGTGCGGGCCGGCGCGCCGGGCGGGAAGGGGTATGTGCAGGACCCCACGTGCGACATGGGCCGCGTCAACGACCCCGCGAAGGGGCACGAAGCCTATCTGCGGTGACGCGCCAGGCCATTTAACAACAAGAAGGGAGAGTCGAAATGAAGGTGTTGAGTATGAGGGGTCTGCGGTGTTGGATGGCGTGCGCGGGGCTGATGCTGGCGGGATGGACGGCGCGGGGCGACGTCTCGATCACGTTGGCCGGGCCGGAGCTGTCCATTTGCGTGCCCGCGGTGCACGCGGGGAGCAGGGTGCTGTTCATGTGGGGCGCGGCCGACCACGGCACGGACACGAATGCCTGGGCAAACGTCCGCGAGGTGGCCGCCGCCGTTCCCGCCGGCGGGGCGCGGTATGCGCTTGACCTGGCGGAGCTAGGGGTGACGGCGGGCGAGACCTGCCGGGTCATTCTGTATGAACAGCTCGACTGGCTGGACAAGCTGGGCACCTTCTCGCCGACCGCGTATGTCGATACGGGCGTGAAGGATACGGACTGCCACGGCGTGGCCTTCGGCTTCCACGCGACGGAGAAGACGGAGGACTGGGGATACTTCATCGGGTCCAACGAGATGAAAGGCTTCATAGTCGGCAACAACAATACAGACTTTACCTCCTGGAACTGGGCCCACCGCGACGGCAAGAAGTACCCTCGCCCCGCGGTCTACACGGATCAGATCAATGAGGCGGTGTTCGGCTCGGGCAAGTTCACGCTCAACGGGACGGATGTCAGCACGGCTCTGGCGGCGGGGTCCGTTGGCACAAGCGGGAAGGAGATTCGGGTCGGGAACTGGGCGGAGGATTCGCGCCGGCAGTACGGCTGGTGGTCTCATGTCAGCTTCACGGATGCCGATGGGGAGAAGATCATCGACTACGTTCCGGTTCGGTTCCGGTCATCTGGGCGCGTCGTCTTCTTCGATCGCGTGTCGGGCGAATATGTGGCGAGCACGGGTGGCGGCGACTTCATGGCCGGGGATGTGACGAACACCACTGAAGTCGTGGGCGCAAACGTCGCCTTCACGCCGCGGGACTTCGAGCCGATCACCATCTCGGCGGCGGATGCGAAGCTGACGGTGAGGGTGCCCGCCTATCTTGCCGGTGACCAACTCGTCCTCGTGTGGGACGACACCGACCGGGGTGATCGGCCGGAGAATTGGGCGAACTCCGCAGTTCTCGTCGCGGCGCTTCCGGCGGGCGAGGCTTCGATTTCGGTCGATCCCGCGCGGCTGGGCGTGCCGAGCGGGAAGGTCGTGGGCGTCTTTGCGCTGCACAGGTTCAAGATGCTTGACCGGGTGAAGGTCGCCAATGACTCCCATGTCGATACGGGGGTTGTGGATTCGACGGCCCATCGGGCGGTCTTCGGGTTCTATGCCGAGGCGAGCGACTACTCGAATACCGACTGGGGCATCTTCATGGGGACCAGGGACGGCGCGGAAACGGATATGACGGGCTTTGTCCTGAGCCTTGAGTACGGCAACCCCGAGAAGTGGTATTGGAAGGCCTGCGGCTACCGGTCGGGGCCGCGTCCCGTCGTCTCCAAGACGGCGATCAACGAAGTGGATATCTCCCAGGCGGGCTTTGCCGTCAATGGCTCGATACTGAAGGCGGGGCTCAATGCCGCGACGCTGGGCGCCACCGGTGGGAACATCTACATCGGTCGAGGTTCCATGGACAGTCGGCATCAGGCCGGCTGGTGGTCGCACCTGAAGCTTGAGGGCGTGGATGGCGGGAATCTGATCGACTATGTGCCCGTTCAGCGGGTGGGGGATGGCAAGGTCGGGTTCTACGATCGCGTCGGGAACAGGTTCGTCGGGCCGTCCGGATCGGGGGCGATGGCCGCCGGCACGGTGACGAACGAATCCGCGGCGATTGTGCATCGGCGCAGTGGGTCCCTGCGGCTGCGCCTGCCCCCGCCGCCGTTTGAGATCACGGTCGAGGGGGCGCAGCTGACGGTGAAGGCGTCGCCCGCGCTGGCCCTTGAGGGGCTGCGGCTTGTCTGGGACGGTCACACGCACGAACTGGCGGATGTCGTGCCGGCGGCGGGTGGGACGTATCGGGTCGATCTCTCGACGCTGGAGGGCGGGGTGAGCGAATCCGAGTATACCGTGCAGAGCATCCAGAGGATGGATCTGCTGGAGCGAATCAAGAT
>JBJEWG010000021.1:0-4203 GCA_051884935.1 Kiritimatiellia bacterium | reverse complement strand
AGTTCATCTACGACAACATCATGTACGCCGAGCTGAACACGAAGAGCGACTACTGCCAGGTCTGCGGGTGGGACGGCGAGATCGAGATCGTGAAGGACGCCGAGGGCAAGCTCGTGTGGAAGTGCCCGAAGTGCGGGAACATGGACCAGAACAAGATGAACGTCGCCCGCCGCACCTGCGGCTACATCGGCTCGCAGTTCTGGAACCAGGGCCGCACGCAGGAGATCAAGGAGCGCGTCCTCCACGTCTCGGAGCACCTGCACGAAGACTGCGGCTGCGGCCGCGCGTGCGGCTGAGCAGAATGAACTACTCCGGCATCATCGGGAGCGACATTGCGAACGGCGAGGGCGTTCGCGTGTCGCTTTTCGTTTCGGGCTGCACGCATCACTGCAAGGGCTGCTTCAACGAAAGCACGTGGGACTTCGCCGCCGGCGAGCCCTTCACGGAGAAGACCGAGGCCTTCCTGCTCGAACAGCTCAACCACCCCTGGATCGCCGGGCTCTCCCTCCTCGGCGGCGAGCCGATGGAGCCGGAGAACCAGCGCGCGCTCGTCCCCTTCCTCCGCCGCTTCCGCGAGATGTTCGGCGACACGAAGACGGTCTGGTGCTACACAGGCTGCGTCCTCGAACGGGATCTGCGCACAACCCAGCCCAGCCGCTGGCGCACGGAGGTGACGGACGAATTCCTCTCCTTCATCGACGTGCTTGTCGATGGCCCCTTCGTCGAGTCCCTCAGGGACATCTCCCTCCGGTTCAGAGGGAGCTCAAATCAGCGCATCCTCCACCTCAGGTGAGCGATGCGCGCCTCGCCGCGGTTGCTTCAGACGGCGACGGGCTTCGCGTTCTCCCAAAGGCGCTCAAGCGCGTAGTAGGCGCGCGCTTCGGGGGAGAACACGTGGACGACGATGTCCACGAAATCGACGACGATCCAGCCGCTCGCGGGGTCCCCGCTCGTGCGGAACGCGCTCTCGCCCACGGAATGCATCGCCAGCTGCACGCCGGCGACGAGCCCCTTGAGGTGCGGCGCGGCGGTGCCCGTCGCGACCACGAACGCATCGCACAGGCCGGAAACGCCGCGCACGTCGTAGGTCTTCACGTCGACGGCCTTCTTGTCCGCCAGCGCCTGAACAACCAACTTGACCCGTTCTTCGAACTTCATGCCACTTACTTCTTCTTGTAACCGGGCACCAGCGGCGCCGTCTTAACCTTCTCGACGATTTCGGCGGCGACCTCGGGATGGTCCTTGAGGTACTGGATCGTCGCCATCGAACCCTGCCCCAGCTGGCTGGTGCCGTAGGCGATCCAGCTGCCGCGCTTCTCCACCACGCCGCGCGCGAGCGCCGCGTCGAGGATGGACCCCTCCCACGAGATGCCGCACGAGTAGAGGATGTCGAACTCCGCCTCCGTGAACGGCGGCGCGACCTTGTTCTTCACCACCTTCACGCGCGTGCGGTTGCCGATCACCGTGCCGCCGGGATCCTTGATCGCCCCGATGCGCTGCACCTGCAGGCGGCAGCTCGCGTAGAACTTGAGCGCCTTGCCGCCGGGCGTCGTCTCGGGGTTGCCGAACATCACGCCGATCTTCTCGCGCACCTGGTTCGTGAAGATGCAGAGCGTCTTCGTCTGGTTCAGCACGCCCGTGAGCTTGCGCATCGCCTGGCTCATCAGGCGGGCCTGCAGGCCCATGTGGCTGTCGCCCATGTTGCCGTCGATCTCCGCCTGCGGCGTGAGGGCCGCCACGGAATCGACCACGATCACGTCGAGCGCGCCGGACTTGCAGAGCTGCTCGCAGATCGAGAGCGCCTCTTCGCCACTGTTCGGCTGCGCCACCAGCAGGTCGTCGAGATTCACGCCGATCTTCTTCGCGTAACCGGGGTCCAGCGCGTGCTCGGCGTCGATGAACGCCGCCACGCCGCCCGCCTTCTGGGCGTTCGCGACGACGTGCAGCGCCAGCGTCGTCTTGCCGGAGGACTCCTGGCCATAGCATTCGACGATGCGGCCGCGCGGCAGCCCCCCCACGCCCAGCGCGAGGTCGAGCGACAGCGCCCCCGTTGAGATAACCGGGATGTTCGCGTGCTCCTCGCCGCCGAGGCGCATGATGGAAAGCTCGCCAAACTCCTTCTTGATCTGGCTCAGCACCGCGTCGAGCGCCGTATTCGTCTTCTTGGCGGGCTCCGCCGCCTTGTCCTTCTTCTCTGCCATGTGATCCGTGCTCCTTCCGTCCTGTTGGGTCGGAATTATACCATAATAACCGCGCACGCGCGCGCGAGGCCCCTCAGAGGTTGGCGAAGGGGTTGCAGCTGAAGCCGCTTGAGAACGACCGCCCGCCGTGGTCGCCCCCCACGCGCCGCGGCCCGCCCGAGCCGCCGCCGCGTCCGCCGCGCGGCCCCCCGCCCACACCGGCGGCGGGGCGCGGCTGCGTGCGCGCGGAAAGCGAGATGCGCTGGCGCGCCCGGTCCACGCCGATCACCTTCACCTTGATCTTGTCGCCCACCTTCACGACCTCGTTCGGGTCGCGGATGAAGCGGTCGGCGAGTTCCGAGACGTGCACGAGCCCATCCTGGTGCACGCCGATATCGACGAAGGCGCCGAAAGCGGCGACGTTCGTCACGATCCCTTCGAGCGTCATGCCCTCCTTCACGTCCTCGATCGTCGTCACGTCGTCGCGGAACGCCGGCTTCTCGAAGACGGCGCGCGGGTCGCGGCCCGGCTTCTTGAGCTCGTCCACGATGTCCCTCAGCGTGGGCTCGCCCACGTCGTTCGTGATGTAGCGGCGCACGTCGATCTTGTCCGCGAGCGGCGCGTTCCCCACCAGCTCGCCCACCTTCACGCCGAGGTCCGTCGCCATCGTCTCCACGAGGGCGTAGCGCTCGGGGTG
This sequence comes from Kiritimatiellia bacterium, assembly GCA_051884935.1. Classification (GTDB taxonomy): domain Bacteria; phylum Verrucomicrobiota; class Kiritimatiellia; order RFP12; family UBA1067; genus RUG572. The sequence goes on along the minus strand of JBJEWG010000021.1, from coordinate 1,326 downwards.
GACCGCCGAGGCGTCGAGCGGGTTGGCCGCCCCGCGGATGCGCAGGAAGCCCGCGCACTGCTCGAACGCCTTCGCCCCAAGGCCGGAGACCTTCAGCAGGTCCCGGCGGCTCCGGAACGCCCCATTCTCGTTGCGCCACGCGACGATGCGCTTGGCGAGGGAGGGCCCCACGCCGGAGACGCGCGTGAGCAGCGGCGCGGACGCGGTGTTGAGCTCCACGCCCACCTTGTTCACGCAGCTGACCACCACCTCGTCCAGCTTCGCGTCGAGCAGCGGCTGGTGCACGTCGTGCTGGTACTGCCCCACGCCGATCGCCTTCGGCTCGATCTTCACCAGCTCCGCCAGCGGGTCCTGCAGCCGCCGCCCGATCGAAATCGCGCCGCGCACCGTGAGGTCCAGCTCGGGGAACTCGTCGCGCGCGATCTCGCTCGCGGAGTAGACGGATGCGCCGGACTCGCTCACGCTCACCACCATCACGTCCTTCGCGCCGATGAGCTTCAGCACGTCGCGCACGAACGCCTCCGTCTCGCGCCCCGCCGTGCCGTTGCCCACCGCGACGGCCTCGGGGTGGAAGTGCTCCACGATCTTCGCGATCGTCTCCTGCGCCTCGGCCGTGCGCTGCATCGGGTAGATGACCGTGTTCACCAGGAACTTCCCCGTCGCGTCCAGCATCGCGACCTTGCAGCCCGTGCGGATGCCGGGGTCGATCGCCAGCACCTTCTTCTCGCCGAGCGGCGCCGCGAGCAGCAGGTGGCGCAGGTTCTCGGCGAACACCTCCACGGCCGCGCGGTCGGCTTCGAGCTTCTTCTCCACGTTCACGTCGATCTCGCAGCTCGGCGCCAGCAGGCGCTTGTAGGCGTCCTCCGCCGCGAGGTGCAGGTTCTCGTCGCCGCGCGCGTCGATGATCTCCTCGATGCGCGCCACGAGCGGCGCCTTCTCCACCACGAGGCGCACCCACAAGACGCCCTCCTTCTGGCCGCGGCGGATGGCGAGGAACCGGTGGCTCGGGATCTCGGCGATGGGCTCCTGGAAGTCGTAGTACTGCTCGAACTTCGTGGGCTCGGTCGGCTTCGGCGTGACGACCTCGCTCGTGACGACGGCCTTCTTCGCGAAGGCGTCGCGCACGAGGCCCCGCACGTCGGCGATGTCCGCGATCCGCTCGGCGATGATGTCGCGCGCGCCCTGCAGCTCGTCGGCGCTTCCCTCGTAGGGCTCGTGGTTCCATATCTTGTCCGCAAGCGGCTCAAGCCCCTTCTCCCGCGCGATCATCGCGCGCGTGCGGCGCTTCGGCTTGTAGGGCTGGTAGAGGTCTTCGAGGGCGTTCTT
>JBJEWG010000020.1:0-4235 GCA_051884935.1 Kiritimatiellia bacterium | reverse complement strand
TCCGGAAAGTCCACGTCGCTCTACTCCTTCCTCCACGAGGTGAACACGATGGACGTGCGGATCCTCACGGCGGAGGACCCGATCGAATACCAGATGGACGGCATCATCCAGGTGCAGATGAACAAGGACATCGGCCTTGACTTCGCGCGCACGCTGCGCGCCTTCCTGCGCCAGGACCCGGACAAGATCATGGTGGGCGAAATCCGCGACCGCGAGACGGCCGAGATCGCCATCAACGCCTCGCTGACGGGCCACATGGTGTTCTCCACGCTGCACACGAACACGGCGGCGGGCGCGTTCCCGCGCATGATCGACATGGGCGTGGAGCCGTTCCTCATCGCGTCCGCCGTGGCGGGCGTGATGGGGCAGCGCCTCTGCCGGCGGCTGTGCCCGAGCTGCCGCAGGGAGGTGCCGCTGGACCGCAAGTGGTATGACTTGGCGTACCCGCCGGAGCGCGAGACGGTGTTCGAGCCGGCCGAGGGCGGGTGCGACAGCTGCAGCCGCACGGGGTACAAGGGCCGCCGCGCGCTCTTCGAGGTGCTGGAGGTGGACGAGGACATCGAGAGCGCCATCATCAAGCGCGAGAACGCGACGCAGATCCAGCACATCTCGCTCTCGAAGGGCATGAAGACCCTGCGCGAGGACGGCTGGGCGAAGGTCTTCAGGGGCGTGACGAGCGTGGCGGAGATCCGCCGCGTGACCGAGGACCAGTAATGCGATTTCCGGGCGGGTGCCCGGGCTTTCTACGATAAACTCTAAACAGAAAGAACCGAAGAGATGAACTACAAGTACACCTGTCTCAACCCCATCGCGGCGGTTGGGCTGAACAACCTGACGGACGCCTATACGCGCACCGAGGACTTCGCGGCGGCGGACGCCGCATTCGTGCGCAGCGCCAAGATGGCGGACCTCGTGCCCGGCGCGAACCTGCTCGCGGTGGCGCGCGCCGGCGCCGGCGTGAACAACATCCCCCACGCGGACTACGCGAAGAAGGGAATCGTCGTGTTCAACACCCCCGGCGCGAACGCGAACGGCGTGAAGGAGCTCGTGCTCGCCGCGATGCTGCTCGCCAGCCGCGACATCATCGGCGGCATCGACTGGGTGAAGTCCAACGCCGCGGACGCGGACATCGCGAAGACGGCCGAGAAGGCGAAGAAGGCGTTCGCGGGCACGGAGATCCAGGGCAAGCGCCTGGGCGTGATCGGCCTCGGCGCGATCGGCCAGAAGGTGGCGAACGCCGCCTCCGCGCTGGGCATGGAGGTGTATGGGTACGACCCCTATCTCTCGGTTGACGCGGCCTGGAACCTCAGCCGCGCCGTGCGGCACTGCAAGAACGTGGAGGCGATCTACCGCGACTGCGACTTCATCACGATCCACGTGCCGGCCCTCGACTCCACGAAGGGCATGATCAACGCCGAGGCGATCGCCATGATGAAGACGGGCGTGATCGTGATCAACGCGGCGCGCGACGCGCTCGTGAACGAGGCGGACATGCTCGCGGCGCTCGAAAGCGGCAAGGTGCGCAAGTACGTGACCGACTTCCCGAACGCGACGACCGCCGGCAAGAAGGGCTGCATCGTGATCCCGCACCTGGGCGCCTCCACGGAGGAGGCCGAGGACAACTGCGCGGTGATGGCCGTGAAGGAGATGCGCGACTTCCTCGAAAACGGGAACATCGTGAACTCGGTGAACTACCCGGCGTGCTCGCTCGGCCCGGCGAACAAGGCCGGCCGCATCGCGATCTGCCACAAGAACGAGGCGAACATGATCGGCACGTTCACCTCGATCCTCGGCAACGCCAAGGTCAACATCGACGCCATCGCGAACAAGTCGCGCGGCGACATCGCCTACACGCTGCTCGACGTCGATTCGCCGGTGCCGGCCGAGGTGGTCGAGGCGCTCAAGAAGAGCGACGCCGTGATCCGCGTGCGCGTGATCAAGTGAGCGCGAGGGCCTGAGGGCCCGGAATAAGGAGGCTTCGGCATGGCGGCATACAGCTACAAGGCGATGACCAGAGATGGACGGCGCGTGGACGGAACGGTCCAGGCGGCGGACCGCCGTGGCGCGCTGGCCGCCGTGCGGAAGCTCGGCCACACGCCGCTCTCCGTTTCTGAGGCGGGGGGCGGCGCGCGGAAGCCCGCCCGCAAGGGCGGCATCTGGAACATGAAGATCGGCGGCGCGGCGGACGCGATGACCGATCAGGAGGTGCTGCTCTTCACGAGCGAACTCGCGGACCTGCTGGAGGCCGGCATGACGCTGGGGCAGGCCCTCGGCTGCCTCGCGAACCAGGGCGAGGAGGGGAGCGCCCAGCGCGTCGTCTGCCAGGACCTCTGCCAGCGCATCGTGAACGGCGAATCCTTCTCGGACGCCGTGGCGCACCACCGGAAGTCGTTCCGCCCGCTCTACGCGAACATGATCCGCGCGGGCGAGGCCTCGGGCGCGATGGTGGACGTGCTTCACCGCCTCATCGAGCACTACGAGCGCACCGACTCGATGGTGAGCAAGATCAAGGGCGCGATGACCTACCCGCTCTTCGTGCTGATCTTCGGAATCGGCGCGGTCGTCGTGGCGATGACGTTCATCATCCCGCGCTTCAAGAAGGTCTTCGACGGCATGCACGGCCGCCTGCCGCCGGCGACGGAGCTGCTGATGAACCTCAGCGACTTCATGGTCCAGTACGGCTGGCTGATGGCGCTTGTGCTGGCGGCGGGGATCATCGCGTTCTCCCGGTGGAAGAAGACGCCGGCCGGGCGGCTGAAGGTGGATGGCTGGAAGCTGCGGGCGCCGCTGATTTCCGGCATCGTCGCCGCAGGGGCCTACTCCTCGCTGGCCTACACGCTCCAGACCCTGCTGTCGAACGGCGTGAACGTGTTGCAGGCGCTCAAGATCGCGGAGGACACGTGCGAGAACTCGGTGATCGGGCAGGCGCTGGCGACGGCGCGCAAGCGCGTGACGGACGGCACGTCGATCTCGGGCCCGCTGGCGGCCTCGGGGGCCTTCCCGCGGATGATGACGGACATGCTCGCGGTCGGCGAGCAGGCGGGGAGCCTGACGAGTTCGCTCGGGCACATCGGGCTGCGCTACCAGAAGGACATGGACCGCAACATCGCCAAGTTCACGAACGCGCTGGGCCCGCTGATGATCGGCCTCATCTCCATCGGCGTCGGGTTCATCGCCTACGCGATCGTCTCCGCCGTCTTCGGCATGACGAGCCAGATCAGCGCCCGGTAGGCGGCGCGCGGCCGCCCGTCGGGCGGGCTGCGCCTCAGGAATTTGTCATGAAAGCGAAAGAAAGGGAAACGAACATGGAACAGCAGAAACTCACCGAGCAGGCCGCGAAGGCGGGCTTCACGCTCATTGAAATCATCATCGCCATCTCGATCGTCGGCATCATGGCCGCCGTCGCGGTGCCGAACATCAACAAGTACCTCAAGAACGCCCGCATCAACGCGGCCCGCCAGTTGATCGACACGGCGAAGAACGCCACGATCCAGTACCAGAACGAGCACAAGGGCAAGGTGCCCGAGACGCAGGATGCCTGGGTCGAGGGTCTGACGGGCGGCGAGGAGCCCTACATCGAGGGCGGCGCCGACGCGCTGACGGATCCCTGGGGCGAGCCGCTGCGCTACGAGAAGAAGGGCAAGGGCGGCCGCTTCAACATCTATTCCAGCGGCCCGGACGGCGAGCAGGGCACCGAGGACGACCTCACCGCGTTCGAGGACAAGCGCTAGACCCGGGAACGCCCCGACGTGAAGAGCGGCTTCACACTGATCGAGATTCTCGTCGCGCTCGTGATTGTCGGCATCCTCGTCGGGACGGCGGTCGTGAGCTTCGGCGCGGGCGTGAAGTCGGCCCAGATGGCCGACGCCACGCGCGCGGTGCAGCAGTGCGCCAGCCACGCGCGCGCCATCGCGCTTCTCAAGCAGCGCCCGGTCGTGCTCACGTTCGAGGAGATCGTCGAGGACGGAACCTTCGTCAAGAGCCGCATCTCCGCAAGCTACTCGAAGGACGCCGAGGCCGACGGGGCGGGCGCCTCGGGCGGCGCGGGGTTCGGCGTGGCGGGGGGCGCCGGCGGGCGGGTGCTCACGCTCTCGGGGCAGCCCGTCGGCCTGGACGAACCCGGCGAGGAGGGGGAGGACGCCGCGCTCGACGACCCGCTCTCCTCCGAGCCGCGCGACTTCCCGGGCATCCACATCCGGTGCCAGCAGAGGGAGGAGCTGGAGCAGAGGCGGTCG
>JBJEWG010000019.1:0-4241 GCA_051884935.1 Kiritimatiellia bacterium | reverse complement strand
AAACTCCGAGCGTTGGCAAAAGGGCTCCGCTAACGCTCCGCCTGATGCCTCGCGCCCCCTCAACGACATTTCATTGGCTCAACAAGTGATTGGTTTTATGTCGGCGTCTTCGACACCGGGGAATTCCCCGCCTGATGCTTCGCACTTCTTCAACGGCTTTTCGCTATCAAACGGCTTCTCGCCATTAAAAAGGGCACGACAGGAAGCCTGCGTTCGGTTCGGTGGCAGGGGCGTCCGCCCCTGCCAGCCCCTATTCCTTATACATAGGTATAGAAAGGCAAGTGGCCAGTGGTGGTGGTGATAGGCAGGGGCTAAATGGCCGACAGTGGCGGCGGGCCCACGTCTGCCGTCCCCGGCGGCGACGATGCCGACACAAAGCCAAACCCCATTGAATCAACCAACACAGGGCCAGGCCTATTTATGTCAAATAAAAGTCGTTGAGGCGCGCGAAGCCTCAGGCGGTTCGTGAAAACCGCCCTTTTGCAAACGCTCGGAGTTTAATCTAGGAGGCAGGACTGGTCGTCCGCAGAGCTCGGGGGGCGGTCACAGACGGGTCAAACGCCCGTATTCGACCCGGCCATCACCAGTCGCGCTCGTTCGGCGCGAGCTGGGACTTGTTCATCCGGGCCTTCTTCTCGTTCTCGTGCTCATCGCTCCGCTCCTGCGCCTTGCGGAGAAGTTCCTCCACGTCCTTCTGGTCCTTCGGTTCGTCCGGCTGCTCCTTCTGCTCCTTCTGCTCCTCCGGCTGCGGCTGATCCTGCTGATTCTCCGCGTCGTTCCGCTGCTGATCCTGCTCGTCGTTCTTCTCCTGCTGGTCCTTGTTCTGCTGCGGACTCTGCTGCGGGTTCGGGTTGTTCGAGCCGCCGCCGTCGTCCTTCGGGAGCAGTTCGCGGATGCGCTCCAGCCGGGACAGAATCTCCAGCTGCTCCGGCGGCAGGGCGGTCTTGACCATCCGGGCCTGCTTCGCCTCGACCTCCGCCGCCAGCCGCGCGATCTCGTCCTGCGCCTCCTTGGTGAACGGCACCGCGTTCGTGTTGCCCTGCTGGATCTTCTGCTGGATTTCCTGCGCCTTCCGCTGGGCCCAGGCGGGGAACTTCGCCCGGAAGGCGCGCGTCGCGTCCCATGCGTCCGACTGCCAGTCGAACCCGTCGGGCCGCTTGACGTCCAGATAGGCGTTGGTCTGCGCGAGGATGCCGGCGGCGTTCAGCTGCGGCGGCTGCCCCGCGATCAGGCCGCACCGCTCCTGCACGCGGTTGAGCCCCGTGAGGATCTGCGCCTGCGCCTCGGCCGTGGGGTCCTTGAGCTGCGCGGCCTGCTGCTTCGCGATCTCCTGCATCGCCACGGCGACGGCCTGCGCCACCTCGGCGGTGAAGGGCGGCTTGTTGCTCGCCGCCGGCAGGTCCTGCGCGCACGTCTGCTGCGCCCACTGCGGGAAGCCAGCGTTGAAGACCTGCGAGAAGTCGGCCGCCTCCTGCTGCCAGTCGCGTCCGTTCTCCCGCGCGGCCTTCGCGACGGCGTTCGTCTGCGCGCGCAGGCCCTCCGTCAGCGCGGTCGGCGGGTCCAGCATTCCCTTCCAGTAGCGGTGGAACGCCGTCTCAGCCTGCGCGAGGCTGACGGCGGCGTCCGCCGAAAGGTCGGCGAGCTGTTCGGCGGCCCGCAGCGTCGCATCCCGCGTCGCCTCCACGTCGCCGACGATCGTCGCGGCCTGTTGCTCGTTCGTCACCGTCTCCAGCACCTGCCGCTTCAGCGGGATGAGCGCGTCCGCAAGCTTCTCCGCCCGCCGCGCCAGGCTCTCGCTCTGCCGCACGGCGACCGCCGCCTCGTTCGTCAGCACGCCCTCCTGCGCGCGCAGCAGCGCCAGCGCCTCCCGGGCGGCCTCCGTCATCATCTCCTTCGGGTCGCGCCCCTTCGCCTGCGCCAGCACGTCCTCCACGTGCACCTCGTCCCGCAGTTCCCTCAACCCGGTGACGGCGCGGGTGTAGTTCCGGTTGGCGCGCGGATCGTCCGGCTGCGCGCGCAGGGCCAGCTGCATCACGCCCGCGCTCTCCTCGCCCGCCTTGCACGCCCGCCGCAGCGGTTCGAGCGCCGCGCCCTCGGCGTGGACGCCCGCCGCGCTCTTCGCCTGCGCGAGCTCGGCGCCCCGCGTGGCGTGGAGGATCGTCCCCACCACCTCGGCGGCGCGCGCGCCGTGCGTGCGGCTGAGCGTGAGGCCCCGCAGCGTGGCCAGCGCGTTCGTCATGTCGCCCGCCTTCCAGTAGTCGTAGCCCTTGTTCCAGATTTCCCGGTCGCTGAGCGCACTCTCGGCGGGCGGGACGTAGGCCGCCTCGGGCGCGGGCTTCGCGGCCGCCTCGGGCGCCTCCTCCGCCGCAAGGCCCATGCACAGGACGAGGCAGGTCGCCGCCACGAGCGCGCGCGTCCTCTTCCCGGCGAACCGGCCGCGCGAGAGGAAGCCCGCCACAAGCATCAGCAGCAGCCCGGGCACGAGGAACACGCCGAAGCGTTCGGTCGCGCGCAGTTCCTCCTCCTCGGCCTGTTCCTTCGCGGCGACCTGGCGCAGAAACTTGCGGTAGATGTTGCCGAGCGTCGTCTCCGCCGTGCCTGCGGTCGCGAGCGGCACGTAGCGCCCGCCGCTCGCCCGCGCGATCTCGACGAGGGCCGCCTCCTCAAGCTTCGTCACCACCTTCTGGCCCTTGTACTGCTGAGCCCCCGCACCGGACGCGGCCGGGATGCCGCTGCCCGTGCGCGGATCGCCGAGGCCCACCGTGAAGATCGGCACGTTGCGCTTCGCCGCCACGCGGGCCGCGTCCAGCGCCCCGCCCCGCAGGTCGCCGCCGTCGGAGATGAGCAGAATCGCGTTGTGGTCGTCGGCGGCCGGGTCCAGCGCGTCGAGGGACGTCTTGATCGCGCTGCCCAGATCCGTCTCGCCGCGCGGCGCGGAATCCGGCGTCGCGCCCTCCAGCGCGGACCGCAGGAAGGCGTGGTCTGTCGTGAGCGGGCAGAGCAGCACGCCCGTCCGGCGGAAGGCGACGAGCGCGCAGCGGTCGCCTTCCAGCGAGTCGATCAGGTCCGCCACGTCCGCCTTCGCGCGCTCAAGCCGGTTCGGATGGACGTCCGCCGCCAGCATCGAACGCGAGACGTCGAGCGCCACCACCACGTTGCGCGTGCGCGCCTGCATCTTCTGGGTGGAGTGCCCCCACTGCGGGCGCGCCGCCGCGAACACGGCCAGGAACAGCCCCGTCAGCAGCAGCGCCGCCTGGAGGTTGAAGAGCCCGGGATTGCGCGGCATCAGGCGCCGCTGAAGGCTCGGCGCGACGAGGCCGTCGAGCCGACGCTCCGCGCGCGCGCGCAGCCAAACCCAGAACGCCCCCGCAAGCGGAACGAGCGCCACAAGAATCAGCATCCAGGGATAGACGAATTTCATGATGTCGAATGGGGGTGGGGGATGAAGGACGAGAGGAACTAGACCAGACGGCGGGAGGCGGCCATCTGCAGCGAGACGGCGGCCAGCACGAGGGCCGTCCCCAGCAGGAGGAACGGCGCGAAATACTCGTCCCAGCGCTGGTAGACCGTGCGGTCCAGCGTCGTCTTCTCAAGGGAGTCGATCTCCTCAAGCGCGGCCTTGAGGCCATTGGCGTCGCTCACCGAGAAGTAGCGGGCGTGCGTCTTCTGCGCGATCGACTTGAGCTGCGACTCGTCGAACGAGATGTCCGCATAGGCGATGGACGTGCGCCCGAACATGTCGCGCGACTTGAAGGGCGTACGGCGCGAATTCGTGCCGACGCCGATGGTGTAGACGCGAATGCCCATCTTCTCGGCGGCGGCGGCGGCCTGGTCGGGCTCCACCACGCCGGTGTTCGAGACGCCGTCCGAGAGGAGAATGACGATCTTCGACTTCGGCTCCGCGTCCTTCAGGCGCGCGAGCGCCGTCGCGAGCCCGTCGCCGACGGCCGTCATCGTCTCGTCGGGGTCGATGAGGCGGCCGTTCGCGTCGTAGCCCACGCTCGGCACCTCCACGCCCTTCAGCGCGTGGACCAGCGCCTCGTGGTCCGCCGTGAGCGGCGCGCGGCTCGAAGCGTAGCCGCCGAAGGTGACGAGCCCGATCAGGTCGTCGGGACGGGCCTCGATGAACCTGCGGAACATCTCCTTCACCACGTCGAGGCGCGTCTTGTACTTCTCCCCGCGCGGCGTCAGGTCGAGGGCGTCCATCGACCCCGAGACGTCCACCGTCATCGCGATCGCAA
>JBJEWG010000018.1:0-4265 GCA_051884935.1 Kiritimatiellia bacterium | reverse complement strand
CCAAACCCCGGATGTCGGGGGGATTGTACCGCCGGGTCGGTGATGATTTGCCGTTCCGTCGGGAGGAGAATGCCGTAGCCTCCAGCGTCACCCGGGCGGCTGCTCGGGGGGCGTTTGGGCGGGTGCTCGGGCACAATGAGCGCGGGCGGTGAATAGGAGCTTGGACGCTTAGGAGATGAGGCTCGACGAGGGCAGGAGAGCCTACGATTCTGGTTGGTGAGCCTGTCGAACCAACCATCCGCGCCTCCTGATTTTAACTCCGAGCGTTTACAAAGGGCGGTTCTAACGAACCGCCTGGGGTTCTGCGCGCCTCTTCAACGGTTCTTTTATTGACTCAATATGGGATAGATTTCTTATTACAACTTTTCCGTCTCTTTCATGTTGACAATCTGCGTGGAAGTTGATTGTGCTGCGTAGTGTCGCTTTGAGTCGGTTGCATCTCTATAATAAGGATAAGGAGGGACGATGAAAAAGGTGATATGGGCTGCGTTTGGTGCGGCTTTGGCCGGCGTGTGGGCCGTCCGCGCGGAGACCCGCCACTGGACGGGTGCGGAGGATGGCCGCTGGGCCAACCCGAACAACTGGCTGGAGAAGTCCGTCCCGGGGCGGCTCGTGCAGGAGAACGGCACGACGAGCGGGCAGACGGGCGACGTGGCCGTGTTCGGCGACGACCTCGCGGGCAACCGGGTGACGACGATCGACCTTTCGGGCATCTATTCGGTTTCGCAGGTGCTCACGACGGGGGCGAGCCAATACACCTACGGCACGGGCGAGGACCAGTGCGTGCCGATTGAGCCGTTCGGCGTCTTCTCGGCGGCGGAGACGTCCGCGACGCCGGCGGCCGTCATCCAGGCGCGTCTGCGGCTGGGCGTCGAGCTGATGGCGACCAACTGGAGCGACGAGACGATGATCGTGCGCAACAACTCCACGAAGGAGTTCGTGTTGGGCGCATGGGGGGACGGCACGAAGTTCGCGGGCTCCCCCGGCGGCGGCGGCGACCCGGTGGTGCAGTTCGAGGGGTCGGGCGACATTCGCCTGTCACAGCCCCATCAACCCAGCCAGGCGGGGCGGGTCGTGATGTTTGTCGCGATGACGGGCCGACTGGTCGTCGATGCCGAGACGGCCGTTCGCTATGTGGTGTTCCAGGCGATTCCGGGCGCGACGGAGCCGCAGCGGGTCCACATCACGGCGCGGGGTTCGCTTGAGCCCTACAGCCTCTACAACTGGCTTGAGGTCAAGCGGGCGACAGTCATGACGGGCGAGGGGCCGTTCTGCTTCGCCGCCGGGGTGCGCAACAACGCCGGCGGGGTCGCGACGGCGAGGATCTATGCGCCGATCACCTTCCTCTGCCCCGTCGCGTGCAGATTCATCGGGGGCGATCCGCCCGACGACTTCCCTGTGCGCGTGCGCGCCGAATCCGGTTCCGGCACGATGACCTTTGCCGGCGGCAGCACGATCGCGGGCGTCGTCCATGTGAACGCGGCCATCGCCCTCGTCTCGGATTCGATCGGTCTGCGCGGCACCGTGGGCGGCGTGGGCGACGTCGATTTCATCCTCGGCCGTGACGCCACCCTGCGCTACACCGGCCCCGGCGAGACGATGGACCGCGCCATCGCGCTGACGAGCTCGACGGTGGGGACGGCCGGCAGCGCCGCGCTCGACCACGCCGGAACGGGGCCGTTTGTCGTGAATTCCGCCATCACGCTGGAGGGCGCCCGCACGGAGGGCCGGCTCTCCGTGCGCGGCGCGACGCGCGCGCCAGCCACGTTCTCCGGCACGCTCGACGACCGCATCGCGTTCGTCAAGTTGGAGACGGGGGACTGGACCTTCGCGCCGCAGAACGACTACGCGGGCGCGGTGAGCGTCAAGGGCGGCGCGCTGCGGGTCGGCAGGTCGCTTCACCTGGCCTCGCTGACGGCGGATGCGTCGCCGGTGGCGCTGTACGTCGCGGACGGCTGCACGCTCACGGTCGATGCGCTCGCGACGAGCGGGAACGGGAAGGTGGACGTGAGGCTGCTGGGCAGCGCCGCCCTTCGGCTTGTGGGCGGCGCGACGGGGGCTGCCGTGCCGGGCGTCACGCTGAACGGACACTCCGCGGTGCTGGACGCGGACCTCAACCTCTCCCCGGTGGTGAGCGACGACATCCTGTGGGCGGCCCCCGTCTCGGGCGTGTGGGGCGACGCCGCGAAGTGGACGGGCGGCGCGGCCCCGGGCGACGATGCGGCGTTCCCGGTCTACATCGACGCGCCGGGCCCGGACTACACGGTGAAGATCGACGGCGGGGAGGTGACGGTGACGAACCTCACCCTCAACAACCTCGGCGGCGGCACGGCGACCCTGCTGGTCACAAACGGCGCGGCGCTGAACGTGAGGGGGCACACGACTTCGGGCGCGTTTCTGAACATGGGGAAGGGCGGGCGCCTTGACGTGGTGGATTCGACTCTGCGTCTGATGGACCAGGGCAACGCGAAGGGCCATATATCCAACATCTCGTCCATCTCGCTCGACGGCGGCGAGATTCACGTGCGCGGTGGCGGCAGGCTCATCACGCGCGGCATCCTCGCCTCGGAGATGACGGAACCCGTCACAGGGAACCTGAACACCCAGTTCACGTTCGGCACGGGGGAGGTCGTGTTCGACGACGCTGCGTCGCTCGCGACCGAGCAGGAAAACACAAAGCCGCCGAGCGTCTTCTGCTATGCCGTTACGCCGACGCGCGCGGGGGAGGTGGCGCGGATTGCCTTCCGCGGCCATTCGAGCCTCGCGTTCCCGTCCTCGCCCTGGCTGCTCTCCCTTCGGGGGAACTCCGGGCGCGCCGTACTTGAGTTCGACACGGATGCGGAGGCGGAGATGACGGGCTGGAGCTGCACCCAGATCGGCGGCGACACTGGAATCGGCTAGCTGCTGCTGAAGCGGGGGCACCTCGCCTCGGTCTCATACGACTACCTCTGGGTGGGGACGCCGACGACGGATACAACCACGAGCAAGGCAATCGCCGCGACGGGGCGGGTGGAGATCGCGTCCGGCGCGTCCCTGAGGACGGGGGGCGACATGCCGTCCCCGAAGCAGTTCAACGGCGTGATGATCGGTCACGGCACGGCGCTGACGCGCGCGCGGAACGCGGCGGCGTATGTCTACGGCGAGATGATTCTCGCGGGCGACTACACGCAGCTTCGGAACCACCTGTTCATCGGGACGGGCCCGAACGCGGAGGGGGTGATCCGCCAGACGGGCGGGCGCGCCTCGATCGTCGATGACACGAGCCTGGAGCGCGAGACCACGCGGGGCGAGATGGCCGTGGGCGTCTTCGGCGGCACGGGACGCTACGTTCTCGAAGGCGGCGTGGCCACAACGTCTACATCGGCGGCGCGTTCACGAACGACCTCTACCGCACGCACGCGAACAGCGCGGTGCTGGACCAGTACCACGACGCGAAGGGTGCGCTCGAAGTCTCCGGCGGCTCGTTCACCTCCGCGAAGAACATCATCCTGGGGCGCGACGGCACGGGCGTGATCGGCCTCACGGGCACGGGGACCGTGGCGGCGGTGGCGATCATCGTCTCGAACACGGTTGGCCAGGCCGCGTCGGGGCTGAGGTTCACGGCGGACGCCAGAAGGCGCTGCGGGCGCATCGCCCCGGCGACGCGGCTCGTCTTCCTGCCGGGGGCGAAGGTGACGGTTGACGTGTCGGCGCAGACGGCGCTGGCGCGGCCGGGCCGCGTCGCCGTCTGGTCGCTCGACGAGGCGCCGGAGGGAATCGAAGCGGTCACCTTCGAGCTCGTGGGGGCCGAATCGCTCCGCGCGCCCAACCGGCTCGACCTCTCGCCGGACGGGCGGACGCTCGCCTGGAACGTGATGAGCGGCACGCTCATCATCATACGCTGAGCCGCCGCCCCCCAGGGCGCGTGGCCCTTGACGGGCGGGGCGAAACCTGCGATAATGCGCGGCATGAAACACTACAACACGTCTCGTCGTTCGTTCATGAAGGCCGTCTTGGCGGCCGGTGCGTTCCCGTATGTCGGCGCCTGCGCGTCGGCGCGCTGCCCGGATGGCAAGGTCCGCCTTGCGTGCGTGGGCATTGGCCAGCAGGCCTGGAACGACATTCAGCAGTTCGCGGCAACCGGCATCGTCGAGATCGCCGCGCTCTGCGACACGGATCTCGACGGCCGGCAGTGCGTCGCCGCGCTCAAGAAGTATCCGAACGTGCCGCGCTTCCGCGACTTCCGCAAGATGCTGGACGCGATGGACGGCAAGATCGACGCCGTC
>JBJEWG010000017.1:0-4309 GCA_051884935.1 Kiritimatiellia bacterium | reverse complement strand
GACGCGGTTGCCGGCGGCGTTCACGTAGACGCCCATCAGGTCCTCGCCCGGCGCGGAGGGGCTTCGTCCACGAGCGGCGGGAAACGAAAGGCGCGCACGTGCCCGAGCACGCGCGCACCTCATTCAGGACTAGATCTCAGCCCCGAGGCGAATTAACGCAACCGACGGATGGGTGCCTCAACGGGCGTAGCCGCATCCGCAGGGATCACCTCCACGCTCGTCACGTTGGCCGGGTAGCCCTTGACCTCGGCCTTCACCTCCTGATAGACAAAGTAGTCGTCCGTGGTGACCGTATACCGCGTGCCCACAATGGCATCGCACTTGCCGGCGTCGCAGGCGTTGGCGTACGCGCCGTTCTTGGCCTTGGCGACGGCGCCGACCAGTCCGGCGTCCGAGCAGTCCGCCACGTGCGTCGCCGTTGATCCCCAGCAGATGAAACCGAAGAGGCACTTGACGTTGTCCGTCGCCGAAACGGGCGTCTGGCCAACCGTGTACTTCTCGTGGATCTTGTCCTTCACGATGTTCGGCCTGATGTTCGCGTTGCCGCCATCGTTCTTGTTGACCGTGATGCACCCGCAGGCAACCGCCGCAAGCGCCACCGCGCAGAGAATCTTCTTCATTTTAGTTTCCTTTTCGTTTTGGTTTGCGCTCTAGGGAGAACAACACATCCTCCCCAAGTCGGAATTGTATCAAGACGTCCTGGCTTCGTCCATTCAGGTATTCACTCGCCGTTCATTCCACGATTTTCGCGGAGCCGACGAAGCCGTGGTCGTTCGAGCGGTCGAACATCAGGTTCGTCGAGATCGAGAGAATCCTCTTGACCGTCGCCTTGCCGTCCTTCACCGAGACGATCGGCGCGAAGTCCGCGATGATTCCGCCCTCCGCGAGGGCGCCGACGTCGGCGTACCCCGACGCGCTCACCCGGGGGCCGCCCGGCAGCGTCCCGGCGATCGCCGTCTTCCCGTCCGCGTTGAGCGTCACGGTGAGCGCGGCGGCCTTCGCGTCCGTCGCGTAGGCGAACGTCCATCCGTTCGCCGCGTCCCCCTCCGCCGCGAAGTGCCACGTCCTGCCGAATGCGTTCCGCTGCGCCTCGACGACCTGCTCCGCGCCGCCGTTCGGCGTGAACGCGCCCGTCAGCTGTTTCTCGTTCCAGCCCTTGGAGGCGTCGAGGGACAGCGTGAGCACGTCGTTCTTCCTGGTCGCCATCGTCACGGCGTAGACGTCGCCGTCGACCGCCGTCCAGCCCGTCGCCGAGAAGGAACAGGACCCCGCCGCGGTGACCACCTTCGCCGTGATCCGGCCCGCGTCCGTGGCCGAGACCGCGAGCGTGCCGGCGTTGAGCGTCGCGCCCGCGCCGTCTTCGCGGACGACGAAGCCGTTGAACGCGCCCGTCGCCGCCGTCGGCAGCGGCTCCACCGTGACCGTGACCGTCTCGGCGGTCTTCGCGCCCGCCACCGTCGTGACCGTCAGCGTCACCTCGTAGACGCCCGGCTTCGTCGGCGCGCCCGTGACGGACCACGCGCCCGTCGCCTTGTCCTGCGTCAGCCTCATGCCCGTCGGCAGCTTCGCCGCCGTCACGGACTTCACGCCCGACTCGGCCGAGATGTCGAGCGGGATGCCAGCCGGGTCGCCCGCCACGCCGACCGTGAGCGGGGCCTCGCCGAGACCCTTCGCGGCGACGCTCGGCGCCTCCTCCGCGCGGACGCGGAAGGCGACGACCACGTCCTCCTCGCCCCTCTTCGAGAACACCGCCTCGAATTCGCCCGCCTCCTTCGCCGTGCCAGTCACGCGCCCCGTCCGGGCGTTGTAGCTCAGCCCCTTCGGCAGCCCCTTCGCCGTGTAGCCGACAAGGCCTACATCAAGATCGACCCGGGCGCCCGTGATGAGAACCTGCTGCCGCACCTCGAACTGAATACGGCTCGCGAGCTCGACCGCATCAGCCGAGGCATATCCATATCCTTCCGCAAAGACGGTTTCCAACAGCCGCCGGACCCGATCCTCGTCGCCCGAATAGATGTGGAGAACGCCACCTTTGTCCGCGAACGAAACAAAGTCGAGCCCGCTGTAGTACAGGCTCTCGGCATCGGTCGCGCTCGGCGGGAGGGCGACGCTCGTCAACGAACACCCCGCGAAGGCGCCCTCGCCGATTTGCGTGACGCTGTCGGGGATGTCGATGGCGGTCAAACCCGTCCGGCGGAATGCAAACGGCTCAATCTCCTTGAGCCCCGTCGGCAACCGAACGGAAGCCAGCGCGCCGCAGTCCTCAAAGGCGGATTCGCCGATTTCCACGACGCCGTTGGGGATGTTGACGGAAGCCAGCCCCGTACAGCCCGCAAAGATCCAGTCCTCAATTTCCCTGAGCCCGGACGGCAGTCGAACGGTCGTCAGCGCCTCACAACCCGCAAAGGCGCCCTCCCCAATGGAGACCACGCTGGGCGGGATGGAAACCGCCGTGAGAAGCGAGCAGCCTCCAAAGGCGTCGTCGTCAATCTCCCGGACGCTGGACGGAATCTCATAGGCGCCGGACGTCCCGCACGGAACCCGCACGAGCGTCCGCTTGTCCTTGCTGAACAACACGCCGTTCTGAGACGAATACCGGGGATTGGAAGCGGCCACGGCAATCGACTTCAAGGCCGTACAGCCATAAAAGGCGGCATCGCCGATCTCGGTCACGCTCGCCGGAATCGTCACCGTCTCCACCGCCGTGCAGTCGGCAAAGGCGTAGTCGTCAATCTCCCGGACGCCGAGCGGTATCTCATAGGCGCCGCTCACCCCGCACGCCGGAACCTTGACGAGCGTCCTCCCCTCCTCCGTGCCGAACAGCACGCCATTCTGGGAGTAATACCAACGGTTGGACGGATCCACGGCAATCGACTTCAGCGAGACGCATCCACGGAGGGCGCCCCCGTCGATTTCGTCCACGCTCGCCGAAATCGTCAAGGACTCCAACGCCGCGCAGCCCCCGAAGGCGTCGTACTCGACCTCACTGACGCCGGAGGGTATCTCGTAGGCGCCGGATATCCCACACGGCACCTTGACGAGCGTCCGCCGGTCCTTGCTGAACAACACGCCGTCCTGCGAAACATACAGCGGGTTGGCGGCATCCACGACAATCGACGTCAGCGAACTACACGTGGCAAACGCCTCCTCGCCGATCTCCCTCACCGAGGCCGGGATGGTCACGGATGTCAGCGAGCGACAACCCCGAAACGCATCCGACTCCACGTGCGTGACTGCGCAGCCGCCCAGTCTGCCCGGAATGACCACCGCCCCGGCCGTCGATTCCGGAATGGCGGCTTGCTCGTAGTCGCCGATCCGCGCCTGCCCATTCACGATTGCGTAGCGCCATTTCAGGCCGTCCACGAGTTCGGTATCGGCGCGGAGAACCGCCACCAGACCCATCATCAAACCAAGAGCAAAGGTCGTCTTCTTCATTTTAGGCCTTTCTTCTGTTTTGTTCAACCGGCCTGCGACGACGGGGACCGCGCGCACGCCAATCTCCATTTTCTCGTTCCTGTTATGCCCTCTTCGCCTTCCCAGGCGAAACGAGTCGCTGCGGAATATACCATTTCCCCGTCGATTCCGTCAATTCGGCATTTGCCCCCCGAGGGGCCGCGCCCGCGAACCGCCACCCGCGCGCAATGTCCTCCGCCGTCATGCGTATTCCGCCGCCACCGTTCGCCTGCGTCCGCACGAGCGCGGGATTGTGCGGAATTTTCAACTCCGGGCACCGCCGACGGCGAAGGAAAATGGAAAACTCCGAGCGTTTGCAAAGTGAAGGGCACGACAAAAAGCCCGCTCCCGATTCCGTGGCGGGG
This sequence comes from Kiritimatiellia bacterium, assembly GCA_051884935.1. GTDB lineage: Bacteria > Verrucomicrobiota > Kiritimatiellia > RFP12 > UBA1067 > RUG572. The sequence continues at coordinate 491 of JBJEWG010000017.1, read as the reverse complement.
GCTTCCGCCCCAACCAGCTCTTATTCCTCATATTATATACCGAAGCAAGTGGCCGGTAGACAGGGGTAGATGGCCGACGATGGCGGAGGGTCCTCGTCTACCGAACACGGCGTCGAAGAGACACAAACCGATTCCATCCCCAGACTAAGTCCTTGCTGAGTCAATGAAGAGCCGTTGAAGCGCGCGAAGCCTCAGGCGGAGCGTTAGCGGAGCCCTTTGCAAACGCTCGGAGTTTCAAACCGAGAGGGTACCCACCTCCCGCCGACACCACGCCATATCAGCACCGACGGGAGATGCGTTCCCTAGGCAATCCTGATTTCCACTCGGCAGTGGAGGAGATTTTACTGCCGAGTGGAATTCCTTCCACTGCCGAGTAGAATTTATTCCGCTGGGCAGTGGAACTTTGAGTCGCCTAGGTGACCCCGTATCCCCTCCTAGGCGATTTCCCCACCCTCTCCTAGGCGGAAACACGCTCTCACCTAGATGAAACC
>JBJEWG010000016.1:0-4312 GCA_051884935.1 Kiritimatiellia bacterium | reverse complement strand
AGGAAGCGCTCTAACCAACTGAGCTAATAGCCCTTTGAAGGCAACGCGGGAAAGTATATCAAACGACGTTGGCGCAGTCAACGGGGGAATCAGAAAATATCACGCGAAGCGAAGAGTATTCACGTTTCGGACATTCGTCCCCTACACGCATTCCAGCCACGACTTGAACTTCGCCACCCGATTCGGCCAGTTCCAGAACGCCCTGAGCTCATCGACCTGGTCCGATGACGGCGCGACCTGCGCCGCATAGCCGGGATCAGAAAGGAGGCGGACCACCTCGTCGGCAAAAGCCGCCTGATCCCCAAAAGGAACTTTGCGGCACCCCGTTGTGTATACGTGCCGCAACGGCGGCAGATCGTACATAACAACTGGTAAACCGCTACATAGCGCCTCAGCGGCAACCATTCCGTTGTTGTCGAAGACCGTGGGATGCACCATCACACGCGCCGAACGGTATATCTCATACTTCGCCGCATTATTCACATAGCCCATCCAGTCGATGGAATCCTCCACGCCCAGACGTCCCGCCTTCTCATGCAACGCCACCTCGAAACCGGGCGTCCCATTGCCGATGAGCGTGAAGCGGACCTCCGGTAGCCTGTCGTGGACCCTCTTCCAGATATCCAAGAAACCCATAATGCCCTTCTGCGCGCAGAGGCGGCTACAGAAGACGACATCCCGTGTTTTTGGGACCTCTCCCCTTGGAATCTGATCAACATTCACACCACCGTAAAACGGAAAAAGCCTCCCCTCGCGAAATCGCTTCGGGAAGTGACGGAAATCATCCTCATTTGTGATCACGTAGGCCGCCGCGCGACCACGGCTGAAGAACATGAAGAAGCGGGCATACAGCCAGGCAAGGGTATAGGTGAACACAGGAAAGCCGTATCCCTTGCGAAGATTCGACCAGGGACTCGGTACAAAGAGAAACGCACTGGGGAACCACTTGAAACCGTACCGCCTCTGAAGAAACCAGGACGTCAAAGCGTCGAAATGGAAGTCACTCGCCGAAAAGAACCAATCCGACGGTCCCACCCCGAGTTCATCTAGAATGCGAACGAACGCCGCCCTACAATACTCCACAGACGCAAAGGGATGACGAAATTCACTCCGAGCGAACTGCGGAAACTGATGGAGCGAAATTCGCGCCCGTTCCGGCACGGCATCCTCGATTGTCTTGACCTTCGAATCGGAAAGAATCACGTGGATGTCGTATTCGTCGCAAAGGCAACGAATCGCCTCCAAGAATATCTTCGTGTTCCCGCCCATGGTTCCCGGCTCGCTCAGGGCTGTTCCGTTGATAATGAGACGTTGTTTCAAAAGATAATCCTCAGCCTTGCTTTCATTACTTGCTCGCAACAATCTGCGAAAGAATGTAATCCCCCGCTCTCATCCCGTTTGTCATTCGCCCACTGCTTAAATCAACGAACATAACCTCGTCATGCGCCAATGCCCCCACCATTTCGCCCGTCGAAAGAGCCACGCGAAGAAGCAATACCGAACGACAGCGTCGGGGAGGCGATCCCCAAATCTGGATAAGCCCCATCGTGCGAGAGGATAACAGGGATAGAAAGTCCCCACGAGCCAAAACACAAGCCGTTTCGCGACAGAACACACCTGCCTATCAGGAGTCTCTTCCACGACATCGTAATAGAAGCGGTACCAGGCGTAGTACAGCACCCGCCATCCGCTCATCGGGCCGTTGAACATACGCCCAATTCCATTAAAGTGCAGGACGACACCCTCCACCGCAGCTCGGTCCGGCATCATGCAATCCCACCGCTGATCCAGCAATTTAGCGTCGTTCAGGCATACCACGTTCAGGATATCCTGATCCACAAATGGTGGAGTTCCCCACTTCATCACGAAATCTGCGCACCTCGCCACGAGCCGAGTCTCGCGCATACGGACCAGATTCATCAAGACGACGCCGCAGCACGCATAGCGATCGACCTCCAGATCAGGGCAGTACGCACGCGCATACTCCTTGACGCCCCGCGCGATCGACGGAACATCTCGGCTCCACAATAACGATACCGATTCATCCCGCTCGTCCCACAGCTCACAGACATCGCGGAACCAAAGCGTATCGACATCCGTGTACACCGTCCAGTCCCCGCACAGGAATTCGCAGAGGAACAACCGCAGGAACGTCGTATAGGACCCTTTATACGGCTTGTAGAGCTTTCGGATGAGAGACATGTCGGGGTGTTGGAACACCACCCCTGCCTCCGAGAGTCCCAAACGTTTTGCGAGGGCGGCCACCTGTGCGCAGTCCGCCTCTGTCAGGCCATCGGCGAAAACATTAAATCGCAGGCGGTCCTTTTGCGAGGCCGAGAGTATAATACTAGACATCGTTGCCAGCAGTCCCGGCAAATACCGATGATCCGCCGCCAATGAAATCGAGACATCACCAATCATCGCAAATTTCCAAATTGTAGATTTGGCGCATCATAGAAAACGCCCTCGTTCGATCAAACCCATATTCTCCGGGATATCATCCGGGAGCGGACGAATCCAATGTTCGTTGTAGAACCCGTAACCATCATACACTTTCGCCTTAATCCCGAAAATGAGCTGCGTCGATCCGCCCGTATGGATCGCCACGCGCCCCATGCGCTTGATGTGCACGGAAAGCGGCACGCCGTAGACACCGCATCCCACAAGAGCGATGTCGAAATCGATCTTCGAAACATCGTCGATCATGTGCTGCAACGCATCCTTCCAGCGAGCAAACCCGGCACAGTGCCCGCCAATGGAATTCACCGGGCGGTACAAAATCAGTTCAAATTCCGGCAGAGGTCCCTGCCCCTTGTGTAATTCAACGCGCCGTGCTTTCTTATATTGCTCCGCAATAGACTTCAGATACGGATGGACAACCAACACGCGTTTGCCCTTCAGAGCATCATACCAGGAATAACCCTCGCGAAGCGGAAACAGAGATTCCCATGCGATGGCAGTCGCCTGCGGACAATAACGGTCATGGATACGCGTCTCGCCATCCGCGCACGAGCCGAACCCGTCCATCTCGGGGATATACGTCTCGTAGATACGGCAGAATTCTTCGATGCCAACAATGTCATTTGGAAATACGCCAGCACACACGCTGATCCCCGCACGAATGGAGTTATCCCACCAGAATGGCCGCCGCTTGCCAAGCAACAGCTTCAAACTCTTCAGAAAAACCGACTCCTTGTCGTGGATGTCGATGTAGCGGAGCATGGTCTCATTGTCGCCCGTGCCAATCTTTCCCGCCATGAATGGTCTTCCGGATTGAATCCCCCGCCGGATGAAGTCAACCGAATCCCGGTAGGAAAGCGTGTTGGGCATTCGTGAACAGGCACCGCGCCCCTTGGAATTGCCCCAGATATTCCGTTGTAAAACTATGATTCCCCGCGTGAACAGCGCGGTCCAGTCAAACGGGATTTCGGCATTCGTGTGCCCCTGCCCCTGTAATCTTGAAAGAAATAACGTGCTCATGCCAAACTTATCGAGAGCTGTGGCGCTCCTTCATTCCCACGCCCAGCGCGTTCTGCACGCGGACGATCAGCGTCCACGGGAACAACGCGAATACCAGGAACTTTAAACCTTCGCGGACACGAACCCCGAACGGCGGCGTTCCGCGCTTCGAGAAGTCGTAGTCGATGCCATTCTCCCTCATCACCCGCACGCCCTCCGGCTCCCAATACCCCTTGTGGACCGCATCGAGAAAGGGAAACTCCTTCGTCGGTGTCACCAGAAGCGGGCGCGTCTCACCCTCCAGCATGAACGATCCCTGCCGCTCGAACTCCCATGCGCTCTTGTTCCGCGCGGCGAGGCCCCGCAGGAAAGCGCGATTCCAAATGCCCGTCTGGCACGTCACACAGTAGGCGACGTTCTTCGGAAATTCAAGCAGGTCCTCGGCCCGGACAAAGGGCCCCCGCCCGGGCGGATTCGGATTAAGGCGCAGATTGGCGACATCGTGCGCCTTCGCCTGCTCCAGGCGGCGGAGGATGTTCACCGTATCGACAGGCAACTCAAGAAAATAGTCGTTCATCAGCAGAATGACGTAGGGCGTCGCGATCTGGTCGAGCGCCTCCACGAGCATCTGACACCAGCTCTTCCCCTTCCCCGTTAGAACCACGTGCCCGAACCCCTCGGCGGGTTCTGTTTCCGTCACGAGGACGGTTTCAAACGGGCAATCCGGCCAGAACTTCCGCCAGAGAATCGAGAACGGCCGAAGGAGGTCGGCGTATGCGTCGCACGATGTGACGAGAACTGTACACTCGGGATGAGTCATAGAGCGAACGTGTTATGGCAGATTGAGATCGCG
>JBJEWG010000015.1:0-4360 GCA_051884935.1 Kiritimatiellia bacterium | reverse complement strand
CGGTTCGTTAGAACCGCCCTTTGCAAACGCTCGGAGTTTAATCTATGAGGCAGGGGTCGGTCATCGGCACAACTCGGGGTCGGCCATCGGCATAACTCGGGTCGAGTCATCGGCATAACTCGGGGTCGCTCATCGGCACAACTCGGGTCGGGTCATCGGCATAGCAGGCCCTTGGCCTTGGGTAGCGCATCCCCCTGCCGGAGGGTAGCGCCATCCTCGGGCTTAGGGTCCAGCGACCCTCCGGCAGGATGTCGGTAAGAGGTCCCCGATGGGTCAATATGACACATTCTTGCGGGTGGCGTGTCAATTTGGCACAGTGCAGTGACGATGGCGGCGGCAAGCGGTATCTCTGTTGAACGGTTGCTCATTGATTCACTAGGACTTGATTGATTTAATAGGGGCTGGCTGACTCAACTCGTCCTTGCTTGTCTCGACAGGTACGGGAGGACGTGGTATACTCCAGCCATGACTGTTTTGGAAGGTTTTATCCTTATAGTATCTCATTCGGGCCACGCGGATGGAATGTCGCGGCGGGGTGTTGTCCGCCGCGCCGAACCGCAGGAGTCTGTCGCCGGTTTAGAGGATAGGACGCAATGAGACGAAAGGACGGTAAGCCGCAAATCAGGGCATTAAGAAATAAGCCCAAGTTTGAAGTTGGATTCAGGGATAGTGACAATGCCCGTCGGAATCGGTATGGTGAGGAAGAGGGGCCATTCAAGGTAATGTCCTTTTTCTCCGGTTGCGGAGGATTGGATTTTGGCTTCCGGGGCGGGTTCTCCGTTCTTGGGAGATCGTATGAGCCGTTGCCATTTGACATTGTCGGGGCTTATGATTTCCTTCAGGATTCGGTTGATTGCTATAAGTTGAACGTTGACAATCGTATTCAGCACGCGGACCTTACCAAGGTAGATATAGATGAATTACCTGGAACGGATGTTCTAATTGGGGGGTTCCCATGTCAGGATTTTTCCTCGTCTGGGCCAAAGACGGGGTTTGACGGGAAGAGAGGAAGACTCTATCAGGTACTGCGCAACTACATGAACGCCCATCGTCCACGTGTTGTGGTAGGTGAGAACGTGATTCACCTTGCAAGAATGAGGGAAGGGGAGGTTTTGCGCACGATTGTAAGAGACTTCGAGAGTGTTGGATACCACTTTGACGTTTGGAATCTCTATGCCCCCGACTACGGCGTCCCTCAGAGTCGGAGGAGATTGATATTTGTGGGAGTGAGAAACGATATTGACGGATTCCCCGTGAAGCCAGCCCCGACCAACTTCAATAATCCGGTCACCATCTCCGAGGCTTTGAAAGACCTTGAGGATATCACGGATGAAACGGTGACAAACCAGAGCCAGTATTTCGTTGCGTCAAAGGCGACTTCTGGCGGTGGGCAGGGGGATACTGTCAACGAACCTGACAAGGTGGCATTGTGTATTCGTGCCAACTCAAGAGGCCGCATCCAGTTCCATTACAAGTTGCCTAGAAGACTGACGGTGCGTGAATGCGCAAGGGTTCAGACATTCCCGGATGAGTTTGTGTTCCCTTATACGACGCAAAGGAATCTGACTCTTATCGGTAATGCCGTACCGCCCATCCTGGCCCATTCGGTGGCAAAGTCCGTCGCGCGTTTCATGGAAGCCATTGACCATGGTGTGAACGTGGGACACGCAATAACCACTCAACGTGAATACAAGCCCATAGACAACAAGGGGTTTGTTCAGGGAGAGTTTGGATTCTAAAGCCTGTATCCTTCAATCAACAGTCGGAGAAACCTATGAAGACGCTTGATGAAAAGTATCTGGGGATATTCCTATCTCCATTGTATGTGTGCGCGGATTATCGACCGGCATTTGGAACAAGCGGAAATGGTGGACTCTCTCTGGCCGATTTCAGGAGTCTGTATGGTAGCGACGAGTTCTATTCTTGGATAGGATTGGATTCGCCTCTGGTCTATGCGGCTCATAAGGCTTCTGGCGGGCTCACTTCAATATATCGACAGATTGGCGTTGGGGTTGAACAACTACTTCGGGAAATCATCAAGGATGGGTTCTCTCTTGAGCAAGAACAAGTTGAATGGAAGTATGAATACAACAAGACCAAGAAACAAGCGGCATTTCATATTCTGGACGCAAGGATTAGTCTTGACGACTTAACGAACGGGAATCATGTCAAACGTGTGACGGACTGGCTCAAAATGGCACGTGATACCGCTCATGGCGATAGTAGGACAAAATTGCGAGGGGCCATCTTTGAAATCAGACAGGGATACAAAAGTGCTGATTCAAAGAGACAAAATGCTGATTTGAGGTTTGGGGCAAGAGCCTATCAGAATGGGCATCTGCCAGTGGTTGCCATTCTTTCTTCTCAGGTCAGTGAGGCTGTGATTGGTCGGTATCGTAATGCCGGGATGTTAGTGCTTACCGGGCTTCATTCCAATGATCCTACAGTATCGACGTTTGCATTCTTCAAGGAGGTTGTTGGGTATAACCTTGAGCACTTCTTCATCCGCACTTCTCCAAAGATCAAGGAAGTGATTCATTCATTGATTGAAAAACTACTGACACCCTGAAGTCTTTGCATGAGGTTCTGAGGTCAATGGCGGGGATTACGTCTTTGACCGAGGTTGTCGTTTGCTAACGGTTGATCCATGAGGCCGGGGAGGTCGTCCGCGCTGCAATAAATCCCAAACTTTTGGGTTGCATAATCGGGGGAAGAATGAGAAACTAATAGTTGATCTTCGACGAGAAAGGAGGGTTCCAGCATGATGACAGTCTACAAATGGGAGAACGGAGGTCTGAAGGAGACGACCGAGCTGTGCGCGTCGTGCTGGATCAACCTCGCGGAGCCGACGACGGCCGAGCTGGAGCAGGTGCTGAGCTTCTCCGGCGTGCCAAGGGACTTCCTCACCGACCCGCTCGACCGGGAGGAGCGTCCGCGCTTCGAGAGCGAGGACGGATTCCACCTCGTGATCGTGCACGTGCCGCTGCCGGTGAGGGGCGACGAGGACGACGAGAGCGTATTGCCCTACGAGACGCTGCCTCTGGGAATCGTCCTCTTCGGGCAGAGCGTGATCACCATCTGCTCGCAGACGACGCCGGTGACGAACGCCTTCCTCGACCAGATCCGCCGGGTGTGTCCGCCGGGGGAGCGCAACCGCTTCATGTTCCGCCTGCTGTGGCACGCGGCGGTGCTGTTCCTGCGCTACCTGCGCGACATGCACGCGAAGATCGAGGACCTTGAGGATTCGCTCCACGAGTCCATCTCGAACGAGGTGCTGCTGAAGCTGCTCACCTACCAGAAGTCGCTCGTCTACTTCTCGACGTCCCTGAAGGCGGACAACATCCTGATCAACCGTCTGGACCACGCGCGGCAGCTGAGCCTTTCGGAGGACGATTCGGACACGCTGGACGACGCGGCGGTCGAATACCAGCAGGCGCTGGAGACGGCGACGATCCACGCGAACATCCTCAACGGGACGCTGGACACGTTCGCCTCGCTGATCAACAACAACCTCTCGAACGTGATGAAGTACATGACGGCGGCGACGATCCTGCTGGCGGTGCCGACGGTGATCACGAGCGCGTACGGCATGAACATCCCGCTGCCGCTGCAGGACTACCCGCACACGTTCGCGGTGCTCTCCGCGATCTCGGGGGTGCTGGCGGTGGGGATCATCGGCGTATTGGTGTATCTCTACAAGAAGCGCGTGTTCTAGCGCGCGGGTTCATTTGGCTTCAAGCTACAGGTACAGGGTATGGACGAACTCAACATCAGCAGGCCCGGGCGCGTCGTCGCGATCGTCGGGCGTCCCAACGTGGGTAAGAGCGCGCTCTTCAACCGCATCGCGCGCCAGCGCATCGCGATCGTCTTCGACCAGCCGGGCGTGACGCGCGACCGCGTGGCCCGCGAGGTGGAGGCGAACGGGCAGCGGTTCATGCTCGTGGATACGGGCGGGCTCGCGTTCGACCGCACGCCGGGCAGCGACGACCCCTTCGCCGCGGAGACGCGCCAGCAGGCCGCGCTGGCGGTGACGGACGCGGCGGTGTGCCTGGTGGTGGTGGACGCGCGCGCGGGCGTGACGCCCCTCGACGAGGAGGTGCTCAAGCGCGTGCGCGAGAGCGGCGTGCCCTGCGCGATCGTGGCGAACAAGTGCGACACGGCGGACGACGACGCGCGGGCGGACGAGTTCGCGCGCTTCGGGATGCCGGTGATGCCGACCTCGGCCGAGCACGGGCGCGGCGTGGAGGCGATCGTGGAGTTCGCCACCGCGAAGCTGCCGCCGCCCGAGGCGGACGAACAGGCCGCGCGGCCGCTGCGCGTGGCGGTGGTGGGGCGCCCCAACGCGGGCAAGAGCTCGTAC
>JBJEWG010000014.1:0-4421 GCA_051884935.1 Kiritimatiellia bacterium | reverse complement strand
TGATGGGCACCCTCGGCGTGTTCCTTCTGTGGATCGGCTGGTTCGGCTTCAACCCGGGCAGCTACACCCAGGGCATCGGCGACGTGAGCCGCGTGGCGATGATCACGAATCTGGCCGCCTGCGCCGGAACCTGCACCGCGCTCGCCACCGCCTGGATCGTCAGCGGCAAGCCCGACCTGACCATGGCGCTCAACGGTTCGCTCGCGGGGCTCGTGGCCATCACCGCGTCGTGCGACGTCGTCACGCCCGGGGCGTCGCTGCTCATCGGCGTCGTGGCCGGCGTTTTGGTGGTGCTCTCGGTGTACTTCTGGGACAAGGTCCACATCGACGACCCCGTGGGCGCCGTCTCGGTCCATCTGGTCAACGGCGTGTGGGGCACCCTCGCGTGCGGCCTCTTCGCGGCGGAGAAGACCCTTGGCATCGGCGAGACCTCGACCGGCCTCTTCTACGGCGGCGGCCTGCACGCGCTGCTGGTGCAGCTCGGCGGCATCCTCTCCGTCGGCGCCTGGGCGTTTGGCTGCGGGCTGGCGATCTTCTTCATCCTCAAGAAGTGCGGCATTCTCCGCGTGAGCGCGAAGACCGAGCTGAAGGGGCTCGACCTGACCGAACACGGCGAGGACGCCTACGCCTCCTTCCAGTTCTTCTCGAACATGTAGGAGCCAGACGACGTCCCCGGCCGCCTCGTGCGGTCGGGGACGGATGACGAAAAGTGTAATGCCGTATCCAGGTGCTTACAGGATGTGTAACGAACTGGGGCCGATGGGCCGGAATACGGGCGTGGCACGGATTCTGCTAAACGACTTCGGCATGGTCAACGAAGAACTGACAGCGAAATGGAAGGCGGAACGCGAACGGGCGGCGTTCCTCGCCCTGGCGGACGGAACCGTGTTCCACGGCGTCGCCTTCGGCGCCCCCGTCGATCGGGTGGGGGAGGTCGTCTTCAACACGGGCATGAGCGGTTATCAGGAGATCCTGACCGACCCATCCTACGCGGGGCAGATCGTCACCCTCACCACCGCGGAAGTCGGCAACTACGGCACGAACCCCGAGGACGTCGAGTCCCGGGGTCTTTTTCTACATGGACTGGTCGTCAACGGGCTGAACGCGCCGTCGAACTACCGCGCGGCGAAGTCCCTCGACCAGTATCTGAAGGAGGCCGGCGTGCCGGGCCTCTACGGCATCGACACCCGCGCGCTCGCGATTCACCTGCGCGACCACGGCAACCAGAAAGCCGTTCTCTGCCGTGGCGGGAGCTCGGAGGCGGCGGCCGTGGCGCGGGCGCGGGCGTGGGAGGGGCTGGACGGGCAGGACTACGCCGCGCGGGTCACCTGTCCCGCGCCCTTCGCGTTCGACGCGGAAACGGGCGATGTCACTCGCCCGCACGTCGTCTGCTACGACTTCGGCGTCAAGACGAACATCCTGCGGAGCCTGGCGGCGTTCGCGCGGGTGACGGTCGTCCCGGCGAAGACGCCTGCGGAGGACGTGCTCGGGATGAAGCCCGACGGCGTGTTCCTCTCGAACGGCCCGGCCGATCCCGCCGCCGTCACCTACGCCCAGGAGAACATCCGGAAGCTCCTCGCCTACAACGCGGGGGCCGCCGCGCGCCGGCGGATTCCGATCTTCGGCATCTGCCTGGGGCATCAGCTGCTCGCGCTCGCCTGCGGGGCGCGGACGGGGCGGCTCGCGTTCGGGCACCACGGCTGCAACCATCCCGTGAAGAACCTGCGGACGGGGCGCGTGGAGATCACGAGCCAGAACCACAACTTCGCGGTGCTGCCGGATTCGGTGCCGGACGCCCTGGAGGTGACGCACGTGAACCTCAACGACGGGTCGATCGAGGGCGTTCGGCACAGGTCGCTGCCCGCGTTCTCGGTGCAGTACCACCCGGAGAGCTGCCCGGGGCCGCACGATTCGCGGTATCTCTTCGCGGAATTCCGCGATCTCATCGTTGCGGCGCGCGGCGCGCGGACAGGAGAGGCGTCATGAAGAAACAGGTCAAATACGTGTTCATCACCGGGGGCGTGGTCAGTTCCCTCGGGAAGGGCATCACGAGCGCGAGCCTGGCGCTGCTGCTGAAGAGCCGGGGCTACCGGGTGTTCATGCAGAAGCTCGACCCGTATCTGAACGTCGATCCGGGGACGATGAGCCCGTACCAGCACGGCGAGGTGTTCGTGACGGACGACGGCGCGGAGACGGACCTCGACCTCGGCCACTACGAGCGCTTCGCGGGGGTCACCTGCTCGCGGGCGTCGAACTACACGTCGGGCCGCATCTACTCGGCGGTGCTGGCCCGCGAGCGGGCGGGCGGCTATCTGGGCGGAACGGTGCAGGTGGTGCCGCACATCACGAACGAGATCAAGGACGCGATCAAGTCCGCCGGCGAACACGACTGCGACATCGTGCTCTGTGAGATCGGCGGCGTCTCGGGCGACATCGAGTCGCTGCCGTTCCTCGAAGCCGCGCGCCAGTTCCGCTTCGAGCACGGGTTCGACAACACCTGCTTCGTCCATCTCACGCTGGTGCCGTATCTGAAGGCGGCGGGCGAGCTGAAGACGAAGCCCTCGCAGCACTCGGTGGGGCAGCTCCGCGCCATCGGCATCATCCCGGACATCCTCGTGTGCCGCACGGAGATGCCGATCCCGCAGGAGCATCTCGACAAGCTCGCGCTCTTCTGCAACGTGCGCCCCGAGCGCGTGATCGAAGAGCGGGACGTGACGGATTCCGTCTACGCGATCCCGCGCCAGCTGCGTCGGCAGGGGCTGGACGAGGAGGTGCTCAAGCAGCTGCGGCTCGACATCTGGCCGATCAAGCACACGGTGTGGGATACGCTCGTGCGGAAGGCGACCGAGCCGAAGAGGACGTGCACGATCGCGCTCGTGGGCAAGTACATCGCAATCCGCGATGCCTACAAGAGCGTCCACGAGGCGCTCCACCACGCGGGCATGGCGCACGACGCCAAGGTGGAGGTGCGGTGCGTGGAGGCGGAGGAGCTTGAGGCGGACGCGGGCGGGAAGATCCTGAAGGGGGTGGACGGCATTCTCGTGCCGGGCGGCTTCGGCGCGCGGGGCGTGGCGGGCAAGTGCGCCGCCATCCGGTACGCGCGCGAGAGGGGAATCCCGTTCCTCGGCATCTGCCTCGGGATGCAGTGCACGGTGATCGAATACGCGCGGGACGTGCTGGGGTGGGCGGACGCGAACTCGACGGAGTTCGACCCGGCGACGTCGCACCCCGTGATCGACCTGATGGAGGGGCAGCGGGGCGTGACCGCGAAGGGCGGCACGATGCGCCTCGGCGCCTATCCGTGCGTGGTGAAGAAGGGGACGCTCGCGGCGAAGCTCTACGCGCCGCTCTACGGCGCCTCGGAGAAGGCCGACTTCACGATCTCCGAACGCCACCGCCACCGCTACGAGTTCAACTACGACTCCGCGTGGCGCGCCGCGATCGAGAAGGCGGGCCTCAGGGTCTCCGGCACGTCGCCGGACGGCGCGCTCGTGGAGATCGTGGAGCTGCCGGGCCACCCCTACTTCATCGCGGGGCAGTTCCATCCCGAGTTCAAGAGCCGCCCGACCGCGCCGCACCCGCTCTTCGACGGGCTCGTCGCCGCGGCGCTCCGCCAGGGCAAGAGCCCGCGGCGGGTCAGGCGGCCCCACGGCAACCAGTCATCGGACGAGGCGGCATCATGAAGCGCACGGACATCCACAAGATCCTGCTGATCGGCGCGGGGCCGATCGTGATCGGGCAGGGCTGCGAATTCGACTACTCGGGCGTGCAGGCGTGCAAGGCGCTGAGGGCCGAGGGGTACGAGGTGGTGCTGATCAACTCGAACCCCGCGACGATCATGACCGACCCGGACATGGCGCCGCGCACCTACATCGAGCCCATCACGCCGGAGACGATCCACGAGATCATCCGCCGGGAGCGCCCGGACGCGCTGCTGCCGACGCTGGGCGGGCAGACCGCGCTGAACACGGCGATGGAGGTGGCGCGCCAGGGCATCCTGCGCCGCTACAACGTGGAGATGATTGGCGCGGACGCGGACGCGATCGCGCGCGCGGAGGACCGCGAGCTCTTCAAGGAGGCAATGCTGGGCCTCGGGCTCGACATGCCGGTCTCCTTCTCGTGTCACACGATGGAGGAGGCGCGGGCGGCGGCGCAGAAGATCGGCGCCTGGCCGCTGGTCATCCGCCCGGGCTTCACGCTCGGCGGCACCGGCGGCGGCATCGCGCACGACGCGGCGGAGTTCGAGACGATCGTGCGGCGCGGGCTCGACGCCTCGCTCAACTCGGAGGTGCTGGTCGAGGAGTCCCTGCTCGGCTGGAAGGAATTCGAGATGGAGGTGATGCGGGACCGCAAGGGCAACGGCGTGATCGTCTGCTCGATCGAGAACCTCGACCCGATGGGCATCCACACGGGCGACTCGA
>JBJEWG010000013.1:0-4483 GCA_051884935.1 Kiritimatiellia bacterium | reverse complement strand
AGGCGATGGCGATGCTCGAAAAGTCCGAACAGGGCTTCAAGGAGAACTACGCGCTTCTCAAGAAGCTGAGTGAGATGTAAGTCTCGTAGAGGGTGACACTTGCGTTGCCCCGTCAATTCCCGCGACGGTATCCCTCCGTCGCGGGAATTTGTTTTTCAGAGACGGGGGCCGTTGTGGGTGCGAAGAAAATAACGAAGAAAAATTGAAATACCCCCTTGCACGCTGAGAAGCGATCTGATATACTACTCGCGTTTTCAACCTCGTGGGCTCATCGTTCATCGGTTAGGACCTCGGACTGTCGATCCGAAGAGGGGAGTTCGATTCTCCCTGAGCCCGCCACTTAGAACCGCCGTAATGGCGGTTTTCTTTTTCCCCGATTCGTACCACTCTTGTGTACAACGGGTTGACTTCTATCAGCCAATGAGACGGGTTCTCCCGCCTGGCGGATTGGTTGCCGTCGCCTACCACAGCCGCGCCCGTCGTCGGTACCCTGCCTTTGCGTCGGGCGACACAGACCCCTTGGGTCGCCCGACCCAAGGCCTCGGGGTCGCGCGACCCTGACCCCTCCTGTCCAGCGACACAAGGCCAGGGGGGCGGGCGGTCCCCGGGTAGGAGGTCAGGCGGAGGCCCCTAAGTGAGCCAAAATGGCACAGTCCGACGCGCTGTACATCCTTTCTTCACGCGAGATAGAGAATCGGATGAATACCTTGTTGACGGGGATGTGATTTGGTGCGCACCGCCGCAAGAAGTGGTGCGCACCATTTGTTCCGGAGATGCGCACCATTTGGTTCTGTGGTGCGCACCATTTTCCTGCAACCTACCCAGGGTTTTACCGATGCTTCAACTCTAATGAGGCCAAGGCCGGTGTTGCGCGGGCGCGCGCGAATCAAAAATGCTATACTAAGCCCCATGCGGATTGTATTCATGGGTTCATCGCAGGCGTCGGCGACATGTCTCCACGCCATTCTCAGGCTTCCCGGTCTTCAGGTGGTCGGCGTCGTCACGCAGCCGGATCGCCCTGCGGGACGCGGACGCGATCTCACGCCCTGTCCCTGCCGTAAATATGCGCGTGACCGCGGCATCGTCGAGTGCATCACGCCCGAGAGCGTCAATTCCCCCGAGGCGATTGCCTGGCTGCAGGCGAAGAAGCCGGACGTGATCGCCGTGGTGGCGTTCGGGCAGTTCCTCAAGGACGCGATTCTTGAGATGCCGAAGTACGGCTGCATCAACTGCCATTTCTCCCTGCTGCCGAAGTACCGCGGGGCCTCGCCCGTGACGGCCGCCCTGCTGGCGGGCGACGAACTGACGGGTGTTTCGGTCATTCGGATGGGGCGGGGCATGGATGACGGGCCGGTGCTGCGCAAGGCCGTCGAGCCGATTTATTCGGACGATACGGGCGACTCGCTCATGGACCGTCTGGCGATTGCGGGCGGCGTGACGCTTGCGAAGACGCTGAAGCTGATTGATGCGGGGACGCTGCCGACGCCGATCGAGCAGGAAGACGCCAAGGCGACGTTCGCGCACAAGATCAAGAAGACGGATGGGCTGATCCACTGGGGGGCGAAGTCCCGCGAAATCGAACGCCTGCTGCGGGCCTACACGCCGTGGCCGGGCTGCTACACGTTCCTGCCGACGCGCTTCCGCAGGAAGGGCAACACGGGGCGCGTGGTTGTCACGGGGATCGACTTCCTCAAAACGGCGGAGATTGATCCGACCTGGCGGGCGGAACTGCCGGGGACCGTGGTCGCGTGCCACGCGCGGGGGCCGGTGGTCCGCACGGGGGACGGCGTGCTGCTGCTGACGGCCCTCAAGGCCGAGGGGGCGCGCGAATTGGCCGGCGGCGAGTTCCTGCGCGGGCGGCAGTTGCTCCCCAAGAGCGACATGCTGCTGGAATCCTGAGGAGCGAGGCCATGATCGCCAAATTGCTGTTGGACCGAAAGCGCGAGGGAGGGGAGTTGGCGCCGGAGGAGATTCGCGCGTTCATCGCGGCCTACACGCGCGGCGACGTTCCCGACTACCAGATGGCGGCGTTCGCCATGGCGACCTGCTGCCGGGGGATGTCCGACGCGGAGACGCTGGCCCTGACGGAGTCGATGCGCGATTCCGGCACCTGTCTCGACTGGCCGGGATTCCCTCCGACGGCCGATAAGCATTCAACGGGCGGCGTGGGCGACAAGCTCTCTTTGATTGTTCAGCCGCTGGCGGCGGCGTGTGGGCTGGCCGTGCCGTCCCTGACGGGACGCGGGCTCGGGTTGACGGGTGGAACGGCGGACAAGATGGAGTCCATTCCCGGGTACGTCGCGGGGCTTTCGCTGGACGACTACCGAAAGGTCGTGTCGGACTGCGGGTGTTCCCTGACCGTGCAGACGGGGGAGATCGCGCCCGCGGACAAGAAGCTCTACGCCCTGCGAGACGTGACGGGCACGGTCCCCTCGATTCCGCTCATCGTCGCCTCGATCCTCTCCAAGAAGCTGGCCGAGGGCGCGGAGACGCTGGTGTTCGACGTCAAGTGCGGCGCAGGAGCCTTCATGAAAACGCGGGCCGACGCCGTGGCGCTGGCGCAGGCGCTCGTGAAGGGGGCGAAGGGCGCGGGACGCAGGGCGTGCGCGCTGGTGACGGCGATGGATGAGCCGCTGGGGCGTGCCGTGGGCAACGCCAACGAAGTTCAGGAGGCAATCGACGTTCTGCAGGGGCGCGGCATGGCGCGGGACGTCATCGACCTCTCCATTGAACTGGCGGCCTGGATGGTGTCGCTTGCGAAGGGGATGCCGCTCGACGACGCCGTTGCGTGCTGCTGGGCGAACCTTGAGAACGGCGAGGCGTATCGGCGTTTCGCGCGCATGGTCGAGCTGCACGGCGGCGATCTCGGGGCCTTTCAGGCGCGCCTTGAGGGGCCGGTCTCGACGGTGGAGGTGCGTGCGCGGCAAACGGGATTCGTCCGGTCCATCGCGGCGGATGGCGTTGCGCAGACGGCGTTTGAACTGGGTGCGGGACGGGCGAAGACCGACGACGGCATTGACGTTCTCGCGGGGGTCGATCTCTGCGTGGCGCGTGGCGATTGGGTGGAGGCCGGGGCGGTGCTGGCGCGGGTCAGGACGGCGAGTCGGCTAGATCGGCTCGATAGCGCGGCGGAGCGCGTCCGAATGGCGATTGAAATCGGCGCCGAGGCGCCTGCCCCGCGTGAGCTCATCTTGGAGGAAATCACATGACGATGGAGACGGGAAGCCCCCGAATCCCGCCGAAGGGGATGAAGCGCCCCACGCTCTCGAAGGCGGAACGGCAGCGCAAGATCAGGGCCATTCAGGCGGAGATCGAGGCCAAGAAGCGTGAACTTGGGATGCGGGCGCCATCTTTCAAGCGTGGGCCGGTCTTCTATCTTGGGCTGATGCTTGTGCTGACGCTGCTTGGCGTCTCCCTCATCAAGACGAGCGAGCAGGGGGGGAGCGCGGGCAAGGTGCGCACGGGGAAGATTCTCCAGGCGTCGAAGAGCGTGGACGCCTTCGCCGAGGCGCTGGGACGGTTCAAGTTCCACACGGGTGTCTATCCGACGATTGAAGAGGGCGGGCTGGAGGCCCTGGCGAGCAAGGAGTCGAGGCACAAGGGCTGGATCGGCCCCTACATCCACAAGAGGATCTGGGTGGACCCGCTGCCGCCCGACCCCTGGAAACATCCTTATGTCTACGCGCCCACGGGAGGCACGAACGGACTGCCGGTTCTGCTGTCGTGCGGGCCGGACGGCGTTCGGGGAACGGTTGACGATATCCTCCCGGACCCGGCGCTCTTCACGAAGCCGTTTCGCGACACGACCTGGACAAACGACTGGGTGCCCTATCAGCTGCGCGGCTACATCGTCGTACCGCGGAAGACGAAGAAGTGAGGTCCCGATGACGAATGCCCTTGCAGAGGCCAGCGACCACGTCGTCTGGGAATACCTGAAGCTTCAGGACGCGGAGGCCTGGCGACTCGTCTGGGAACGGGCCGTTCTGCCGGAGGCGGGCGGATTCCGCAGCGGGGCGAAGGCGCGCGACTGGGGCATCACGGCCGAGGAGCTGATGAGCCTTCTCTATCTGGAGATGGTTGGGGGGCGGAAGCTCGAACTCTATCGGGACGACGGGGGAAGCCTCTGGGGCTGGATGCGGACCTACGTGCGGGGCTATATCCACCGGGCGAAGCCCGACGAGCGGATGAGCTCCATCGAGGGGGCCGGCTCGACGGGAGAGGAGGACGAGGGGCGCGGCTTCGAGGAAAAACTCTCGAAGCGCATGTCAGATTTACGGGGGCAGGACGCCTTGCCCACCGAAGACCCTGCGGTGCGGCGTCGGGAACAGTGGGAGCTCGTGCAGAAATGCTTTGCCGATCTCTACCGGAAGAACCCGATGCGGGCCTACGTCCACTGGCTGAAGCTCCGCATGAATCTGTCTTCGACGGAAATCAAGAGCATGCTCGGCATGAGCTCGGAGGCGAACGTGGACCAGACGTTCTC
>JBJEWG010000012.1:0-4500 GCA_051884935.1 Kiritimatiellia bacterium | reverse complement strand
GTCCTCGCGTTCCTGCGCCTCTGCGTGGACCCCGCCTCCGAGCTCAGCTTCCTGCGCCTCGTCGAGCTTCTGCCGGGCGTCGGCGAAACCTCCGCGCGCAAGTACTGGCGCGGGCTCGGCAACTCCTTCGACGGCACGAACCCGATGGACCGCATGAACCTCGACGCGCTGATGTGCGCGAAGGGCAAGGCGGCCTGGGGCCGCATCGCACAGGCCTTCGAGCGCGCGGCGGCGCATCTCGCGGCGCACGAGGACCGCCTGCTGATCGAGGACTTCACGCAGCTCTTCTACGCGGACCATCTGCACAAGGCGTTCGAGGTGGAGGACGCGGCGTCGCGCCTCGAAGACCTGGGCGAGCTCATGGCGCAGATCGCCTCCGCCCCCGGCGGCCTCCGGCAGTTCCTCGACGAGGTGGCCCTCATGACCAACCTCGACGCGCGGCCGAAGGACGGCCTGCCCGAAGACCACATCACCCTCACCACCGTCCATCAGGCGAAGGGCATGGAGTGGCCCGTCGTCATCCTGCCCTGGCTCTCCGAGACGATCTTCCCGAGCGCCCGCGCCATCGAGGAGGGCAACATCGACGAGGAGCGCCGCCTCTTCTACGTGGCCGTCACCCGTGCGAAGGACCGCCTCTACATGTGCGTGCCGCGCGCGAAGAAGACGGCCGACGGCGGCCTCTTCCCCGTGGCCCCCTCCATCTTCGTACAGGAGATTTCCAGGGACCTCGTGGAGGAGCAGACGCTCTACTCGACCGACCGCGGCTACGGCGGCGACTCGGGCTACGGCCGCCGCGACGACGATGACGATGATGGCTACGGGCGCGGCTCCGGCGGTTGGCGGAGTGGCGGCGGCGGCTGGCGGAACGGCGGTGGCCGCGGCCGGTCGGGCACGGTCTACAAGACGACCTGGAGGACGTGATGAGAGCGTTTCTGAAGAAGCCCGCGGTGGTGGCGTTTCTCGTGTTCACGGGCGTCTACGCGCTCGCGCTCGCGATGGTGTTCTGGGGGGCCTGGTCGCTCGACAAGGTGCCCGTGGCGCCGGACTGCCCGACGACCTTCGCCATCGACGACGCGGCGGCGTGGCTCAGGGACGTGTGGGCCGGCAGGGACTTCATCCCCTCCGACCTGATGCACGTGTTGGGCGGCATGTACGCATGGGTCGAATTGCAGTTCGCGCTGGCGGCGTGGCTGGCCGCGCTGGGGGTGGCGTTCTACCTGCGGGGGCGCGGCCTCTCGCGCGTCGCGTGCTACGGCGGCGGCGCGGCGTTCGGCCTGATGGGCTACTGCTTCACGCTCTTCTCGGCGGGGCACCTCGGCTGGTTCGTCTGGCTGATGTACGGGCCCTTCGCCTTCGGGCTCGTCGATCGCGCCGTGCGGAAGGGGCGGTGGCGCAACTGGGCGCTGCTCGGCGGCGTGCTCGCCTGGGCCAGCGCGCGCCAGCCGGACCTCTGGCTGATGTTCACGCTCCTCACGTTCGCGTACGGCGTGTGGTGCCTCGTCCGCGAGCGCGCGACGTTGAAGTGGGGCCGCCTGTTCGCCGGCGTCGGCGTGGTCGCGGCCACGGCGCTGCTGGTGGGGATGCCGCAGTTCGGCCACGCGATCTTCCACGACATCGCCGGGCGCCAGAAGCAGATATCCGCAACGACCGCAACGTCCGAATCCACCGACGACCCCGCCGCGAAGGAGAAGGCCCGCCAGGAGCGCTGGCTCTTCTGCACGAGCTGGTCGCTTCCGCCGGAGGACGTGCTGGAGTTCGCCGTCGCCGAAGTCCATGGCGGCTCGAACGACCCGCGCGTCCACCAGAAGCCCGGCAACAAGCCCTATCAGGGGCGGCTCGGCCAGCACGGCGTGGTGCCGCCGGGGGGCGGCGGGTGCCATCCCGTCACGGGCGCGCGCCTGAATGCGGGCGACGAATACTGGGTTCCCTATCGCCAGCACTCGCTCTACTTCGGGGTCCTCACGCTGCTGCTCGCCGCCATCGGCGCCGTGGGCTGGTTTCGGCTGCGCCGGAAGCCGCCCGCGGCCTGGGCGGACGTCCCGTTCTGGATGTGCACCGCGGGCGTGGTCCTGCTCTGCGCGCTGGGCGGCTTCACGCCGTTCTATCGGCTGGTCTTCCTGCTGCCGTTCGGCGATCTGATCCGCTGCCCGGTGAAGTTCGTGCATCTGCTCGAATTCTGCGCGGCGGTGCTGGCGGGCTTCGGCATCGAGTTCCTGCGCGTGCGCTTCGGCGCGACGCGCGCGTGGATCGTGCCCGCGCTCGCGGTCGTGGCGGCGGTCAACGTCTTCGACCTCGCCCGCGTGGACGCGAAGTACCTCGCGGTGCAGGACGTCTCGTTCCAGCGCGCGCCGAACGCGGCGGCGGACGAGGTGCGCCGGCAGGGCGGCGGCGCGGTCTTCGTCGCGGTGCCGCCACAGGAGGGCGGCGCGCTCATCCGCGAGTCGCTGGGGCTGCATCGGGTGGAGACTGCGGACCGCATGGACGCCCCCGGCGTCCGCTTCGTCCTTGCGGGCGGTTCGGCGCTGCGCGGCGACCGGGCCCTCACGGATAAGATCGCGCGCGGCGACCTCGCGGCCGTCGGCGCGTACAGCCTCTCGCAGAAGGGCGGCATCCGTGTGGCGCCACAGGCGCACGCGGCCCTGGCGCTCCTTCAGGCGAGGGGCGTCGCCGCCCCCGCGCCGAAGGACGAGGCCCCGCCGTCGCGCGGCAAGCAGGCGCTCACGCTGCTTTCCGTTCTGTCCACGTCCGCGCTCGCCGCCTGGGGGCTGGCGGGCTGCGTGCGGCGGCGGACGGTTTGACGTTAAACCCACACACGGGAGGAGAAGCACATGGAGACATCGAGACGGTCGTTTCTGAAGGCCTGTTCGGCCGCGGGAATCGCGGGCGCGCTTGGATGGGAGGGCCGCGCCGCAGATCCGGCGGCGGGCGAGGTCTACCCGGGGTGGCATCCCGGCGAGCTCGACCTCCACTTCATCTACACGGGCTGCGGCGAGAACATGTTCTACCGCCTGCCGGACGGGACGGCGATCCTCAACGACGTGGGCGAGTTCTACCGTCCGAAGGACCGGGAGAAGGTGCCGCTGCTGCCCTCCGCCGACCGTCTCGGCGGCGAGTGGGTGAACCGCTACCTGAAGCGCGTCTACCCCGAGGCGCGCATCGACTACGCGCTCTTCTCGCACTGGCACGCCGACCACATCGGCCATGCGGACTTCTCCCGGCCCGAGACGCCCAACGCCGCGTTCCGCTTCCGCGAGACGCCCGACGGGCGGAAGCTGAACGGCTTTCTCTGCGTCGCCGAGGACTTCTCGTTCGACTGCTGCATGGACCACCAGTACCCGGCGCGGGGGACCTACAAGTCGCACGACTCGTCGATGAGGCTGCTCGCCCCCTGGGTCGAGGCGCAGAGGAAGAAGGGTCTGCGCGCGGAGGCGTTCCGCCCGGGCGCGCTCAACCAGATCGCCCTGCGGCGCGACCCCGGCAAGTACAGGGACCTCTTCTCGATTCGGAACATCTGCGCGAACGGGGTGCTCTGGGACGGCGCCGAGGGCGTGGTGGACTACGCGGCGGAGCATTGGAAGGTCGTCGCCCCGAAGGGCCACACGCTTCAGCAGAATATGCTCTCGATGGCCTTCGTGATGCAGTACGGCAAGTTCCGCTACTACACCGGCGGCGACGTCCAGCGCCACGGATTCCTCCGGAAGGACGGCTCGAAGTTCGACTACGACGGCCGCATCGGCGAGCTCGTGGGGCCCGTCTCCCTCTGCAAGCTGAACCACCACGGCTGCTCGGACGCGAACGGCGACACCTTCCTGAAGGCGATTCGCGCCCAGACGTACACGGCCTGCATGTGGTGTCCGCAGCAGGCCCACCCGCAGACGCTCGCGCGTCTGCCGCCGGCGGCGGACGGTTCGCGCCCGCTGATTGTGCCGAACCTCGTCTGCGCCGTCCACAAGGCGGGCGAGGCGAAGTACGGCTATCATCTGGAACGCCTGGGCGCCTCCCATGTCGTCGTGAAGGTCCTCCCCGGCGGCGACGCCTATCGGGTCTATCTCCTCGACGCCTCGGACGAGTCGATGCGCGTGTTGGCGACCTTTGACCGTCGCGCCTAGCCTCCTACCCACCGCCAAACCTCCTGCCCACCGCCGCAGAGGCCCTGTTCCCCTTGTGCAGATAAGGGGAATTGTTTGGAATCTCTAAAACCGGGCGGTATGATGGCTGATATGGCAGATATGTCGGGAAGGGCGGTGGGAATCGTCTAGGTGGGGATGTAGAACGGTCTAGGGGCGGGTGTGGTTTCGTCTAGGAGGGGCGGGCGTTTTGCCTAGGAGGGGACGGTCAAGTGGTGCGCATCATTTGGTCGAGTGGTCTGCATCACCCGGTCAAATGATCAGGATGTTTTTGGATTTGGTTGCGCAAGAGAATGAATTCAGTTGCGCAACTAAATTTGTTCACTTGCGCAAGAGAATTTGTTTGGTTGCGCAAGTGAATCCCGGATGTCGG
>JBJEWG010000011.1:0-4531 GCA_051884935.1 Kiritimatiellia bacterium | reverse complement strand
GGCGCGGCTGGTCGCGACGGGGCCGGACGGGCGTTCGGAGAAGGCCTCGGGTTTTCTCCTGTTGGGATTCATCCGCGAGTATTTCCGCCGTGAACGAACCACCCGAAGAAAGGAAGAGGAGTAGTTAACCATGATTACAACAAAGATTATCGTGATTTCGAGCGTATGCGTTCTGATGGTCGTCGCCTTGTTCGCGCTTGGCTATTTTCTGGATAAGAGCGGCGAATCGGCCGAGGCGCACGAGCCGAAGGAGAACTCCAACGCCCGCTAGGCGCACGTTAAAGCATAAATCCCGGTTCGCCTCGGTTTTAGATTCAAACTCCGCGGTGGGACAGCGGATGTGGCGGGGTGAGTGGAAGGGGATCGCCTAGGAGTGGAGGCGGGATCGCCTAGGGGACTACGAATTCTACTGCGCAGTGGAGGAAATTCCACTCGGCAGTGGAATAATTTCCACTGCGCAGTAGAATTTCCTCCACTCGGCAGTAAAATATCTTCCACTGCCGAGTGGAATTCGGGATTGCATAGGAGAGGTGCATCGCCCGTCGCCTCTGGTCTAGTCGGCCGCTCGGCGGCGGCGCGCGGCATCCGCGCGGTAACAGGACGGCCCTGCAAGTCGTGTGGGCGGGGGGCGTTGCGATTTCGCGGAGATTTGGTATACTACCTCGTTCGATTTTGAAGAAAGAAGACGGAAGACGAAGGTAGACGAAGAGATGATTAATCCGGCATGGTTGAAGGCTCGGGCGGCGGATGTGAGGCGCGCGGACACGATGGACCCCACGCTGTATCAAAGGTACAACGTCAAGAGGGGGCTGCGCAACGCCGACGGCACGGGCGTTCTCGTGGGGCTCACCACAATCGGCGAGGTGCACGGCTACATGGTCAGCGAAGGCGAGAAGGTGGCCGTGCCGGGCCAACTCTTCTACCGCGGCATCGACGTGGTCGATCTCGTGAAGAACTGCCAGGCCGAGGGGAGGTTCGGGTTCGAGGAGTGCGCCTATCTGCTGCTCTTCGGCGCGCTGCCCACGAAGGCCCAGCTTGAGGAGTGGGAGGTTCTGCTGGCGGAGCATCGGCGCCTGCCGGACGGGTTCAAGGAGAACTCCATCATCCGCGCGCCCGGCAAGGACCTGATGAACTCCCTCGCCCGCGCGGTGCTGGGGGCCTACACCTACGACACGACGCCGGACCTGCTGGACATCGAGACGAACCTGCGCCAGGCGGTGGAGCTCATCGCCGGCTTCCCGACGATGGCCGCCTACGCCTACCAGGCGAAGGCCCACTACCACCTCGGGCACTCCCTCATGCTGCGCTACCCGGACCCGCTGAAGGGGACGGCCGAGAACTTCCTCGCCCTCATCCGCGAGGACGGCAAGTGCACGCGCCTTGAGGCGGAGACGCTGGACCTGGCGCTCATCCTGCACGCGGAGCACGGCGGCGGCAACAATTCGAGCTTCGTCACGCACGTGGTGACCTCGGCGTTCTCCGACATGTACTCGACCGTGGCGGCGGCGACGCTCTCGCTGAAGGGCAGCCGGCACGGCGGGGCCAACCTCCGGACGATGCGCCAGATGGCCGAGATGAAGAAGAACATCCGCAACTGGACGAACGAGGGGGAGGTGGCCGACTACATCGCGCGGATCGTCCGCAAGGAGGTCGGCGACGGCACGGGGCTCGTCTACGGGCTGGGGCACGCGGTGTACACGATCTCGGACCCGCGCGCCGTGCTGCTGCGCGACAAGGCGAAGGAGCTCGCCGAGGTGAACGGGCGGCAGGACGAGTTCGCGCTCTACAGCGCGATCGAGCGGCTGGGGCCGGACATCATCAAGAGCGTCCACCCGGGCGCGAAGGATGTCTGCGCGAACGTCGATCTGTATTCGGGGTTCGTCTACGACATGCTGAACATCCCGCAGGACCTCTACACGCCGCTCTTCGCGGTGGGGCGCGTGGTGGGCTGGTGCGCGCACCGGATGGAGGAGATCGACAACTGCGGGCCGATCATCCGCCCGGCCTACAAGCCGATCGTCAAGCACCACGAATACGTTCCCATGAGCGAACGCTAGGCCGAAGGGGGGCGCCATGGACGAGGCAGCGCGCGCGGACGAACGAATCTCGCTTCGGCAGTGGCTGAAGCGGTGCCCGGGCGGAAGGGTGGAGGCGGAGCAGGCGCTCGGCATCATCCAGCAGCTGGCGGCGGCGCTCCATCGGGCCCACATCGAGCGGCCGTTCCACCGCGACGTGATTCCCTCCACGGTCGTCGTCGTGACGCGGGAGGACGGTTCGACGCGGGTCGAGGTGCCGGACCTGGGCGCGGCGGCCGAGAACCACGGCGAGCCGGGCGCGCGCTGCTACCTCGCGCCGGAGCAGTGGTGGGGGGCGCGGCAGAACACGGCGACGGACCAGTATGCGCTGGCGGTGCTGTTCGTCGAGCTCGTCACGGGGCGGGTGCCGTTCGCGACGGCGTTCGAGACTGAGGACGAGAGCGTGATGCGCACGGCGGTGTGCGACCATCCGCCCAGGCTGCCGGAGGATTGTCCGCGCCGCGAGGTGCTGCTGCGCGCGCTCGCGAAGGACCCGCGCGCGCGCTTCCATTCCTGTTCGTCGTTCGTGGCGGCCCTGTGCGCGCCGCCAACGGCGCGGCGACCGGATGCGGAGGTAGCGGAGGAGGAGCCGAGGCCGCATCATCACCATCACGCCCACCACCCGCGTCCTCGTCGGCGGCTGCCGGTGGGGCGGCTCGTCGTCCTTGCGGGGCTGATTGGCGCCGGGTGCTGGTGGGGCGTGCGTTCGGGGTGGTTCGAGCGGATGAGCGGCGCGCAGGAGGCGGCGCACGCGAAGCGCGTGGCCGCGCTTCAGAAGTACCGCGCGCAGGAGGCGGCGGCGGAGGCGGCGTCCCGCGAGGCCCAACTGGCGGCGATCCGCGCGGAGATCGCGCGGCAGGCCACCGTGGCGGACCAGGCGCTGAAGAACCTGCAGGCGTTTCTGGAGACGGGGGGCGCGGCCACGCTCGCGGTGCGGCGGGAGACGCTTGCCGGCGCGCGCCGGAAGGCGCGGGAGGACGCGGCGGCGGTCGAGAAGGAGCTTCAGGGGATGCGGGGCCTCGAACAGGCCCTGACGGGCCTCAAGACGCACGCGGTGGCCTACGACATGGTCAAGCGGGAGATTCCGCAGGAGAGTGAAGTGGCTCTGGCCTACAAGGCGCTGGTGGAGGCGGCGGGCGGGCTGAAGGCGATGGAGGGGGTGCTCACGGCGCGGCATCCCTCGGTGCTGGCGCAGCGCGCGGCGGTGCAGACCGCGCTGGGGCGGTTCAACGGCGCGGTCGAGCGGGCGCTGAAGCAGATGCAGACCTCGCTGCCGCTGCGGGAGAGCCGTCTGAACGAGCTGCGCGCGGCGGTGGAGAAGGCCGAGCGGGACTACGAGGCGATCGAGCGCGAGCATCAGGTCGCGGGCCTGAAGCAGGCCGAGCTTGAGCGGACGCGGGAGCGTGAGTCGAACCGGCTGGCGGACCTGCGGCGGCGGGAGTTCGAGGTGCAGTTCGGGTCCGGCGCGGCGCCCACCAACACGGTGCGCGCGGTCCGCTAGCCGATTCATGCGCTCGCGGGCGCGACGGTGGGCGTTGTGCTATACTAGCGAGCATGAAGAAACTGTTCTCGCGCGTGAGTGTGTGCGCCGCGGCCC
Source organism: Kiritimatiellia bacterium (assembly GCA_051884935.1). Classification (GTDB taxonomy): domain Bacteria; phylum Verrucomicrobiota; class Kiritimatiellia; order RFP12; family UBA1067; genus RUG572. The sequence continues at coordinate 859 of JBJEWG010000011.1, read as the reverse complement.
TTGTGGCGGCGGGCGTGTTTGGCGCCGAACCGGCGCGTCCAATCGACGTGGTGGCGGTCTACTATCCGCACTGGCACCAGTATCCGAAGGGTGACGAGTGGTTCGGCCCCGGCTGGAACGAGGGCGAGTGGGCGTTTGTGAAGACCATGCGGCCGCGCTTCCCGGGGCACAAGGTCTTCAAGCCGCTGCCGGGCTATCTGAACGGCAAGGACCCGGCGGACGTGGAGACGGAGATCGACCTGGCCGCCGGCAACGGCATCACCGTGTTCCTCTACGACTACTACTGGTACAACGGGCAGAAGACGCAGGAGGAGGCCATCGAGCAGGGGTTCCTCAAGGCGAAGAACCGGGGGCGGATGAAGTTCGCGCTGATGTGGTGCTACCACGAGCGCGTGAACGCCTTCCGCCCGCCGTACGAGAAGGATCACGCGCCGCTGATGAATCTCGCGCACACGCCCGAGGAATTCCTGGGGCTGATCGACTATTCGATCGCGCACTACTTCAACCAGCCGGAATACTGGCGCAAGGACGGGAGGCTCTTCCTCTCCATCTTCAACGTGCCGTATCTGTGGGAGACGTGGGGCAGGGACGCGGGGAAGGTGAAGGGGGCCTTCGCCGAGGCGCGGCGGCGCGTGCGCGCGGCGGGGCTGGGCGAGCTGCACCTGAACGGGCAGGGCGTGAGCGCCGGGAATCTGGCGCAGTTCGAGGAACTGGGCTTCGACTCCTTCACGGATTATGCGTTCGGCGCGTGGAAGGTGAGGGATTTCGCCGCGCGCTGGAAGGCGGGCGAACGGCTCTTCGGCTACGAGGAGGCGGATGGCCCGCTTCAGCGGCACTGGGCGGAGATGCGGAAGGGGCG
>JBJEWG010000010.1:0-4576 GCA_051884935.1 Kiritimatiellia bacterium | reverse complement strand
TGTCGCTCGCGTCCCTCCAGAACGCGCTCATGAAGTCCGCCGGGCGGCTCCTCGCCATGCGCCGCCAGCGCGGCTCGTTCGACGTCGTGGACGACGTGCGCGAGGCCGTCTACCAGTACATCGCGTGGCGCGCCGCGCGGGAGAGGAATCCGCGCCTCACGCTCGCGGACCACCTCGCCGAGCAGGACTTCCTCACGGCGTCGGCGACGCCCATGCAGGCCGCGCTCGCGCGCCTCCTCGAAGCGGACCGCTTCGGAGCGGTCCTTGAGAAGTACGCGGACCTCGTCGCCCAGCAGTCCGAGGACGCGCAGGGGCTGCTCGGCGGCATCGCCGAGCGCCGGACGCCGCTCCAGCTCCTCGGCTTCGCCGAGCGCGCTCTGCTCAACGAGGGGGAGCGCCCCGTCACGCCCGACCCCGAATCGCAACAGGCCAGGCATTCCGTCACGCGCGCGCAGGAGACGCGCGAATACGACGACGTCGTGCGGCGCTACACGAACCCGGACGGCACGAAGAGGCGCGGCTGGATGAAGGCCCCCAACGGCAAGCCGACGAACCTCACGGAGCGGCAGTGGGTGCAGGTGCGCACGCCGTCGTTCAAGCGCTGGTTCGGCGACTGGGAGCGCGAAGCCGTCGTCGGAAACTGGTTCGACATCGGCGACGCGCGGACGTTCGTCGAGATGCCGGCGGTGGACGTGTCCGCCGTTCCGCCGCTCGTCGGCAAGGCCGCGTTCAAGGCGGTGTTCGCCGAGTGGGGCGAGGTGACGAACTCTGCGGACGGGCTCAGGGTCGTGTTCCCGAACGCGAGCGCGGGCAAGATGGAGCGCGCGGGAGGCGTTTCCGGCGCGCTCAAGACGCTCTTCGAGATGTCCCGTCGCGCGTGGAGCGAGCGAGACGACGGTCGGCACCCGAACATCGCGGGCGTGCACCACTACCTCGCGAAGGCGCGGACTGTGGACGGGGAGTGCTACGTCCACTTCACGGTGCGCGAGGACAACCGACAGGGCAACGCCGTGCACGCGGCTACGGTCTCGTCCGTGGACGTGTACACAAAGAAAGACGCGGAAATCACTCCAGGTGAAGACCTGGCGAAATCCGCGCGCTTCGTGGACGGTAAGATAGCATATTTCCTCGGCGGCATCAACCCCCCGTCCGTCTCGCAGGTGGTGGACGAGAACGGGGAGCCGCGCGTCGTCTACCACGGGACATCTGGAACGGAATACGTCGAGCGGTGGAATCCGCGAACTGGAACATACGACACGGAGCACAAAGAGTTCACCGTGTTCAAGAGGAACGTTGACGGATTCAAGAACAGCGGACACTTCTTCTCCGACAGCCATGACGTCGCCGGTTCGATGGGAAGCACGGTCTACCGCGCATGGCTTTCGCTCAGAAATCCGCTTGTCGTCGATGGAAGCGGAATGGAGTGGGGGAATCTCATGTTCGACGGACGCAGGATGGACGCGAACGAGATTTCCGAATATGCCGAACGCAACGGGCATGACGGCGTGATCATCCGGAATACCAGGGACGGCGCGGACTTTTCCGCCATGCAGAAACCCGCGACGGACTACGTTGCGTTCTCGTCCAGCCAGATCAAGAGCGCGACGGACAACGCGGGCGCGTTCGACGCGCGGAATGCCGATATACGGTATTCGGTGGCAGAGCCATACGATCCGCGAGGTCGCGTGCCGAACGTGCGTGGCGGTTGGAGCGAGAAGAAGATTCTCAGATACCTGAAGGACACTCCATCCGCGAGCGGAGTATACGCGGCTGTGCGGATGATCGCCGAGTTCGACACCGTGGAAGAACTGAAGGAACACATGTTCTACCACGGCACGAAGAACTTCGTGAAAGGACTGCAACCGTCCATCGTGAAGTCTGAGAAGTGGCGGAGCAGAACGGCGGAGGCGGATATGGAGAAAGGTACTGGGGAATCAGCATCTCCAAGTCGAAGAAAGTCGCGTCGAACTTTGGCAACCAGAACTCTGGCGTTTCGATCTATCCAATTGTGCTTGCCAAGGACGCGAAGGTCGTTGACAGGCCAGACCTGCAAGACGCCGCCGACTTGAAAGACCATGTCGTTGAGTTTTGGAATGCGGGCGTCGACGCCGTGCGCCTTGGCGACTGGACGAAAGATTCCAGCGAACAGGAACTTTGCGTTTTGAATCCACGTGCCATCTGCAACATTGGCGCGTCGGAATACTACCACTATTTTCGGCTGGGCTGGGACGAGAATCCGATCAACATCCGGGACGACGCGCACGTCGCGCGGATGCTTGAACTGGCGAAGGACTACGTCGCCAAGAGATCGATCGACAGGTTTTTCGGGAAGCCCGCAATGCCAAGCGCGTTCGAGAGAGGAGAGGACGGCGGGATCGCGGGATACAAACCTGATGACGTCCGGCGCGCGGAATCAGAGCAGTACAGTCGCGACCTCGCCGCCTGGAGTGCGTCTGACAGCGGGCGCGCGTACGCGGAATACGAGCGGAGGCTGAATGACACGATCCGCTTCTCGGTGAGCCGAATCACAGACGAGGACTTCACGCACCCGACGCGCGACGTCAATCTTCCGACACTTCCTCCTGCTCTCGACGCCATGATCGGCGGCGGCGGGAGGCCAGTCCTCATCAAGCGGAACATCTTCGAGAAGAACCTTTCGGCGCACCCGGAGATCACACCGGAACAGAGCCGTGACATCCTCGGCCTCGCGCTCTACCACGCCACGCTCGCGGGGCGCACGCAGCCGAAACGAAGGGAGCACTACTGGATCGCAGTCAGACAGGGAGACGGCAGAAACGCCGCGGTCGTCGTGGACGTCTACCCTGGCAAGGGCAGCGTCGAGGTCGTCGGATGGCGCAGCATCAACGCGCGTGGCCTCGAAAGACTGAGAAGGCAGGCCGAACGCGAGGACGGTAAACTCCTCATGCTTTCTCCCGGAAACGGGTCGGCGGCAGACCTTTCCGCTCTTGCGCCCGGCTCGCCCTCTTCGGACGGAATGATACCACAGCCGACGGCGGGCGGCAAGGGGGAATCGCGCCACTCGGCGCGGCGGGTGACGCCGGAGGAGGACAGAGCGTATCTCGACGCGGTGGAGCGCGGCGACATGGAGAGAGCCTCAAGGATGGTCCGCGAGGCCGCCGCGCGCGCAATGCCGGAGACGTGCTTCGTTGGGGAAGACGGACTTCCGAAGGTGTTCTACCACAACACGAACGCGACGTTCACCATTTTCGACAGCGGAAGAAACGGAACGGCCTCTGACGCAGGATGGCTCGGCGACGGATTCTATTTCTACGGAAACAAGACCGAAGGCGACGGATATGGAAGAAACAAGATGTCCGTGTTCCTTGACGTCAGGAATCCATATTTCGCGACGGAAGAGGAGAACAGCCGTCTTGCAGAAGCCAACAGCCGGGACGAGTCGATTGCCTTTCGCAGACAGCTTGAGGACGACGGCCACGACGGCGTGTTCTACAACGGGGACCTGCGCGAAGAGGCGGTCGTCTTCTCGTCGGCGCAGGTGAAGAGCGCGGAGACGGTGACGCGCGACGACGCGGGCAGGACGATTCCGCTCTCGGAGCGTTTCGACGCGGCGAACCCGGACGTGCGGTATTCCGTGAGCCTCGGGGAGACGTCCCTCGCCGAAAAGTTAGAGGCATTCAGCCGAAAGATAGAGGAGGAGCTTGCGCCCGCACCTCACGCCCTGAATGCCTCTTCGCGCGAGAGTGTACCAAACCGCGCGACGGGCGGCAAGGGAGATTCGCGCCACTCCGTGGGCCGAGACGCGGAGAGGGCGTCCATCCGAGACTTCATCGAGCGCGGTGAGGCATCCGCAGTCTCCGGGGACGAATACGCGGGCGTTTCCGCGCGCGACCTCCTGGGGGCCGTCTACGCGGACTTCGGCGACGCGAGGCGCGAGGTGGAGAACCCGTACGTAGGGAAGGTCGTCATCACGAGGACCGGCATCAGGGATTCGATCCACCACGGCGTCGGGCGCGCGAAGATCGCCGCGTTCAAGGCCCTGCCGGAGATCATCGCCTCGGCCCACGTCGTGCGGCTCACGCCGAACTGGAAGGGGCGCGGGTACGACTCCCGCGTCCTCGCCGCGCCAGTGGACATCGGCGGAGTCCGCCATGCGGCGTTCGTCGTCGTGAACAGCACGGCGAACGGCAACCGCTTCTACCTCCACGAGGTCGTCCCGGTCGAGAGGATGAAGAAAGAGGCCGAGGTCATTCGTGCAGGGTCTTCGGACGGAGCGTCCGCACTATCCCGAAACCTCGGCGACATCGCAATGTTAGCACATTCCCTGTTCGCTGTAAACGGGGAATCTTCGGCTGGTGGTTCTTCTGCTGTCTCGCCTACGTCGGATATTTCGGCAAAGAGCGCGGATGCTGGCGACGCCGCGCGCCACTCCGTGCGCAAATACGACCCTTCGCGCTACGGAGACTACGCGACCGCCCTCATCGCCAGCCGCGTCCTCGCGGGCAAGACGGTCACCACGGAGGACGCGGACAGGATGGTGCGCGCCCTCGGCCTGAGGAACACCACAGCCGCCGACCTCATCTCCCGCGCCAAGTCC
>JBJEWG010000009.1:0-4593 GCA_051884935.1 Kiritimatiellia bacterium | reverse complement strand
CTTCCAGAGACAAGGAGGGGTAGAATACCGAGACGAAACAGAGAACTGTGTGACGAGGAGGCCCGTCCGTGGCGGGGCGGACGCCGCGTCTCCCGACTTCTTCACGGGCAAGCCGCAGGTCGCGGGCCTCGGTCGCGTGTTCCTCTTCCGCAACTACCGCGCGGACCTCGCCAAATGGCAGACCGCCGACCCGCTCGGCTATCCCGACGGCTGGAACCAACTGGCGTATTGCGGGAACTCATCGACTACTTCGGTTGATATCAAGAGGATGTCGATATTTGACAACTATTTTGACGCTGAACAAGGTGTATTTATATTTAATAGATGGTTGGATGGTATGTCCAATTGGCATGGAGAAGAACGTGGACTTTTGTTCTTGAGTAGGGTGTGACTATGAAAATGAAGTTTGCAGGTACGGCATTGTTTGCCTCGCTAATGGCCTTTTGTAGTTGTTCCAGGAGGGTTGATGCAGACGGATATGTTGTAAAAGACGGGCTTGTCTATGTTGTATTTACAATGAACGGGAAGAAGGTTGAGGTGAACACTTGCGCATCGGCCTACCAGCAGTGGTCGATTCTGGGCGTTGACGATGGATTTGTCTGTTTTAGAAGTAGTGATATTGGAAGTTGCGCTTATACGTTAATGGAGAATGGCACAGTCCAAAAACGCCCGGCGCTCTATCTTGAGAAATACGGGTACACATTATATCTGCTCTATTCCATAGACGAGACAATGTCCGGGTCCGCTTACGGGAAAGTGTCCGATGGGCTGGAATTGGTGGGTGTTCGAGAGGAAACAGGGGCACGGTATCGGAAACGGATTTCAGGGCAATTCCGGTATGGCGCGAACGATATTTCGCTGTCGAAAGACGGCCTGTTGACTCTTGTAGGCGTTGATTCCGACCAAACAATCGACCTATCGACCATGGTAAAGTCTGGGAAATGATTCTGGCACGGACAGAGAACAGGCACGAGATCAAGTTCGCGTGGGATGATCTCGCGGGTCTCGGGCGTGTGTTCCTCAAGGAACTCGGGGAGTGACCGACAATGTGGTTTGTGGGTGATTGCCTTTCGTTCAGCGGGCGGATGAACCGAAGTGGATTCTGGAAGTTCATAGCTGTCGTTCAGTTGCCTTCGCAGGCGGTGATTGGATTTGCCGCGCTCTATTTAACCTCGAAATATGGCGACTGTAGGTTGAACTTCTCCGAGATTTCATGCTATGACTTCTGTTGTTTCTGGTTCTGCTTTGTTCTGGCGTGTCTTGTTTCGGTACTTGCCGCGGGGGTGACGGTTCAGCGTCTACATGACTTAGGTTTGTCGGGACGGTGGCTGCTTTTGTTCATATTGTCGGGCTCGATAGACTTTTTAAGGATTCCGGCACTGTTGGCATATCTCCTGATTCTAGGCTGTGTGCGGGGATCGCCATTGAGCAATCGATTCGGACGACAGTCTGTTTTGAACGATACGAATCGATTGAAACGGAAATTGAGGCGGACTAAACGACGGAATGATCCCGCATTTCGATGTACGTTCTATTGACGCACGCACGCAGATTCGGTAAACTATGCGACCAAGTTTTGAGACCCGTAGGTTTACGAAAGGGAGTGCATCGGTGAACGTGATAGAACCGCTGATCGAGCTGCAGGACGTCGATGGAATGATCCGCGAGCTTGAGATGGAGGAGAAGGACATCCCGCGCCGCAAGGCCAAGGAGAATGCGCGCCTCGCGGGCGTGAACGCCACGCTGGAGATCGCGAAGAACCAGCTCGCGGCGATGCAGAAGCGGATTCAAGACGAAGAGGCCGAGGCGGAGGAAATCCGCGAGCGCGTGAAGCAGCTCAAGATCGCCCAGACTTCGATTTCCTCCAACAAGGAGATGCAGCAGTCCATCATGCAGATCGAAGGGCTGGAGCACGACGTCGAGTCGGCCGAGAACCGCGCCCTCGCCCTGCAGGAGGACGAGATCCCCGTGCTTGAGGCCCGTGTTGCGGACGCCGAGGCGAAGGTGGCCGCCGAGCGCGGCGGCGTGGACGGCTATGCCGAGGACCTTGATGGCCGCCTGGCGGACGTGAAGGCCCGTCTGGCCGAGCTGCGCGTCGAGCGCGCCGAGAAGGCGGCCGCGGTCAAGGCCGTCGATCCGCGCATCGGCCCGGCGTTCCTGCTCTACTACGAGCGCCTGAGCACGAAGCGCTGGCCGGTGGTTGTGCCGCTGAGCAGCGACGAGGTCTGCGAGGGCTGCCACATGAAGCAGCCGCCGTTCGTGGCCCAGCTCGTGCGCCACAACGCGGCCGCCGTCGCCAACGGCGGGCGGCAGCAGCAGGCCGCCTGCACGATGTGCGGGCGTCTGCTCTACGGCGATCTTTGATTTCAACTTCTTCGGTGGCTCCCGTGCGTGACCGGTCGCGCCCGAAAGGGTGAGGAAAGTCCGGACTCCACAGGGCAGAGGACTCGGTCGTCAAGGCCGGGAACGCGGTGGCAAGCGCCGCGGATGGAAAGCGTCACAGAGACAGACCGCCCCTCGGCGGCGGGTCCGCAAGGACCTCGCCCCGAAGGGTAAGGGTGAAAGGGCGGTGTAAGAGACCGCCGGGGCCGCGCGAGAGCGCGCCCGCACGACAAGCCCTCCTCGGAGCAAGATCAAATAGGGGACCGACGGGCTGCCCGCCCGGCTTGAGCATGGCCAATCGCCGCGTGGCTTCCGCCGCGTGGCCCGGCGAAGCGAAATGAGGTTCCGGGTTGATCGCGTGAGATGAATGATCGGACCCGCAAGGGGAACAGAATCTGGCTTATTCGCCGCGGGGGCCGCCGAAGCTTCTTTTCGTTACAGCAGGAGGGATAGCGGATGTCCAAGGTTATCGCGATTGACGGCCCGAGCGGTTCGGGCAAGAGCTCCACCTCGCGGCGCGTGGGCGCGGCGCTGGGCTTTCTGCACGTCGATTCCGGCGCGCTCTACCGCATCATGACGTGGCAGTGCCTCGCGCGCGGCGTCGATACATCCAACCCGGCGGCCGTCGCGGCGTGCGCGGAGGCGGTTCAGATCGCGTGCCGCCCCGAGAACGGCGCCATCGCCTACTATGTGGACGGCGAGCAGCCCGGCGACCGCATCCGCACGCCGGAGATCAACGCGCACGCCTCGCCCGTCGCGACCGTCAAGGCCGTGCGCGACCGGGTCACCGCGATTCTGCGCGGCCTCACGCAGTACGGCGATCTCGTCGTCGAGGGGCGCGACATCACGACGGCGGTCTTCCCGGATTCCCCCGCCCGCTTCTACCTCACTGCCTCCGCCGAGGCGCGCGCGCTGCGCCGCCAGAAGGAGGAGGTCGCCAAGGGCATCGCCAACCAGAGCGCCGAGGCGGTGAAGGCCTCGCTGCTCGCCCGCGACGCGATCGACTCCACGCGCGCGTACGCTCCGCTGAGGAAGGCGGATGGCGCGCTTGAGATCGATTCGACGGCGCTCACGCTCGACCAGGTCGTGGAGACCGTGCTGAACGCGCTGCCGGCGGGCTGGCGATGAACGCCATCGACGAGTGGGTGGATGCGTGGACCGCCCGCGCGGTGGAGGTCGATGGCGTCGTCTTCGACTTCGGCGGCGTGATCTCGGTCTCGCCGGTTGACGGCTGGGCGCTCTACCCGTTCTGCGCCGCCCGTGGCGTGGACCGCGCGGCCCTCGACGCGGGCTGGCGGAAGTACCGTCACCTCTGGGACGGCGGCTTCATCACCTTCGAGGAAATGTATCGCCGGACGTTCGCCGACGCGGGCCGCACGTTGACTTCGGCCGATCTCGCGGAGCTGTGGGAGGTGGACGCCGCCAGCTGGGTACGCACCCTGCGTCCCGAAACGCTCGCGCTCATGCGGCGCCTCAAGGCGGAGGGGCGGAAGATCGGCATCCTCACGAACATGTCGCCCGACTTCCACGAACGCCTCTTCGTGCCGCGCTGCGCGGCGTACCGCGCCCTGGCCGATGCGGAAGTCGTCTCGGGGCTCGAACACCTCTACAAGCCCGAGCGGCCGATCTACGACCTCACGGCGCGGCGAATGGGCCTGCCGCCCGGGAGGCTGCTCTTCCTCGACGACACGCCGAAGAACATCGAGGCCGCGCGCGCCTATGGCTGGCGCGGCGAGGTCTATCCCGCGCGCTAGGCGAAGCGCAGGAGAATGAGCTTCAGCAGGTCGAGGGCGCGGATGGGCCACAGGCGCGTGGGAACGTCCGCCTCAAGCGACGTCTGAAGGCTCTTCTGCATCTCGGGGAAGAAGTCGAGCCCCGTCAGCCGTTCGAGCTCGTCCACCGAGACGATGCTGTGGACGGGGAAGTCCCACCGTCCCGCGTTCTGGTCCATCAGCACGGCGAGCACGCGCACGCTGTCCTCCGTCTGCGAGGCGATCACCATGTAGAACTTCTCGGGAATCTCGATGGAGGTGTCGCCGAGCCTGGCGCGCTTCGCGGGGGTGCGCGCGGGGACGGTGCCCGCGATCACCCATATCTCCCCGTACTTGGCCGTCCAGAGGTTGGCGATGTACTGCTCCAGCTCGCGCCAGGGGCCGCGGTTGAGGGCGGGGCGCTGCGGGGCGATGTTCGTCATCTGGAAGGTCTTGCGCT
>JBJEWG010000008.1:0-4605 GCA_051884935.1 Kiritimatiellia bacterium | reverse complement strand
AAAGCAACATTCTTAATATCGGAATGACGCCAACTACCATCTTTTCTTGGCCACCCTATATCAGACTTGCACGAAGCGTAGTCGATGTTGCCTATCACCGTCATAGTGAGCTGGTTTGCACCCGCCGCGAAACTCGTCGCGGGGATACCATCGGCAAGAATCCGCGAACGCATCGGATCAGTAATCGCATTCGCAGGAACACAGTTCGTCGTGAACAACCAATCTTCGTTAAATGGTTTGAATACGGGATGCCGTTTCAAATCGTCGTCCGTCAACTTCGAGATCGCCTTTCTGAAGCGAGTCGTCATGCGTCTGTTCGGATGCGTCACGTATCCAAACCTGTTGGCGTAATACGGGTTATACCCCCATCCACCCTCGCTGTTCATCTGCCAATCGTCAAGCGCGTGTTCGGCATATTTCGTTCCCTTCAACACCTCTTGAAATGCCCAGAAATTTCCCCTACAGAACTTCCCTGGCAACCAGTGATCCTCCTCTACATTGCCTAAAGTGTCTTCTGTCCGAGAATAGCAGTTGATCGCATTTTCGATCCCTAAAAACCTGTTTCCCCAAGTCAAGCTCCTGCGCCCGTCTTCTGAGGGGAACAACTGATGCCATTTCGAGGCGTATACCCGATTACTCACGACCCGCCAGTCATGGTCGACCAAAGCGACAGGCTCGAGAGACTCTTTTCCGTACGCCTCCATCGGCACTGCGGCGTTGAGCATGTAGTACTTCGCGTAGCCGGACAATCCGTGGTCCTTGATCGCGGATGAGACGAGCATGTTGCCGAGCGAGTGTGCAAGGAGGATCTTCTGCCCCGGAAGCCCGGTGCAGTCCTGGACAAAACGTGGTGCCGTCGCGAAGGCGTGTTCGACATTCAGGTAGTAGTTCGGCGTCTCGTCCTCCACAAAGGGGATGGTGCCGTGCGTCCCGTCGCCGCACCAGTCCACCGCCGTGAACATCGCCCCCGAACCCGACTGCCAGAGCCGCTTGAACATCTCGGCCGCCCAGCCGCGTGACGACTGAACACCTACGCTGTAACCATGCACGAAGACAAAATGCTTGCCATCGCATTCGGTGTCGGGATTGTTCCAAGGCGAACCCGTCCGCGACGGGATGCCGTTCGTGTCCCCGCAGACCCAGCGCTCATCCACCCAGCGGAACATGTTCTCGACGGGTGAGATCGAAAGAGGCAGGGACAGCTCGAAGAGCGGCGAGTCCCCTTCCTCGCGCGGCTTCCTGTACCCACGCAACTTCAACGGTGCCGTCGAAGACCGATGTTCGGCCACAGCACGTCCCTCGACGAGGACGATGCCCCAGGAGCCATCGTTGCGCATCGCCTGGACGAAGCGACTCGGCAGCCGCGTCTCCTCCTCCGTCAGATGGACGGTTGTCGCATTCCGGAGCGGCTGCGACAAGGATTCTCCGCATCCCGAGACATCCGTCGTGAGGAAGCTTCTCACGCCGTTCGTCGCAAGCGAGGTCCAGACGAGATTGACGGCCCCGTCCGAATTCGCAAGCGTCAGCTCGACGTCGATCTTCTCCCGGTCCAGCTGCTGTAGCGCCCGATGCATATCGATCCACACGGGCACGAAGTCGAGGATGTCGCAGCGTCCGTCGACCTTCCCGTTGTAATAGTCCGGCTCCCTGCCGATGCCAACGGCGAGCTTCGTTGAATCCCACCACGAAGGGTCGCCTATGCCGGGGATGTCGCCATCGCCCTCCATGACGTCTCCGTCGTCATCGTCGTCGTTGATCCAGTGCCGGAGCGGCTTGTTGCGATAGACACGCGAAAGGTCGTAGGATGAGAAGCCGTCCTGCCGGTCGTAGTCGCCGACGAGACACCCGTCAAGAACGAGGATCTGCGCGACCTTGCCTTCGGCCTCGAACGTCTCGCCGGAATTTCCGTTCTCGCCGAAGAGTCGCTGCGGATCGTTCGTGACGACGCCGATGCAGGAAGGCGGCGTGCAGGAGAGACTGTAGTCGTAGTCCGGCGAACCGTCCTCGATGTTCGTCCCCGCATGGAACATCCTCACCTCGTACGTCCAGCCGCGCAGGAGCATCGCCGTCTTCGTTTCACACTCGCCGTACTCGGCGTTCACCCACTCGAAGGACTTGGGTTCTTCCCCAGGCGTGGGATCCGTCCCTCCCGGAGTCTTCGTGGGTTTCACGACGAGCCGGTACTTCTCGGAATGGCTTCCGCTCGGATCGCCGAAGGTGAACGCCACGGGGACGCGGCTCGCGGGACGGCCGCCGTCCGTAGCATCCGCAGGGTCGCTCGACTGCTCGACCTCGTCGCCATCGGAGACCTTGTCGTTGTCCGAGTCGGAATTGTGCGGATCCGTCCCCCAGTCGGCCTCCTCCCTGTTCGTGAGGCCGTCGCCGTCGGCATCGTAGTCCGAATTGTTCTTTGGATCGGAATCCACGTCCGGATCGTCGTTGTCGACGAGCGGATTGAAGCCGTGGCTGTATTCCCAGCCGTCATGCATCCCATCGCCATCGGTGTCAGGCTCAAACGGATCAGTGCCGATCTGGCGTTCGAGCTTGTCCGAAAGCCCGTCGCCATCGGAATCGAGATCGTCTTCACGCATCGTGGGATCCGTCCGGGTACCCGGAATGAACTGCATCACCTGATAGGCGGATACGCCCACATACTGATTGAACCCAATGGTTCGATTGACGCCGTTGATGGAATCCTGGACGCCGATGCTGGCGTTCAGTCCGTTCACCTCGTCGGACACGTCTTCGCCGTATACGACCTCGGTAGCCTTGTACGTTCCGTTCGTGAACGAGAGGACGACCTGGAACGACACGGCGTTCGTCCCACCGGCCGCAAGTCCATCATATTGGATGGCATAACTGACGTTGCCGCCAGCCCCACGTTTGAAGACGCCTATCGTCGGCGGCACGCTGTTCGTGACGCTCTCCGTCCAATACGGGGCAATCGTCAAGGCAGCATCGGAGACATGCGCTTCCGAAAGATCAACGGGGGCGGTCGTCACAACATCGTCCGCATAATGGTAGCCCGAACTGACAAGCACGAGTCCGTTCCACTGACAGACGACGTCGTACAACCATTCCCCGCCGATCTCCAGCGACTCGTCGAAGGAGAACCAGACGGCGTTCCAGTCAGGGTCGGTCTCGACTGCCACGGCCGTCCAGCCGTTGGTCGAACCCGCCCATTCGTCATCCTCTGCATAGCGCCTGCGGAAGCAGCCCACCTCCTCGCCGTCGTCGAGTCCGTCGCCGTCCGTGTCCTTCTGGCGGGGATGCGTGCCCAGCGCGTATTCCTCCGCGTTCGTAAGGCCATCGCCGTCAGGATCGCCGGAGGCTCCGTAGCTGCCGCCGCTGTTCTTGGGGTTAAGGTTGTATTTCACTTCCCAGCCGTCAGGCAGACCATCATAGTCGGAGTCTGGGTTCGTGCCGGATGTGCCGCGCCGGTACTCGTCCATGTCGTCCAGCCCGTCCCCATCCGTGTCCGCAAGGATCGGGGACGTCCCGTAGTTGTGTTCGACATAGTCGGAACGCCCGTCGCCGTCCGTGTCTGTGTCGCGCGGAGAAGACCCGATCTGGTACTCAAGCAGATTTGAAAGCCCGTCGTGGTCGGCGTCCGTCGAGGCGTCATATCGGTAGTTCGGATTGAGGCTGTATCTCACCTCCCATGCGTCGGGCATTCCGTCGTTGTCCGTGTCGCTACGGAACGGGCTCGCTCCTGCGGCGATTTCCGGGCCGTCCTCGAGGCCGTCGTCGTCCGTGTCGGGATCGAGCGGATCCGTTCCGGTGTCGAACTCGTCGCCGTCGTTCAGTCCGTCGCCGTCCGTGTCGGCGTCGACGGGGTTCGTGCCGGTACCGAACTTGAAGCCGAGCGATAGGCCGCTCGATATCGCATTCTCCTCGTCATAAGCCCAGACAAGCGACCGGCATTGCGCCCGATGTCGGCAATCGGCCCTGCGTCGGTCGAACACGCCGATGGTCGCGCTCTCGCCCGTCATGTTCGTCGAGACAGACTGGTAGTTGATCCGAATCGGGAAGTTCGTGTCGTTCGACAGTACGATCTGGAACGTCGCCGACGCATTCGTGCACGAACTGTCGTACAGCCCTATGTTCGTATAGCCAATGATAATGTGTTCGCATTCCGCGTCGACACCCAAGCTGATCGCGGACGCAAGATTCGGGCGGATCATGAGATCGTCCCAGTAAGGGGCAACCAGGATGTCGTTCCCGTTCTTCGGAAGCTCCGCCGGGGACTTGTTGACGTACTCGCAGCTCGTCACCGGCGTTCCGTTCGTCGGAATCAAATGAACCTTCCCGTTCGTGTCTATCGAGATTCGGTCAACCCCGACACCGCAGATGTCAACCGTAAACGGCAGATTGGTGGATACGATGGCATCGTCAAGGTTGCCGCCCGCCGTCGCAAAGATCGTCGCGTTTCTTTCCGCAACAGCCGTCACCCACGAGTTCGATGCGAGGACACGCATCAAGTCCGCCTCAAGCCAGTCGGACAGGCCGTCGCCGTCCGTGTCGGCGAGCGCCGGTGAAGTCCCCAGCGTGGCAAACTCCTCGAAGTCGGAAAAGCCATCGCCATCCGTGTCGGCCAGAAGCGGA
>JBJEWG010000007.1:0-4629 GCA_051884935.1 Kiritimatiellia bacterium | reverse complement strand
GGCCCAACCTCGCCGTGATGCGCATGGACGCCGCGGGCACGCGCGCGCTCTTCGGGTCCGACCTCTTCGCGAACGGCGAGATGACCGTTCGCATGACGCCGATCGGGCTGGAGCTGCGCGGCGTGGCGCACCGCATCCAGATGAAGCGCCCGCCGCTCCCCGGCCCCGCGCGTGCACTCGCGGGCGTGCCGCCGAACGCGACGCTCTTCGGCGTGACGACCACGCCCTCCGACATCCGCATGGCCGAAGACCTCTTCGCGCTCGCGGGGCCGGAGTTCGGCGGCTACGTGCGGCGCTCGCTGAAGCTCCTCGAACGGCCGGGCGCGACGACGCTCTACCTCGACCAGCCCGGGGCGCCGGCCGTCGGCGCGTCGCCGCGCGCCCGCCTCGCGAAGATTCTCCCCGAGTCCCAGACGAACCCGCTGGCGGCGAACTCGCTCTTCTGCTCGCCGACGACGGTGCTGCGCCTCGGCCTGCCGAAGGTCGCCGCCACGATGATGCCGTTCGACAGCGCCCAGATGCACATGGCCATGCGGATGCTGCGCGGCGCGCGCGGCGAGGGCATGGGCGCGATGAGCTGGAACGACGGGACGGCGGATCACCTGCTGGTGCGGATTTCGCGCGACGAGCTCTACGGCACGGCGAATCTCTGGAGTATGCTGTTCCTCTAGGCCGTTGCGGGGCTACATGACGACGGCGCGGAGGCCGCGCGCCGTGAAGGGCGAAAGGTCCGTGTCGAGCGGACGGTTCACGTCAAAGCCGGGGGTGTAGTCCCGCCCCGTGAAGGGGTATTTGGCCGCCGCCGCGAGATGGTAGGGCAGCAGTTCCACGCGCAGAAGCCCCGAGGGGCCTTCGAGAAGGCGCGCAAAGCCGTCCTTGGCGGAGGGGGTGTCGTTGACGCCGGGGATGAGGGGGATGCGGGCGACGAAGGGGCGCCCCGAGGCCTTGAGCCAGCGGAGGTTCGCGTGGATTGGCGCGGGATCGACGCCCGTCCACCGGCGATGCGCCGCGGGATCGGGGTGCTTGAGGTCCTGAAAGACGAGATCGAGTTTCGAGACGATGCCTTGATAGGCGTCCGGCGCGGCGTAGCCGCTCGTCTCGATGGCGAGGTGCTGCCCGGCCAGCAGAGGGATCAGCTCTTCGAGGAAGGGGGCCTGGAGAAGCGGCTCGCCGCCGGAGAAGGTGACGCCGCCGCCGGAGGAACGGAGGACGTCCGCGTTCACGAGCACTTCGCGCGCGAGGTCGCGCGCCGTGCAGGGGCGTCCACAGGGGACGCGCGCGCCGTAGGGGCACCCCCCGCCGCGCGTGCAGGAGCCGCAGTGGACGCAGTTCCGCTCCTTGAAGAGGACTTCCGGCTTCGGGGAGAGCCCCTCGGGATTGTGGCACCATCGGCAGCGCAGGGGGCAACCCTTGAAGAAAATAGTCGTCCGAATGCCCGGGCCGTCATGGAGGCAGAACTCGCGTACCTCGAACACAATCGCCGTCTGTTCCCTGCTCCGCATGGCCCGGAGTATAGCACAAACGCGTGTGTTTTGGTAAACTACGTGCGTATTGGTACAGGAGATTAGGAGCTGCCATGAAGATTGAGAGATTGAGTTGTATTCGGCTTGTCGTCGGCGCGGTGATGCTCGGCGTCGCGGGCGCGTTCGCGTATCCGCCGCCGCCCCCTCCGCCCCCGCCGCCGGGGCGCGTGATGCTGCCGCCCGGCACGGTCGTGTGCCCCCGCTGCGAGGGCTTCCGCCGCGTGCCGAGTGGGTTCCTGGGCTGGAAGGAGAAGCGCTGCCCCGAATGCAAGGGCACGGGCGTGGTCGTTCTGCGCGGGCATCACCATCGCCAGCCGCCACCGCCGCCGCCAAAGCACCACCGTCCGAAGAAGCACCATTCGCATCGGCACTAGGCCTTTTCGCCGGACGAAGCTGCCTTGGAACGCTTGTGTCTCACCCATCTGTCGTGTGCGTGCGCGCTCGGCCGGACGAATGCCGAGGTGCTCGCCAACGCCCGGGCCGGTTCGGCGCCGGGGATGGCGCTCTGTGAAGGGGACATCCCGGGGCGCGGCATCTACTTTGGCCGGGTGCCGGGCGACTTGCCCGCCATCGAGGAGCCCGCGTTCGATATGCGGGCGAATCGGCTGCTGCTGCACGTGGTTCAGGGGTTCCGCGTCGAGTTGGACGGCTTTCTGAGGCGCCACGCGCCGACGCGCGTCGCGATCGTGCTCGGCGCCTCCAACACGGGCATCGACGAGGCCCAGCGGAACGTCGATGCCTGGCTGGACACGGGCGCGAAGCCGGCGGGGATGCACTTCTCCCAGATCGAGCTCGGCACGCCGACGGCGTATCTGAAGCGTCTGCTTGGCGTCGAAGGGCCCGCCTACACGGTCTCGACGGCGTGCAGTTCCAGCACGAAGGCCTTCGCCGCCGCGCGCCGCCTGATCGAGATCGGGGCTGCGGACGCCGCAATCGTCGGGGGCGTCGATGGACGCTGCCGCTTCGCGATGAACGGATTCCACGCGCTCGGCGCGCTGGCGGCGGGGCGGTGCCGCCCGCTGGCGCCCGATCGGGACGGCATCAACCTCGGCGAGGGCGTGGCGCTCTTCACGCTAGAGCGCGCCGACGGTCCCGTCTTCCTCGCGGGGTGCGGCGAATCGAGCGACGCCTACCACGCGACGGCGCCGGATCCCGAAGGGCGTGGCGCCGAGGCCGCGATGCGCGCGGCGCTCGCCGAGGCGCACCTCTCGTGCGCGGAGATCGCCTATCTGAACCTGCACGGAACCGGCACGCAGGCCAACGACGAGATGGAGATGCGCGCCGTCCGCCGCGTGTTCGGCGAGGGGGGCGGCATGAGAATCGAGTCCACCAAGTCTCTCACGGGACACTGCCTCGGCGCGGCGGGCGCCGTCGAGGCGGCGATCTGCTGGCTGTACCTTGCGTCCGGGGATGTGAAGGGGGCCGCGATGAGTAACTCGTTCGCCTTCGGCGGATCGAACGCGAGCGTGATCCTGGCGCCGGGGGAACCGGCGTGAAGGCGTGGTCGCTTGAGGACCTTCTGCCGCACCGTCCGCCGATGGTGCTGATCGACGCGATCGAGTCGTTCGATGCCGAGACGAAGACGCTCACGGCGCGGGTCGCCATCACGCCCGGGCAGATATTCCACTTCGGCGAGCTGGACGGCGTGCCGAACTGGGTGGCGATCGAGTACATGGCGCAGACGAGCGCGGCGCTCGCGGGGCGCTACGACCGGGAGGTGGCGCCGGAGAAGCCGTCGCGGCCGGGGCTGCTGCTCGGGACGCGGAAGCTGGATCTGCGGCTGGCGCGGTTCGAGGCGGGCAAGACCTACCACGTCACCGCGACGAATGCGTTCTGGGACGCGGACGCGGCGGCGTTCGAGTGCGCGATCCGCGACGACGCGGGCGAGGTGGTGGCGACGGCGACGCTGAACGCATATCGTCCACCCGACTTTGAGGGCTTTCTGAAGGAGCAGGCGAAGACATGAAGCGAGTGTTGGTGACGGGTTCGTCACGTGGAATTGGAAAGGCCGTGGCGCTGCGCCTCGCGCGGGACGGGTTCGCCGTGGCGACGCACGCGGTGCGGAACGCCGAGGCGGCGCGGGAGACGGCCGCCGCGTGCGCGGAGCTTTCGGGCCAGCCGGTGCAGCCGGCGCTGGTGTTCGACCTTGCGGACCGCGCGGCCACGGCGGCGGCACTGGAGGCGGACATGGCGGCGAGGGGCCCCTACTTCGGCATCGTCGCGAACGCGGGCGTCAACGCGGACGCGCCGTTCCCGATTCTGGAGGGCGAGGCGTGGGACGCGGTGATCGACACGGACCTCACGGGGCTCTACAACCTCCTCAAGCCCGTGGTGATGCCGATGATCTCGAACCGCATCCGCGGCCGCATCGTCACCTTGTCGAGCGTGAGCGGCATCGCGGGCAACCGCGGCCAGGTCAACTACTCCGCCGCGAAGGCCGGCGTGATCGGCGCGACGAAGGCGCTCGCCGTGGAGCTCGCGAAGCGGGGCATCACCGTGAACGCGGTGGCCCCCGGCGTGATCGAGACGGAGATGGCCGCGTCGATCGAGGAGCCGGAGCTCGTCCGCAGGGCGATTCCGATGCGCCGCTTCGGCACGCCCGAGGAGGTGGCGGGCGTGGTGGCGTTCCTGTTCCGCGAGGAGGCCGCCTACGTGACGCGGCAGGTGATTTCGGTGAACGGGGGGCTGTTCTGATGCGGCGCGTCGTCGTCACGGGCATGGGCGTGGTCAGCCCGCTGGGGAACTCGGTGGAGGCGGCATTCGCCCGCCTGAAGACCTTCGAGAACTGCGTGCAGACGCTGCCCGAGCTGGCGGAGTACAAGGGGCTGAACACGCGCCTCGGGTGTCGGACCGCGTTCGAGAAGCCCGCCCACTGGAACCGCAAGACGACGCGCACGATGGGCGACGTCTCGATGTACGCCCTCGCGGCGACCGAGCAGGCCGTCGCCCAGGCGGGACTGGACGACGCGCTGTTGCAGAGCGGCCGCACGGGCATCGCCTACGGGTCCTGTTCGGGGTCGATCCCCGCGCTGCTCGACTTCTACTCGATGCTCAAGACGAAGGAGGTGGCGGGCATCACGAGCGGCACCTACATCAAGCTGATGCC
>JBJEWG010000006.1:0-4638 GCA_051884935.1 Kiritimatiellia bacterium | reverse complement strand
CGTGTTCAGCACGGCGGATCTGCTGCTGCGGCGAAACCGCGAACAGCAGGAGAAGGCCCGCGCCAAGGCCGAAGACGAGGGTGTGGCGCCACCTGCGGACGACGAGGCGGCACACGCGGAGGCCGACGAGGAGACGACCTTCTCAGTCGTCTACGAGCCGAATGGCCGCTGCGACCCCTACATCGTGAAGATATGGAAGGACGGAACCGACGAGGAGAAGGCGCTGTCCCTTGAGGTCAGTCGCTTCGGGCGCATCGTCGAGGACGAGGAGCGGTGACCGTGAAGAGGGGGTTCTCGCTCATCGAGGTGCTGGTCGCCTCCGTCATCCTCACGATGGGAATCGTCGCCGTTCTGGCGCTGTTCCTCCAGAGCTACAAGCTGATGACCTATTCGGCCCGGTTCGAGACGGCCCAGCGCGTGCTCAGCTACTTCGAGATGGTCCACCCGATTCCGCCCGTGGACCAGGTGACGGACGACCCGCTCAGCAACGACCTGCTCAACATCAGCGAGGAGCGCGCCGAGAACCTGGCGGAGGACCTGGAGCTCGATCTGTCGCATTCGGACCGGGAGGACCTCGACGGCTACACGGCCGAGCGCGTGGTTGACGAGATCGACGACGAGGAGTTGGAGCGCAACGGCGGCATCTACACGGTCCGCACGACGGTGCGGTGGGGCGGCGACCACTTCGGCGGGAAGAAGGAGGAGCTGACCGTGGTGAAGCTTTGGTGGAAGGGGACTTCGGACGGCGGGGCGAAGTCGAGCGCGAGGAGCACGAAATGAGACGCGCCGGCTTCACCTTGATCGAGCTGCTCGCGGCGATCCTGATCCTGTCGTTCATCACGACCGTCGCCGGCATCACCTTCACGGCCGTTCTGAACGGCTGGCACCGGGCGACAAATCTCGCGGACCGGATGCAGACGGCGGACTACGCGCTCAACCAGGTCGTCGCGGGGCTGCGCAGCACCTACTATCCGACGGACGGCAACCAGAAGGACGAGTGGGGGATGATGCTGGTGGACAACGGCGACGGCGAAGACCCCTCCGACAGCGACTGCCTTGAGTGGACGAAGATCGGGACCTCGATGATCGGCAGCAAGTCCGCATTCTCCGAGACGACGCACCGCGTGCGGATGTGGGTGGAGGAGGCGAAGTCGCGCGACGAGCCGGGCGGGCTGAAGATCCGCGTGTGGAACCCGGACCTCTTCGTGGAGGACGACAGCGCCCGGTTCGACGAGGACGACTACGGCGAGGAGCTGATGCTCGTCGAGGACGTGGTGGGGTTCGACTGCCAGGTTCAGAAGGACGCCTCCGAGGTCGAGTCGGACGGCGTGCCGAAATGGGCCGAGGAGTGGGAGACCTCGAACTCCGTCCCCTTCCGCGTGAAGATCACCTTCCGCATGAAGCCCGCGGAGAAGGGCGATCCGCCTCTCCCCATTCTTCGGGTCGTTGAGATTCCGGCCTGGTATCTCTCGCAGAATCCCTTCTCCCTCGATTCCTCGGGGAAGGGCAAGAAAGGCAGCGATACGGATGGCGACAAGGGCGGCTCGAACAACGGTGGCGGGCGTCGTCCGGGCGGGAGACCGGGCGGAGGCCCGATGCCCGGAGCGGGAGGCGCCACAGGCGGACCGGGCGGACCGGCGCCGGGAGGAGGTCCGCGATGAGCGCCCGGGGCAGGAAGGGGTCCGCGCTGATTCTGGTGATCTGGACGATCGCGGTGCTCTCCGTCGTGGTGATGAGCTTCGCCGTGGAGGCCAAGCTGCAGGCGTCGGTGAACGTCTACGTGCGGGAGCGCGCCCAGCTGGAGAACCTGATCGACGCGGGGAAGGTGCTGGGCGAGATGATCATCGCGAACCACCAGAACGCCACGGCCTACTCGGAGGACGAGGATCTGGACGCGCTGCTGGAGGACGACCGGTGGCTGCTCGAAAAGCGTCAGCTCAAGCAGAGCGGCGCAACCGTGACGATTGGCCCGGTGGTGGTGGACGAGAAGATGCCGGACGACTTCAACGCCCGCGACGAGGCCGCGGTGGCCGACGAGCTTTCCGGCCGCGGCACGGTGACCGTGGTCATCGAGAGCGTGGGCGGCGGCGACGGGGGCGGCCCGCGGTTCAACATCAACAACCTCCAGCCGGAGGGCGACCCGCACTACGCGGAGATATGGGAGAACATCCTCTACTGGGTGGGCGTGCCCGAGGACGAGCAGGAATACTTCCTCAACAGCTGGCTCGACTGGTACGACAAGGACGACGTGAAGAAGGGCGACTACGGCGACAACGCGCGGGACGGCAGCGAGAGCGACTACTACGAGGACCTCGCGGAGGAGAACGACGAGGAGAAGTACAAGCCCCGGAACGGCCCGATCAAGGACCTGAAGGAACTGGCCTGGGTGGGCGCCTTCCGCCGGCATCCCGCCGTGCTGACCGGCGGCTGGTACTGGAGCCTCGACGAGCGGAAGGAGGAGGACAACCTCTGGATCACGAACACGCTCGACAAGGTGCTGGGGACGTTCGGGGGCGTCAAGATCAACGTCAACCTCGCCGAGAAGGACGTGCTGCTGAACATCCCCGGCATCCGCTCGACGGACGATCCCGAGGACCTTGAGGACGAGACGATGATGGACGTCGTCAACGCCATCATCGAGTGGCGCAACGGCATCGACATGGATGGCCGCGCGGTCGATCTCGACGACGAGGAGAACGGCACGCTCATCAAGGACTGGGCGAAGCTGAACGAAATCTGCCAGGGGTACATCCGCGCGGAGGCGCAGGAGTATCTAGCCTATCAGGGCGGCTCGGGCGACGGCGCGCTCTACCGCGTCACGATCACGGCCTCGGCGATGGGCATGAAGCACGTCGTGAAGGCGAAGATGACGATTCGGAACTCCCGTCCCGTCTATCTCGAATGGCAGGAGGACCCGTGAGTGGCGCAGGCCGCCGCGCGCGCGGCGAGCTGAAATCGGTGAACAACAGGAAGAGAGAAGGCAGAACATGAGAATCTCTGGAACAACCGGGGCCGTGGGGCTTCTGATCGCGCTGGCCGTCGTGGGCGGCGGGACGTATTTCTTCAGGACGGTCCAGGAGAACCGGAAGCTGGAGCTGCAGACGCGGAACCAGCAGGCGAAGCTCGAAACGAAGGCCGTCGAGGCCAAGGCGAAGGAGAGCGAGGCGAGGTCCAAGGAGGCCGACGCCCGCAAGGCCGAAGCCGAGCGGAAGAAGGCCGCCGCCGAGGCCGAGGCGCAGGCGGCCGTGCTGGCGCAGAAGAAGCAGGAGGAGGCCAACCTCAAGGAGCGGACGGCCGCCGCCGCCGCCGAGACGAAGCGCGCCGCCGCGCAGCAGGCCGCCGCCGAGGCCGAGTCCGTAAAGGCCGAGTCCGCAAAGGCCGCCGCCGAGGCGAAGCGCGCAGAACTGGAGAAGAAGGCGGAGGTGGAGTCCCTTGCGCTCAAGCGCGCCCAGGCGGAGCAGAAGACGGCCGAGGCGGCGCTCGCCGAGAAGCTGGCCGCGAAGAAGATCGCGGAGGCCGCGCTCGCCAAGAGCGAAAACGAGCGGAAGGCCGCCGAGGCCACGGCGGCGGCGGAACACGACCGCAAGCTGCGCATGTACAGCCGCGCGAACACGAGCCGGGCGGAGATGCTCGCCCTGCAGCGTGCGGAGAAGCTTCTGGCGCTGGAGGAGTCGGGCGCGCTCGCCGCCGCAGGCGAGGAGGGCGCAGCCGGCGAGGAGGCCGGGACGCCCGGGGAGCCTCCGGCCGCGGGCGAGGCGCAGTCGAACGCGGTCGTCGCCGTCACGTGGCCGGCCCCTCCGTCTGCGGAGACGCCGGCGGGCGAGAAGGTGGCCGCCGCGCGGCGGACGCTTGAAGAGAGTCTGAACGCGGAGCGCGCCCGCCAGATGCGGCAGCACATCCACGCCTTCGGGCCGCTCGTGGACCAGGCGGTGGCGGATGGCCGCGCCGCCGACGCCGTCTATTATCGCCAGACGCTGACGTCGCTCGTGCCGGACTACATCGACGTCTACGCGGAGCTGGTGGACGAGGCCCGCAAGGCGGGGGACGCGAAGGCGGAGTCGAAGCGTCTGGACGAACTCATCGCGCTTGTTCCCGACTGGCAGCGCGTGGCCGTGTTCGTGCAGCTCATCCGTCGGGACGAGGCCTATTACAGCCGTGTGCTGGCGGGCCGCGTCGGGAAGGACGAGTTCGTGAAGGCCTTCCGGAAGATCTACGACGAGGCCCGCCGCGACAAGGGCGAGCGCGACGAGCGGGACGCGAAGGTTGAACACATCTGCAAGCTGCTGGCGACCTACGTGCCGGACTTCGAACATTCCCCCGAGTGGAAGTAGCGCTCGAAACACCCGCCGTCGCTGGCTGTTTTTAAACTCCGAGCGTTTACAAAGGGGCGGTTCTAACGAACCGCCTGATGCTTTGCGATGCTTCAACGGCTTCTTTCTGTCAAAAAGAGCACGAAAAGAAGCAGAAAGAGCACGAGAAGAAGGCGGCGTTCGGTTCTGTGGCAGGGGCGTTCGCCTCTGCCACCCCTATTCCTTATATACCGGCAAGCGGCGTAATAGTAGGTCAATGAATGGTCGTTGAAGAAGCGCGAAGCGTCAGGCGGAGCGTTAGCGGAGCCCTTTGCCAACGCTCGGAGTT
>JBJEWG010000005.1:0-4640 GCA_051884935.1 Kiritimatiellia bacterium | reverse complement strand
CAGCTGCGCAGCACGCGCGGGCGGTGCCCCTCCCCCGCCTTCGGCTTCGTCCGCCGCCACACCGCCAGCGTCGCGACGAGGAAGATCAGCCCGTAGGCGCCGTCCCCCACGAGCATCGCGAAGAAGAGCGAGAAGTAGCACATGAACGGCACCGAGACGTCGGCCTCCGTGTAGGCCGGCGCGATGCCCAGCCCCTTGAAGAGCGCCGCGACCGGGCGGAACAGCTTCGGCGGGCGGATCAGCGTGGGCGGGTTCTCGCCCGCCTCCACGTCGCGCAGCAGCAGCCCCCACGCCATCGTGACGGCCCGCGCGCGGACCTGCGGCACCGCGTCCTGCGGCACCCAGCCCTCGATCCACGAAACCGCGCCCGCCGTCTCCAGCGCGTCCCGCGCCGCCTCGAACGCCACCTTGTCCTTCAGCGCCGGGTAGCGGTCGAGAATCGCGCCCGCGCGATTGTTCAGCGCCGCGAGCGCGCCCGTGAGGGACCTCGCCGCCACCTCCGCCTCGGCGAGCTTCCGCCGCGTCTCCGAAAGCCGCTCCGCGGGGAGCGGGTCCGGCAGCTCGGCCACGGCCGCGAGGTCGATGCCGCGCGCCAGCAGGCTCCGCGCGAGCTGCGGGTCGAAGTCACCGTAGGGCTCGTATTTGAGGACGGTCTGCCGCAGCGCCTCCACGCGCTCCTCCAGCGCCTGACGCTCGTCGTCGGCCTTCAGAACCGCCGCCACGAGATCGCCGTTGCGCACGGCGTCGAACCGCCCGTCGGCGGCGGATGCGTCCCCGTCCCGGGCCGCCTTCGCCAACACGCGCACGGCGCGCTCGGCATCCGCGAGATCACCCTTCGCCGCCGCGAAGGTCGCGGACGCCGCCCCCGACAGGTCGAGATGGACGCATCCGAGCTCGCGCAGGGCCTCAAGCGCCCTCTCGCCGTCCTTCGCCACGCACAGGAGCGTGAGGTGCCTCATCGGGACGATCATGTCGCCACCTCCTCATCGTCGCCGCCCGGCGAACGGCTCTTCGCGAGCTTGCCGCGCGTCACCGCCGCCGTCTGCTCGTCGCCGATCGCGATCTTGATGACGCGGATATTCTCCCGGCACGCGGGGATTTTCACCTTTTCGAAGAGATTCACGCGCTGCGACGTCGTCCGCAGCTCCTCGAAGATCAGCTCGCGCTGCCGCTGGAGCACGGCGCGCTCGCACTGGAGGGCGAGAACGTCCGTCAGCGCCCGCACGGCGTCGTCCACCCACGCGGGCGTGGACCACAGGTCAACCGGCTTCACGTCCGTCTCGATGCCGTCGAAGACGGGTATCTCCACGCCGGCGATGTTCGCCTTCGAGACCTTGACGTCCCGGACGGCGACCAGCCCTTTCAGCAGCTCCTCGCCCGTCGCGAAGAGGCCCACCCAGGCGTTCAGCCCCTCGCGCACGGACCTCTCCCGCGCCGTCACGGCGTCCGCCTTCGCCACGATTCCCGCGATTTCGCCCTGTAGCTGCTGTTTCTTGAGTTGCAGCATGGGCAGAAAGCGCTGGAAGCGCTTGAGCGCGTCCGTCTGGGCCTTCAGCTCCGTTTTGGTCAACTTGATCTTCGCCATGCCTGAGATTCCGTCGAAAACTGCGGAAAGTATACACCCATTCGGGGCGGAAAATCAAGCCCCGGCACGACGGAGGGCGGCGCAGGGCCGACCGCTGGCCGTGCGTCGGACGGGTCGGGGTCGGCGACCCAGGGGCCTTGGGTCGCCGACCCAAGGGGCGTGGGTCGCCGAGGGAAAATTTTCTGTCGCCGACGGAAAACTTTCTGTCGCCGACAGAAAAATTTCTGTTGCGCAACTGAATTCTCCGGGTCGGGCGACGGAAATCTTTGGATCGGCGACAGAATCCCTTGAGTCGCCGAGGCAAACGCCGGGGGTCGGCGACGGAATGAGCCCCCCTCTTCCCTCTAACGGCGGATCAGCGGATGAAGACCGCGAAGCCCGAGCTCTTGAAGGTCGCCGTCACCACGCCCGTCGCCGCGTCGCGGCGGAGCGTCGCCACCTTCCCCTCGCCAAGATTGCGGGGCCTCCAGAGAATCGCGCCGAACGCCTCCGCCGTGGGCACCTTGGCCACCACGACGGACTCGCCGGACGGGGCGGGCGCCTCGTCCGTATAGCCGAAGTCCAGGAAGATCGTCCCCACATCGACGTCCGCGAGCGTGAGGCCGTCCGTCGCCTCCTTCGGGATATCCAGCGTGAACGACGCGCCGAACGAGCCGGTGAGCGTGCCCGTGCCGGAGAAGCGCGCGGCGGCATCCGTCGCGCCCGCCACGCACGCGAGCGTGCCCTCGGCCACGCGCACGCCGCCCGCGTTCGCCACCTTCACCGTGCACGTCCCCTTCTCCGTGTAGACGGGGAGGTTGTTGCCGTCGATCGCCACGCCCAGGTCGTTCGTGAGCACGAGCGTGCCCGCGCCCGACTTGGTGAACGCGCCCGGCCCCTTCAGCGGCACGGCCAGCGCGTGCGTCTTGCCCGCCGCCACGATCAGCTCGCCGCCGCCCGCCGCCGCCCGGAAGCTGGTCGTGTCGGCCCGATTCGCCGTCGAAACGCCGCCGTCCAGCGTGAACTCGGCCGAACCGCCGTCGAAGACCACCGCCGCCGGCGTGTCGCCCGTGTTCCGCGCGAGAAAGCGATGCACCTTCATCCCGCCGCCGCGCGCGAAGACGAGCGCGCCCTCCGCCGTGCCGCCGAAGTAGAGGTTCTGGGGCTTGGCGACCTCAAGGAAGCCGCCGTCCTCGAACCGGGCGTCGATCTTCCGCGTGAAGGTGATGCCGCCCGCGGCCGTCACATAGTCTCGGCGGATGCGGCCCCCCGGGCCGACGCGGACAATCGGCGAGATGCCCGGTACGTCGGCCGGAATCTCCATGCTCCAGTTGATGTCGAGCGTGCCGTTCGTGATCGCCAGCGAGGGGCGGATCTCCTCCGCGTTGCCGCTCACCTTGTTGAAGCCGAGCTTGATGCCGTTGCAGACCATATTCGCGTTGTCGAGCACCAGGCTTGAAGCCGGGCTCCCCGCGCGGACCTGCTGGTCCACCTGAAGATGGAATCCGTTGCCGCTGCCCTGGTACATCGTGACGTCCTTCAGGTAGAGCTCCGGACGCGCCTTCGCCGCCCAGTTGCCGCCGCCGAGCGCGCCGTGGTGTTCCTGCTTGACCGTGGTCGCGGCCTTGCCCTGTCCCTTGATGGTCAGGCGGCCCTCCAGCACGGAAAGCTGCCCCAGCCCGTCCCAGCTGCCCACTTCGCCGTTCACCGGCGCGAAGTGTCCCGACGGGTCGGCATTGCCCTTCCGGGGCGCCTTCTCGTGGGTTGAGATTGTCGTGGTGCCCCTCGGGAAGTCGAGCGTGAGCGTGCCGGCGCCGATCTTGGCGATGCCCGCGTCGCCCTGCAGGAACGAGATTCTGAAGTCGCTGAACGTCAGATCGCCCGCGTTGTCGATGACCGCCGGGAATTCGCCGTCGAGCCGCCACGGGCGCCGCACCGTCGCGGCCTCCGCGCCCGTGTAGCGGAACGTGCAGTTGCTGAGCGTCAGCGCGCCCGCGCTGTCCGCGTCCATGCCCACCGCCTTGGCGGACGCGAACTCCGTCACGCCGCGCGCCAGCCTCCAGTCGCCGGCCATCATCCCCGCGTTGTCCGCATCGACGACGAGCGTGCCGCTGCCCGCCTTCTCCACCGCCGCGCCGCGCGCCGAGCGAACCGGCGCCGCCAGCGTCAGCGTGCCGCCCGTCGCAACCGCCACGCCCGAGGCGATCTGCAGCACGGCGTCGCCCGTCACGGAGACCTCGGCCGCCGGCGCCTCCAGCGTGCCGACCGCGCCGGCCTCCTCCAGCGTGATCGCCGCCGCGCGCTCGATCACCGCCGTGTCGTTGTGCGTCGGCACGTCGACGGGCGTCCAGTTCTCCGCCGTGTTCCAGGTGGCGCCGGCGGCGCCCGTCCAGGTGCGCGTTCCGGTCGCCGCCGCCGAAACCGTCACGCGCAGCGTCTTGCCGTCCTCGCTCAGCGAGAACGCATATCCCCGCCCCGCGGTCGGATTCGCCACGATCACCCGCGCGAGCTGCTCCGCCGTCAGGGTCGTGCCGAGCGCGAGAATCGGATGCGCCACGTCGAGTTCGTAGTCCGCCGGAAGGCGGATCGCCAGCACGTCCGAATAGACGATCGCGTCCGCCCCGATGACGGCCGACGCATCCGCCGGCGCCAGCACCGCGCCCGGCGCCAGCTCAAGCGTCCGCCCGAACCGCGCCACGCCCGCGCCGAACACGAGCGCCCCCGCCTCGACGCGGGTGCGCGGATGGTCGGAGCCCCGCAGCACCGTCAGGTCGCCGACCCCCGCCTTCACAAACGCCGCGTCGGCCGCCGTCGCCGTGAAGTCCTGGTCGATGAGCAGGTCGAATCCCCTCGTGTCCAGCCGCAGGCCGCCCGCCTCCAGCCGTCCAACGCACCCGCTCAGGAACGGCGTCTTCGCATCGACGGCTCCGTTCGCCGCAAGCGTGCCGCCGGCGCCCACGAGGGAGAGGCACTGTTCCCCCGTCGCGGGGTTCGCGCCGTAGACGCCCTTCACCAGCAGCCTGGCGTTGTCGGCGAGGGTCACGGACGTGTTGCCGACGATCTCGCTCTTGTTCGT
>JBJEWG010000004.1:0-4683 GCA_051884935.1 Kiritimatiellia bacterium | reverse complement strand
AACGAGTCGGCGCTGGAGGACAAGGCGGCGGTGCGCGTGGCGGCGACGGCGGACTACTACGAGCCGACCTACGTCAACGAGGGCGTGCAGAAGGGGGCGCGGCCGCGCGAGTCGTTCGCGGTGTCGCCGTCGTTCATCGCGCAGCCGACCGAGGCGGTGACGTTCGGGCTGAAGACGCTCTTCCAGTACACCGACCAGCCCGGCTACATCGGCGTGCCGGTCTGGCGCGGGCGCCCCGCCGCGGGCTACGGGTGGTACGAGTCGTCCTGCCGCCGGGGGGACCGCGCCGTCTACGAGAGCTTCATGGTCAACCCGTGGCTCGACTGGCAGGTGAACGAGAGCTGGCTCCTCAAGTTCGGCGCGGGCATGATGCTGTCGGACTGGGACTTCACGATGCAGGAGCCCTATCTGGGGACCGGGGCGGAGCTGCAGAACTTCTACGAGACGGGCCGCTGGACCTCCGGCAACCGCTACATGACCTCGACGTTCAGCGAGGGGAGCTGCCTGAGCCGGAACTACAACGTCTTCACGCGCTCGGTCTACACCCGGGAGGTCTTCTCCGTGACGAACGCGCTCGTGGCGCAGCCGGACTACGTCTACCGCGAGAGCACGGGCGGCTTCGGCACGCCCACGTCGCGCTACGGGCTGCTGGTGCAGGACTCCGTCTCCTGGCGCTGGTTCACGCTGCTCGGCGGCGTCCGCTACGACCACTTCGAGCAGGAGGCCTACACCGCCGACACCGGCGTGCGGTACGCCCACCAGACGGCGGATGCCGTCTCGCCGCGCGGCGGCCTGACGATCCGTCCCGTGGACTACCTCGTCTTCTTCGGCAACATCTCGCAGACGCGCACGCCGATGCTGGGCCTGCGCAACGCGGACGGCTCGACGCCGACGTCGCCCTGGCGCGCCACGCAGTACGAGGGCGGCGTGCGCGTGCGCCCCGGCGACAACCTCTGGTTCACGCTCTCCACCTACCGCATCGAGCAGGAGAACGTGCCCGAGGCCGACGCCGCGACGGGCTTCTACACCTACGAGGGGCGCAACACCTCGCGCGGCGTGGAGCTCTCCGTCTCGGGCGACGTCACGCGGAACTGGACGGTGCTCGGCATGTACGGCTTCAACAGCTACACGGACCGCAACATCTCCCCCGGCGCCAAGGGCCGCGACTTCGAGCGCTACCCCGCCCACACGCTCTCGCTCAACACGTCCTACCGCTTCACCTGGGGCTCGCTTGAGGACGTGGTGGTTGGGTGCGGGTACCGCTTCCGCTCGATGAACTACGCCACGATGCGCGGGGCCTACGTGAACCGGAACCTGCGCTTCGACCCGTCGCACGTCTTCGACGTCAACGTCTCGATGCCGCTCTCGAAGTTCGGCGGCGGCGAGAACTGGATTCTCACGTTCGGCGTGCGGAACCTCTTCGGCGAGAAGTACTTCGAGAGCGCCCGCCACTACTACGAGTGCCTTGCGGGCGAGCCGCGCACCTTCGAGATCGGGCTGCGCGCCACGTTCTAGGGCGCGAGGCGATAGCCGACGTTGCGGACGGTCTCGATGCGGGCGGCGTCCGCCCCCAGCTTCCGCCGGATGAGGGCGACGTGCTGGTCGAGCGTCCGCGTGTTGCCGTAGAAGGTGACGCCCCAGATTTCGTCGAGCAGGCGGTCCCGGCGGAGGACTTCGCCGGGATGCGCGGCAAGGAGCCTGAGCAGCTCGTACTCGCGCGCGGCGAGGGGCGTTGCCGTGCCGTCGGGCGCGACGACGGCGAGCCGGGCGCCGTCAACGACGTGGGCGCCGATTTTGAAGGACGTGTGGCGCGACGGCGGGATGAGGCTCGCGCGGCGGAGGAGGGCGGCGATGCGCGCGAAGAGCTCCTCCAGGCCGAAGGGCTTCGTGAGATAGTCGTCCGCGCCGGCGCCGAGGCCCCTCACCTTGTCCTTCTCCGTATTGCGTGCGGAGAGCATGAGGATGGGAAGGGCGGGGTCGGCGCGGCGGATCTCGGCGCAGACGGAGAGCCCGTCGCGGCGGGGCATCATCACGTCGAGCATGAGAAGGTCCGGACGGTGCGCGGCGTAGGCGGCCAGGGCGGCGGCGCCGTCGGGGGCGGTGCGGACGGCGTGGCCCTCCGTCTCCAGGGCGATGGCCACCCACTTGCGGACGTCCGCGTCGTCCTCCGCGAAGAGAATCTCAGCCATGGCGGACCGTCTTCACGTGGGCGAGCACCTCATCGACGAGCGCGTCGAGCTTCGCGGCCTCGCCGATGATGGTCTCGACGGATTCCTGCCTGCGGGCGTCGGTGAGGCGCCCCGCGCGCGCGAGCTCCGCGCAGAGGGAGATCGAGGTGAGGGGCGTCTTGAGCCGGTGCGTGAAGTCCGCCACGAAGTCGAGCTGGCGGCGGGCGTCGCGCCGCGCGCGCAGAATGGCGCGGATGATGAGCCCGCTCCCGAGAAGGATGAAGAATCCGCAGAGGCCGAAGGCGGCGAGCTCCATCAGGAACATCTCCCGTCTGCGCACGGCGCCGAGGCCGCGCGCGCCGGGCCAGGCCACGCGCACGGAGCTCCCGGGGCGCAGCAGGCCGAGAGGGGCCTCGCCGAAGCAGCGGTCGTCGTCGGGGAAGGGGCGGTGGCCCCTGACGGTGAGGCCATGCTCATCGACGACCTCGACGAGCACGGGGCAGGCGGCAAGTTCCGCGCGGGGCCAATCGCGGTACGCCATGGCCATGTCGCCCACGAGGTGCCGCGCCTCGGCGGTGAGGTAGGCCCGCCCCACGGTGCGGCCGCGGGCCAGTTCCGTCGCCAGCAGGCGGTGCACCGCGAACGGCAGCACGCAGAGCGGCACGAGCAGGAGGAGGAAGTAGATGAAGAGGTCCTTGTTCATGGCGCGGGGTAGTCTAGCATTTCCGGTTCACAATTTACATCCACTTTACACGGCGGCGCGGCGGGTTTGGTATCATCCGGCGCATGAAGACCAGACTCTGCACGCTGGCGGCGGCCGCCGCCTGTTCGCTCCTCGCCCAGACGGCGACGGAGCCGGAAACCAATCTCGTCGTCGTGGTGACCGCCACGCCCATCACGCACGAGGAGGCCGTCTCGAAGGACGGCGCCGAAACCGTGACGATCGGGCGCGCGCAGCTGGCGGCGCTCAACGCGCAGGACCTCCAGACCGCGCTGCGGCAGGTGCCGGGCGTGACGATCTCGCGCTACTCGCCCGTGGGGAGCTACGGCGGCGCGCAGGGCGGCAGCGTCTACGTGCGCGGCGTCGGCACGGGGCGCCCCGGCGGCGAGGTGAGGACGTATGTGGACGGCGCGCCGAGGGAGTCCGGCGTGTGGGGCCACCCGCTGATGGACTCCGTGCCCGTGGACTTCGCGAACGCCGTGACGGTCCACAAGAATCCCCAGCCGGGCCACTACCCGGGCACGTTCGCCGCCGTTGACGTGGAGACGCGGCGCCGGACGGCGCAGGGTCAGGAGGCCGAGGTGGACGTCGCCTACGGGCGCTTCAACACGCTGCTCGGCTCGCTCTCGGCCGCCGCGAAGGAGGGTCCCGTCGATGCCGCCGCCGGCGTGGCCTACAAGTATTCCGAGGGCGCCCGCCCGCACGGTTCCGCCGAGATGAAGAACGCATTCGGGCGCGTGGGGGCCGACCTCTCCGAGACGGAGCGCCTCTCGTTCGTCTACCAGCGCACGGAGAGCTGGGTGGAGGATCCGGGCGTGAAGCACGGCGTGCGCCCCGTCCACGACCGCTTCGACCTGGCGACGGACCTCTACACGCTGCGCTTCGACACCGACCGCGACTACCTGAAGGGCTACTCGATGGTCTACTTCGAGCACGGGGCCATCGAGTGGAAGAAGGACCACCTGACGGACGGGAACCTGATGTCCCCCGCCGGCTACGCGGATACGACCTGGCTCAACTGGGGCGTGCGCAACCGCTACGACTGGAACGTCTGGGAGGAGCTCTGGCTGACGGGCTCCGTGGACGTTGAGGACGCGGGCGGGCACACCGCGAACAATCGCCTCTCCGACAACCGGCGCGTCTTCGGCTACGCGGGGCGCTTCGTCACCGTGGCCCCCTACGTGGGCGCGTGGTACGATTTCCACCTCGGCGAGGACTGGACGCTCACGCCCGCCGCCGGCGCGCGCTACTACTTCCACGACCTCTACGACGACGAGTGGGCGCCCAGCGCGGCGGTGACGCTCGACTACCGCGAGCAGGTCTCGTTCTTCGTGAACGGCTCGCGCGGCGTGCACTATCCGGGCATCTACACGCGCGCCGTCGCGAACGACTTCGCGAAGCGGACGCTCGGCGCCGAGGTGATGGACTACGTCTCGGGCGGCACGAAGTTCAAGATCGACGAGCAGACTGATGTGCTGCTGTCCCTTTTCCACAGCGAAGTCTCCGACCGGATCGACAAGACTGCCACCAGCTACATCAATTCGGGCAATCTACGCGCCACGGGCGTGGAGCTCTCCGCCCACTGGCGTCCCACCGACGACCTCGGCTTTTTCGGGGGCGGCACCTGGACCAACCCCGAGACGCATCCCGTCTCCCGTCTGCCACGCTGGACGTTCACGGCTGGCGGCACCTGGAAGATCTGCGACTGGCTGAAGTGGACGCTCGACGGACAGTATATCGGTTCGATGAACTCCTACTCCGTTCGCGCCGAGGCCGACAAGGCCGACCTCCGCA
>JBJEWG010000003.1:0-23667 GCA_051884935.1 Kiritimatiellia bacterium | reverse complement strand
TACCACGTAGACGCCGAGGGGGGCGACGACGCGCGGGACGGCCTCACGCCGCAGACGGCGTGGCGGACCTTCGCGCGCGCGGCGGGCCTCACGCTGGGACCGGGCGAGCGCCTGCTGCTGAAGCGCGGCAGCGTGTTCACCGGGGAGCTGTACCTCAAGGCGGCGGCGGGGACGGCGGAGAACTGGGCGGAGATCGGCGCGTACGGCGAGGGGATGCGCCCCCAGATCCGCCGGCGGCGTCACATCAACGACCGCTGCGTCTTCGTGGCGGATGCGGCGCATCTCGTGGTGCGGGACCTCATCGTGTGCAACGCGGGGG
Source organism: Kiritimatiellia bacterium (assembly GCA_051884935.1). Lineage (GTDB taxonomy): Bacteria > Verrucomicrobiota > Kiritimatiellia > RFP12 > UBA1067 > RUG572. The sequence continues at coordinate 23,348 of JBJEWG010000003.1, read as the reverse complement.
CGGGCATCGCGGTGGCGTGCGCGTCCCCGGCGAGCGGCCACGTGCTCGTGGAGCGGTGCCTCGCGCACCACGTGGAGGGCACCTACCGATCCAACTCGCACGGCATCCCCGAGTGGCGGGACGAGCCGGGGCCGGCGGGCGGCGCGTGGTCCTGCGGCATCGCGGTGCTGGGGCATCGCGCGAACCACGTGGTGCTGCGCGACTGCGAGTCGTACCAGTGTTCGAGCGGGTTCAGCGTGGTGGGCACGGAGACGTTCGTGAACCGGATGTTCTGCCACGACAACTACGCCCACAACACCTCGCCGCATCCGTACAACTGCGCAAGCCGGTCGTGGATCACAGGCTGCGTGTTCGACGCCTCGGGGTGGCACGCGGCGGCGGGGACGATGGGCATCATGCTCGCGGGGAACGACGGGTGGGTGATGCGTGGGTGCCACTTCCTGAACCAGCCGGACTCCGGTTCGCCGGATCAGGGCGGCATCGACTTCGAGGCGCAGGGCGAGAACTGCCTCGTGGACCGCTGCACGTTCCGCAACAACGCGGGCGCGGCGATCGAGGTGCTGGGGCTGCGCAGCCCGCAGGCGCGCAACGTGCAGATCCGCGGCTGCAAGTTCGACCGCAACAACTGGTCGTACAAGAACGGTCCGGCGGAGATCCAGGTGTGGGGATCGCCGGATACGCCGCCCGAGGTCGCGTGCTCGAACGGGCGCATCGAGGGGAACGGCTACGTGCTCGTGCCGGGCGTGTCGTTCTACGTGAACGAGACGCGCACGACGAACGACTGGATCCTCTCCGGGAACCGCGCGTTCGATTTCGCGGAGGATCTGGACGCGGCCTTCCCCTACGGCGATCCCCCGGCGGTGGCGGTGTGCGGCGAGGTGTGGACGGACCGCCCCGAGGCGGTGCTGTCGGCGAAGATCGACGATATGGCGGCGCGGGTCGCCTGGGAGCAGATCGAGGGCCCGGCGGGCGTCGCGTTCGCGCGGGGCGACCGCGCCCGCACGAAGGCCACGTTCCCGGGCGAGGGGGACTACCGCGTGAACGTGACGGCGGACAACGGCACGCTCTGGCGCGCGGCGCACACCGCCGTGCACGTGCTGCCGGCCGGCGCGCGCACGTTCGGCGCGTGGAACTTCGCGAGGAACCTCGATTCGCAGGGATGGCGCGCGGAGGGGACGGGCACGGATTACGAGTTCCTGCGCGGCAAGATCGCCTTCTGGGACTCCGAGTCGTTCCCCGTGCGGCTCGTCTGCGGTGACTACTACGTGATCGCCGTGAAGGAAAGCGGCGTGGCGTGCGTCGTCTCGCCGGACGACCGCGACCTTGGCGTGGCGTTCACCGACGAGCTGGCGAATGCCGTCCGCATCAAGTTGCAGAACCACACGACGTCGAAGCGAATGCGTGTTTGGTGGCAGACGGCCGGACAGCCCGCATGGCGCGAGGCGAACAGCGTCGCCTTCGACGTGGTGCCGCAGGACGTCGAGGATCGGGTCTACACGGTGCCGATACCGTGCATCGGCAGCGCAAAGCAGTTCAAACTGGCGTTTTCGGCGGATGGCACGCCGGTTACGGGCACGGTGCGCATCGACTACATCTGGATGGGCCGCCTGCCATAACCCGCCGCCGGGAGGGGAAGGGGTTTGGTCTAGGAGGGAAAGCGTGTTCACCTAGGAGGGAAAGCGGTCTCGCCTAGGAGGGAACGAAGTTTACTCGGCAGTGGAAGAAATTCCACTGCCGAGCGGATAAAATTCTACTGCCGAGTGGAATTCAAAATCGCCTAGGAGGGCGCATCTTCCGTCGGTAGTGGTATGACGTGGTGTCGGCGGGAGGCGGGCACCTCTCGGCGGCATCCGGCCACGTCCCATGGGCGCGTCATGTTCTCTCGCCTCGGTTCCCTCGCGCGCGCGTGACATATTATATAAGCGGGCTGTCGGCGGTGGCTCGGCGGAGATTGCGCGAGGGGGCGTTTTTTGGTAGAATACGTTCCTCAAACGGCGGAGAAGAGCGTATCGCCGCCAGGAGACCTTCAGGGACCGTGTACCTCAAGCAGCTGGACATCATCGGATTCAAGTCCTTCGCGGACAAGACCCGCCTCACATTCGAGCCGGGCATGATCGCCATTGTCGGCCCCAACGGGTGCGGCAAGTCGAACGTCTCCGATGCCATCCGCTGGGTGCTGGGCGAGCAGCGTCCGACGGCCATCCGCTGCTCGAAGCTCGTGGACGTGGTGTTCAACGGCACGGACACGCGCAAGCCGCTCGGCATGGCGGAGGTCTCGATCACCTTCGCGGACTGCGAGAAGGAGCTGGGCACCGAATACCACGAGGTGACGGTGACCCGCCGCGTGTACCGCGACGGCTCCGGCGAGTATTTCATCAACAAGGCCCGCAGCGGGCTCAAGGACATCAAGCGCCTCTTCATGGGCACCGGCATCGGCACGACGTCCTATTCCGTGATGGCGCAGGGGCAGATCGACCAGATCCTCTCATCCAAGCCCGAGGACCGGCGCGCGGTGTTCGAGGAGGCGGCCGGCATCACGAAGTTCAAGGCGGACCGCAAGGAGGCGCTGCGCAAGATCGAGCAGACCGAGCAGAACCTCCTGCGCGAGGCGGACGTGCTGCGCGAGATGAAGCGGCAGATCGGTTCGCTGCAGCGTCAGGTGGGCAAGGCCGAGAAGTTCAAGGAGCTACGCGACGAGCTGCGCGGGCTCGACATCTACGTCTCCAAGGGCAAGATCCAGGCGTTCAACCTCGCGCTCGAAATGAACGCGCAGAACCAGCGCCAGACCGAGCAGACGATCCAGGAGGCGACGGTCGCGGTGAACGCCGCCGAGAGCGCGAGCCAGCAGATACACGCGGACATGCACCAGCTCGAAGAGCGTCTCGCCGCGTTGCAGGCCCAGCAGGCCCAGGCCGAGAGCGCCTACGCCCGGGCGCGCGAGGTCATCGGCGTCAACGAGCAGCGCATCGCCGAGTACAAGGCGTGGAGCGACCGGGACGGGCGCGAGATTCACCTGACCCGCCAGCAGCTTGAGGAGATCGGGATGCAGACCGAGAGCCTCGCGCAGAAGACCACGCTGCTGGAGGAGGGGCTGGAGTCCGCGCGGGCCGCGCTTGAGGAGGCCGAGAACGCCTTCCGCGAGTCGTCGGGGCGGATCGACGGCCTCAGGCAGGAGCTTCAGGACGGGCGTTCCGAGAGCGTGATGTGCGACCGCCGCGCGAACGAGACGCGCGACGCGATCGCCCGCCTCGACGAACAAGCCCGCGAGCAGATCATCGCGCGCGAGCGGCTTGTCTCGGAGGAGGCGCAGCTGCGCGAGAGCGCGACGGCGGCCGAGGCGGCGCTCGCCGAGGTGACGGCCCGCCTCGAAGAGGCGCGCGCGGCGGAGTCCGACGCGGCCGCCGCCAGCGAGAGCGCCGAGGAGCAGCGCGCCGCGCTGGCCGCCGAGCTTGAGGACCTGCGGGCGAACTTCGGGCAGATGCAGGCCGAGGCCGCGGCGAAGGAGGCGCAGCTCGACCTGCTGAACGACGCGAAGTCCGCAGGCGATGCGTTCGCCGCCGGCGCCCAGAGATTGCTGGATGGCTCGCTGGGGCTGCCCGAGGGGACGGTGCTCGGCTCGCTCGCGGACCGCTTCGACGCGCCGGCCGACTACCGCGTGGCGCTGGAGGTGGCCCTGCGGGCCTGGCTCGACGCCGTCGTGGTGGCGGACGCCGCGTCCGCGCAGGTGGCGGTGAAGGCGCTTCTCGCCCAGAACGGCGGTAGCGCGCGCCTCGTGATGGCGGCGCCCGCGGAGGCGCCGCGTCCGGCGGTGGAGATCGGTCTGCCGCGCCTGCTGGACGTGGTGACCGTCGCCGACGACTTCAAGGCGGCGGCGGAGATGCTGCTGGGCGACGTCTACGTCGCGAAGTCCACGGACCAGCTTTTCCAGAATTCCGCGCGCGCGGAGGCGGCGGGCATCCGGATCGTGTCGAAGGACGGCCTGTTGGTCAGCCGCGGGACGGCCGAGGCCTGGCTGCCGGGCACGGCGGCGGCTTCGCCGCTCAGCCGCAAGATGCTGATCAGCGAGACGACGGCGTCCCTCGACGCGCTGCGGGCGCGGATCGAGGCGGGGCGCCAGACGCTCGCGACGGGCGCGGAGCGCGGGGCGGCCCTTGCCGAGCAGGCGCGGGCGGCGGCGGCGGCGCTGTCGAACGCGCGGCGCGTGGCGGCGCAGGCCGAGGGCGAGTGCGCGGGCCTGGCGCGCGACGTGGATGCGGGGCGGGAGCGTCTCGCCCGCGTGACGGCGGCCCTCGCGGAGGTGCAGGCGGCGAACGCCGGCGACGACGCGCGGCGCGCCGAGCTCGTCGCGGCCCTTGAGGAGGCGGTCGCGCGGCGCGACGCGCTGATGGACCGCACGGCGCGGCAGCAGAACGAGCTTCAGGACCTCGAACTCGCGCATGGCGAGGAGAGCCGCCGCCTCACGGAGCGGCGCATCGCCGCCGCGCAGATGGAGAACGAGCTTCAGCTCACCGCGCAGCAGAACGCGGACGCCGAGCGGCGGCGCGGGGAACTGCAGCGGATGATCGCGGGGCGCGAGGCCGGAATCCGCGGCTACGAGGATTCCATCCAGCGCCTGCGCGACGAGACGGCGGAGCTGATGGGGTCCCTCGACGACCTGAAGCAGGGCGCGATCGACATCCACGGGCAGGTCGAGGAGGCGCGCATCGAGCGCGGCGAGCTTCAGGCCAGGCTCGCCCAGAGCGAGGGCGGCGTGGGCGCGAAGCGCGCCGAGCTCGACAAGGCCCGCGCGTTCATGGGCAAGCTCGAAGTCGCCGCCACCGAGGCGACGATGCGCCGCCAGAACGTGTACGACCACCTGAACCAGGAGTACGGGCTCGACGCGCAGGCGGTTCTGCGCGAGCCGGACCCGGACTGGAAGGGGGCCGAGCCGCCGCCGAACGAGGTGCTCGAAAGCCGCGTGAACGCGCTCACCGCGCAGATCGCCGCGCTGGGGCCCGTCAACATGGTCGCCATCGAGGAGTTCCGCGAGCTTGAGGAGCGCTACACGAAGGAGAAGGAGCAGGAGGCGGACCTTCTCGCGGCGAAGGAGCAGATCCTCGCGCTCATCACGAACCTGAACGAGACGAGCGGCGAGATGTTCCGCAGCACGTTCAAGCAGGCGAACGAGAACTTCCAGCGGATGTTCGCGAAGCTCTTCAACGGCGGCGAGGCGCGCCTCGTGCTGCTGGAGAACGCCGAGGACCCGCTGGAGTGCGGCATCGACATCATCGCACGCCCGCCCGGCAAGCGCCCGCAGAGCGTCACGCTGCTTTCCGGCGGCGAGCGTACGATGACGGCCGTCGCGCTGCTCTTCGCGATCTTCATGATCAAGCCGGCCCCGTTCTGCATGCTGGACGAGCTGGACGCCGCCCTCGACGACGCGAACATCGGCCGCTTCGTGGACGCCCTCAAGGAGTTCCTCGACCGCAGCCAGTTCCTCATCATCACGCACAACCAGCACACGATCGCGGGCTCGGACCTCGTGTACGGCGTGAGCCAGCAGGAGAAGGGCATTTCACGTATCATTTCAATGCGTTTGACGGATATTGGCGTGAAGCCTGTTCCGGAAGACAACAAAAAACAGAAAGACCAGGAGCACTGACATGGCTGAAGTAATCGGAGCGGGTGAACTGCACAAGGGCGTGAAGCTGTTGATCGACGGCGAACCCTACGAAATCACGGTGTTCGACTTTTCGAAGCCGGGCAAGGGGCAGGCAATCTACAACTGCACGCTGCACAACCTCATCTCGGGCGGCAACATCACCCGCAGCTACCGCTCGGGCGACAAGTTCGAGAAGCCGGAGCTCGTCCAGCGCAGCGTGACGTTCTCATATGATGACGGCACGGCCTTCGTGTTCACGGACGAGAACTTCGAGGAGATTCGCGTCACCCCGGACGTGATGGGCGACAAGAAGTACTTCCTGATGGACGAGATGGAAGTGAAGGCGCTCTTCTTCAACGACCGCGTGATCGGCGTGCAGCTGCCGCAGCTCGTCGAGCGCAAGGTCATCAAGGTCGAGCCCGGCGTGAAGGGCAACACGGCCTCCGGCAAGGTCACGAAGCCGGCGACGGTGGAGGGCGGCTACGTGTGCGCGGTGCCGCTCTTCATCAACGAGGGCGACACGGTGCGCATCAACACCGAGACGGGCGACTACAACGACCGCGTCTCCACGAAGTAGTCCCGGCGTCCCGGGCTGAGGGCAGGGTGAGATGAAGATTCTTGTGACTGGCGGCGCCGGCTACATCGGCTCGCACACGATGCTGGAACTGCTGAAGGCGGGGCACGACGTCGTGGTGGTGGACAACCTCTGTAACTCCTCCGAGGAGTCGCTGAAGCGCGTGGCGGAGCTCGCGGGCGGCAGGGCCGCCACGTTCTACAACATCGACATCCGCGACGAGGCGGCGCTGGAGAGGGTCGTGGCGGCGGAGAAGCCCTTCGACGCGACGATCCACTTCGCCGCGCTCAAGGCGGTTGGCGAGTCCACGCAGATTCCGCTCAAGTACTACAACAACAACCTGGGCGGAACCTTCACGCTCCTCAAGGTGCTCGCGGCGCACGACTGCAAGAACATCGTGTTCTCGAGCTCCGCGACCGTGTACGGCCAGCCGCAGAGCGTGCCGATCCGCGAGGACTTCCCCACGCCCGGCTGCACGAACCCCTACGGCTGGACGAAGCTCATGATGGAGCAGGTCTTCCGCGACGTGCAGAAGGCCGACCCCGCCTGGAACACGATCATCCTCCGCTACTTCAACCCGATCGGCGCCCACGAAAGCGGCCGGATCGGCGAGGACCCCGCCGGCATCCCCAACAACCTGCTGCCCTACGTGGCGCAGGTCGCGGTGGGGCGCCTGAAGGAGCTCAGCGTGTTCGGCAACGACTATCCCACGCCGGACGGAACGGGCATCCGCGACTACATCCACGTGGTGGACCTCGCGATCGGCCATCTGCGCGCGATCGAGAAGCTCGCCGAGAAGCCCGGCTTCCAGGTGTACAACCTCGGCACGGGCAACGGCTACTCCGTGCTGCAGATCGTCAAGGCCTTCGAGGCAGCGAGCGGCAGGAAGGTGCCCTACGTCATCAAGCCGCGTCGCCCGGGCGACATCGCCGAGTGCTGGGCCGATCCCGCACGCGCCGCGAAGGAGCTCAACTGGCGGGCCGAGCGCGGCATCGAGAAGATGTGCGAGGACCTCTGGCGCTGGCAGTCGCAGAACCCGTACGGGTACAAGGCCCAGTAGGGGTTCTGCGCCCGGGCCGAACGCGATGGAGTCGCTGGACGAAGTCCTGACAGCCTTTGAAGAGGCGTTGGAGCTGGAGCGCGAGCTCGGCACGCGCACGGTCGAATGTGACCGTGCGCTCTTGATGCCGACGTGTCCCGCCGCCGCTCAGCGCCCGGCGCCCGTGGCCGCAGCTGCGGCCGCCGTCGCCCAGCGTCCGGCCGCTAAGCCCGCGCCTTCCATTCCGCGTCCTCCGCCGTCTGTGGCGCCTCAGTCCGCAAAGCCGGATTCCCGGTCTTCGGTTCCCGACTTCGTCTTCATCGTGGCGCAGCTGCCGCAGGGCGCGGCGGCGGAGCTTCTGGGGAGGATGGTGGCGGCGATGGGGTATGCGATGGGTCAGGTGCGGGTGGTTGAGGCGGAGGAGGCGCTGAAGAGCAGGCCGCCGGCGCGCGTCTATGTGGTGTTGGGCGGCAGCGATGCGTTCCGCATCTTCGCGCCGGGGCAGCGTGCGGCGCTGGGGCTGTGGACGCAGGTCCACGACGTGCCGACCATCGTCACCTATTCCCCCGCGCGCATTCTCTCCTACTTCGGCGGCGACGCCGCCGGGCTCGCCAAGGCGAAGCGTCAGATCTGGAGCGATCTGAAGAGCGCGCTCGCCCGCATCGGCAAGACACCTCCCGCGCGCCAGACGATGGGTCGGTAAATGCATCACGGGACCTTGCGCGATCTGCGGATTTCCGCTAAACTAACGTCGTTGAAACTACCAAGAGGAGACTGAATGAATAGACGTGAGTTTCTGGCGGCGGGTGCCGTCGCGGGTCTGGCCGCCGCGATTCCGGCCAAGGGCGCGGAGTGCTGTGGCGGCGCGATGCCGAAGCTGACGCCTCCCGCGCAGCCGGCGCAGCTGAACCTCTGCCTGCAGTGGGGGCTCATCCCGGTTCAGGACGACGTGAACGCCAAGCTCGACTTCCTTGAGAAGAACGGCTATCAGGCCGTCGAGATCCCGTCCGGAATCGACTGGCTGCGCACGAAGGGCCTTCAGGTCGCCGAGTCCCTGAAGACGCGCAGGCTCTTCCTCGCGACGGCGTGCGGCCCGTCGCAGTTCGACCGTCTCGACAAGGCGAAGAACGACGCCGAGGTCGAGAAGTTCATGCCCGTGCTCGAGCTCCTCGGCGAGATGAAGAGCGTGGGCCTCATCATCTGCCCCGCGCGCGGCAATCCCGAGATGGGGCTGAAGGAGCTCCGCGAGGACTTCGTCACCAACACCGGCAAGCGCCTCGCCGCGAAGGCCGCGGCGTGCGGCACCTCGATCGTCCTTGAGCCGCTGCAGCGCCACGAGACGCCGTTCCTCCGTCAGGTCTCCGACGGTGCGCGCATGGCGCAGGAGATCGGCGCGGGCTGCTCCGTGATGGGCGACTTCTGGCATATGTCGAAGGAGGAGCCGAACTTCTTCGGAGCCTTCGTCTCGGCGGGCAAGCTGCTCACCCACGTGCACATCGCCTCCCTCAGGCGCCGGAAGATTCCGGGCTCGGACGGCGAGGCCGACAACTACGTCGATGGCTTCAAGGGCCTCAAGTTCCTCGGCTACCGCGGTGCGGTCTCCGTGGAGGCGGGCTTCGTCGAGAAGGGCCGCGACGCGAAGAACAAGCCGATCTGGCCGAGCAACGAGGAGAAGCAGGCCACGCTCGCCGGCATGTGCCGGATGCTCCGCGAACAGTGGGAGCAGGCCTGACGAGGGGGGCGCCCTCCGGCGCCCGCAAGATTTCACAATATGGGGAACAAAGGAGTAAAGAGAACAAATGACGCGTAAAGACTTCATCAAGACGAGTGGGCTCGCCGCTGCGATGGCGGCGATGCCGGCGATGGCGCAGGGCGACGAGCGCGTGATCCGCGTGGCGGTCGTGGGCTGCGGCGGTCGTGGCGTGGGCGGTGGCTACAAGCCCGCCAACGAGCAGGACTTCTACCGCATGGGCGCGCTGGGCAACATGATCCAGGCGGCGGCTGAGCTCCGCAAGCAGGGCATCAACGTGAAGGTGCAGCCCGTGGCGTTCGCGGACTTCTTCCTCGACAAGGCGCAGGCCGTGGCCGAGAAGTTCGGCGCGAAGAAGGAGAACGCCTTCGGCGGCGCGAACGGCTACAAGCAGGCGATCGACCGTCCGGACGTGGATGTCGTCATCCTCACGACTCCGCTCAACTTTCGTCCTCGCCACACGATGTTCGCCGTCCAGCACGGCAAGCACGTGTTCGCCGAGAAGGGCGTCGCGGTGGACGCGCCCGGTGTGCGCGAGATGATCGCGGCCTCGAAGCTCGCGGGCGAGAAGAAGCTCTCCATCGTGTGCGGCACGCAGCGCCGTCATCAGCGCGGCTATCTGCTCGTCAAGAAGGCGCTCGACGAGGGTAAGCTCGGCACGATCCTCGGCGGCGCGGTCTACTGGAACGGCGACGTGCCGTGGGTGAAGAACCGCGACGCGAACGAGAGCAACGCCTCCTACCTCTGCAAGAACTGGCTGAACTTCACGGAGCTCTCTGGCGACCACATCTGCGAGCAGCACGTCCACAACATCGACGTGGCGAACTGGTTCCTCGGGCGCTATCCGAAGACCGTGGTCGCGATCGGCACGCGCGCGCGCCGCGTCTCCGGCAACCAGTACGACGGGTTCTCGGGCGACTTCGACTACGGCGACGGCGTGCACATCCACTCGATGTGCCGTCAGGTCAACGCCTGCGCGAACAACGTGAGCGAGTTCTTCCGCACCGACAAGGCCATCCTCACGGGAACCTCCGCGCGGACGGCGGACGGCAAGAAGATGGCGCTTGAGGGCGACTTCCTCGACCTCAACCCCTATGTGGTCGAGCACATGGACCTCATCAAGTCCATCCTCGGGAAGGGCCCGTACTGCAACGAGGGCGAGGCCTGCGCGATGTCCACGGCCTGCGGCATCATGATTCGCATCTCCGCCTACACGGGCCAGATGGTCGCGATGAACCAGCTCATCTCGAACGAGAAGAGCCCCTGGTATAACTTCGCGTGTACGCCGACCCCGGCGGACTTCGAGAAGGAAGGCGACGTCCCGATGCCGACCTATGGCGACAACGAGTGGGCGCTGCCGGGCAAGCCCTGGCGCGGCCTCGCGGACGCGGTCAAGGCGAAGGACCAGGCCAAGGCGACGCTCTGCGCGCCGCTCGGCCCGATCGCCTGATTCGCCAAGGCGAGATAAACGCGAGACTGCGGTGCGGTACCCAGCCGTGCCGCAGTTTTGTTTTGTCGGAAAGACGGAACTGGTCTCGTTTGGGGAGGCTCTTCTGAAGGATTCGCCTCACTCCCCTCCTATTTCAGTGGAGACGGCGACCCTAGACGATTTGGGAACAAGGTGGTATACTTCGACTGTAGTTTGTTAGAAGTGTCGTATCAAGGGAGAATTTAGCCATGAAAGCTGCCAAGTTGTTTCTGGTCTTTTGGACCATCCTGTGTGGGTTTTCAGTATGGGCCATCGCCGAGACGGATGAGCTCGGTGGAACGCCGACGCATTGGTGCAAGTACAATAAGAGTGACGCACCCTTGGGAACAAGTAACCCCCAGTGGCAAGGGTGGACGGTGTCGGCTTCTGATTGTGTATCAGGTTGTTCTTCCGCTTCAGACGAATACGCGCTCAAGTTGACTGCAACAATCAGCCCTTATACGGACACTCTTTCGCTGGGGGATGGAGACTGGACGATTGTGACACGCTGTAAGGTTCCGAATCTTGATGAGGGCGTGATTTGGAGTTTGGGTCAGGCGAATAAGACGACTGTGAAGACCTTTGCTTTCATCGCAAAGGGGAAGGATCTAGTTGGCATTTCACAGCGACAGTACAAAGGAAGTGTATCGAAGACCGAGTTCAAGCCGTTGAAGATACCGGCCGCTACATCACAGTATCATACATATGCTGTGATTGCCCACCCGTCCGAAAGTCGGGTGGAGATTGCCGTCGATGGCGTTATCTTGTGGACGAGTACGGTCGATTTCACGTCCTTTGACGGCGTGCACTTTAGACTCGGCGCTAGTCATGTGGGGACGGAGCATTCCACGGGGACCAAGTATTCTGGCTTGCAAGCGGGCGTCGGGGTTTTCGTTTCCGACTGGCGGGTTTACCAACGTGCCCTAACGGAGAATGAACTGGCGAAGATTAGCGCTTCATCCCGGATGATGGTTTATCCGGAGAAAACTTCTGATCTACCCGTCCATGCTCAGGTGACGGGAGTGGCGAAGTGGTCCACGGTCAAATGGTATTCGGATTCGGCATACACGACGGAAACGAATCCCCCGACGGAGAAAACACCTGTCTATCTAAAAATATCTGGGAACGATTCTATTCTGATGGATGGTGAGGCAAAATATTACGCACTGTTTATCCAGGCCGAGGAAGGTACGGGGAAGTCGAATCTGACTTTCCTGAAGCCGTCCGCCGACATCTCCGCGAAACTGGACGAGGCGGGCGTGGGCATATCGGCGAATATTTCGATGCTGAAGGAGGCTCCTCTTACCGTAGGAGGCGCCTCCTACCGCTTCGGCATCGGAGATGAAAATGGCGAGACAATTCCGAGTTATCTCGTGTTCGAAAGGGAATGGGGAACGAGAATTGCCGTTGTGAAGGCACCAAATGGCAAAGCTGAGGACGTGATTAGTCTTAAAGTTGGTCTGCGGAGTAGTAGTCCATCCTTCTCGGCGACGACACCCGCAGGTGCTTTACCCGTGCGGATGTCCATTTGGAACAAATCATTCCCCACTTATAGCGCACCCTCTGAAAAAATTGTCAATCTGACGAATAGCCTCGGGCAGGCGACAACGCTCATGACCTATATTACGGCGCAGAAGACGTATGCGGGTAAAACGGGAACGAATCTTGGAAATGAGAGGCTGACAGAGAACTACATAGGAGGTGCCAATTCTGAAGAGACGTTGTGGAACGTCGATGGTATGGCATTGGCGGCCCCGCCGAATCCGCGAACATGGCAGGTTCGTCTCGAAGACATTCCCTATGCGGCGTACGAACTGTATGTCTATTTCGCCACCAACCAGACGACGTGCAAGGCCGTGCCTTTCGCGGTGAAGGGCGAAGGTGGAAACTGGGTCTATTTCAGGGCCGGCGACGGTGACGAGGCGGTGAAATGTGCCGACGGCGAGACCTGGGATGCCTACGGGTATTCGGTCAATGACGAGCTGGTCAATGGCAAGAACTATCTGAAGATTCGGGTGACGCCTGAAACGCTGGGCGTGACGTCCGTGAAGACGCTTGAGTTGACGCACGGCACGATTCAGGATGGGGCCGGCGGCGGTCTTGCCGCCATCCAGATTCGCAGGATCGACGCGCCGACCACCGTTCATGCCACGGTGACGGGGCCGGAACCAGTCAGATGGTCGGACATCAGGTGGGAGCCGGGCGCGCCGACGGCGGAAACGCCCGTAGAGCTCGAACTTTCGGGAAATGCGGTGATTGTGATGGATGACGCGGCCGCCTACGGCTCGCTCGCCCTTTCGACGGTGGAAGGGGTTGAACAGGCAGAGGCGGCTTTTCTGAAGCCGAGGGAGATCATCCCGACGCTGCCGAAGAAAGCCGGCGGGTCGATGGAGATCGAGGTGCTGAAAGCCGCCCCGTCGATTGCAGGAGGGGCCTCCTACAGTCTCGGCATCGAGGACGATGCGAGGGGAACCGTGAAAAGATACTACGCGGTCACCCAACTCGACGCGACGAAGATCCGCGCGACTCTTGCGCGGGACCTCAAGAGATGCTTCATGATTTTATTCTACTAGTGTACCGTACGTGCCGACATGGAAAAGGGTGCGCACCGCCGCGTGAAATGGTGCGCACCATCTGCCTCTGTGGTGCGCACCATTCGTTCCGGAGATGCGCACCATTTTGAAGGATGGCATGCACTCGTTCGGATGCCAGTGCCCGACGGCGGCCTTTCGGCCCTGGTGCGGCGGTTGATTCTTTGCGGAGGCCGCTCTCGCCCCCCGTCCAACCGTCCCCTCCTGCGGACCAGCGCCCGCCTCATCCCAATGACCGACCCCGAGTTGTGCCGATGAGCGCCCCGAGTTATGCCGATGAGCGCCCCGAGTTATGCCGATGACTAGCCCCCTACCCCATCCGAAGGCATTGTCAACGGATTCTCTCTCTCGACCTCTGCGTTCGGTTAAATTCCAGATATGGAGCAGATTCGAAATTAGGTTATTAGACCTCTTGCGAAATCATGTTGAGCGGTCGAACTTGCAGATGTCGGCAATCAGGGAGAAGTGGAGGCGAAGCCCTGTCCGCGATTGTGATGGAGTATCAATTACTTTCGCCATTCAAACCGGAAGATCATTGAAATCATCCCTTCGGAGAATCTTTGGGAATGGCTAGGTTCGACCGATTTCCGTAAATTCCGCATTGAGAAACTCGTTGAGCTTGGCTGCGCCGATGCCAAGGGAGTGTTGCGGCAGATGCGATAGGAGTCGCGCAGTCTGGCGAATTGTGGCTTGTGTCTCGTATGCGGGATTGTACCCCTGTGTTTTCCTAAATTTCCCGCTTGCTTTTCGGCTAACAAAAAAGATAAACTATCCACTCATCTTTTTGAACACACTAGGAGTAGACAGAAATGGCAGCAAAACCCTTCCCGCTTGACCATGTGCGCAACTTTGGCATCATGGCCCACATCGACGGCGGCAAGACGACGACGTCCGAGCGCATCCTCTATTATTCGGGCAAGAATTACAAGATCGGCGAGGTGCACGAGGGCGCCGCGACGATGGACTTCATGGTGCAGGAGCAGGAGCGCGGCATCACGATCCAGTCCGCCGCCACGTGCGTGCAGTGGGGTGCCTATCGTCTCTCCCTGATCGATACCCCCGGACACGTGGACTTCACGGCCGAGGTGGAGCGTTCGCTCCGCGTGCTTGACGGCGCGGTCGCGCTGTACTGCGCGGTTGGCGGCGTGCAGCCGCAGTCCGAGCAGGTGTGGCGTCAGTCCGAGAAGTACAAGGTGCCGAAGATCGCGTTCGTCAACAAGATGGATCGCGTGGGTGCCAACTTCTATTCCGTGATGGACCAGATGAAGAGCCAGCTGAACGCGAATCCCGTCCCGATGGTGCTGCCGATCGGCGCGGGCGAGACGTTCAGCGGCATCATCGACCTCATCACGATGAAGGCTCTCCGCTATGACATGAAGACCCTCGGCAAGACGGTGACGGAGGAGGAGATTCCGGCCGACATGCTTGAGAAGGCCAAGGAGTACCGCCAGAAGATGGTCGAGAGCGCGGCCGAGCAGGACGACGCCCTGATGGAGAAGTTCTTCGCGGGCGAGGAGCTCACGGTCGAGGAGATCAAGGCGGCGATCCGCAAGGGCTGCATCGCCCGCGCGATCACGCCGGCGTTCTGCGGCTCCGCGTTCAAGGACAAGGGCGTGCAGCAGCTGCTCGACGGCGTGTGCGCCTACCTCCCGTCCCCGCTCGACGCGGGCGCGGCGGTTTCCGCCGACGACGAGACGCAGAAGCGCGAGCCCAAGGACAGCGAGCCGTTCTGCGGCCTCGCGTTCAAGATCATGACGGATCCGAAGTCCGGCGGCAAGATCACCTTCGTGCGCGTCTACTCGGGCACGATGAAGCTCGGCGCCGAGATGCTCGACTCCACGATCAACAGGGAGCAGCGCATTTCCCGCCTCTTCCGCATGCACGCTGCCAAGCAGGAGCCTCTGGAGGAGGCGCACGCCGGCGACATCGTCGCGTGCGTTGGCCTCACCGAGACCCGCACGGGCGACACGCTCTGCGACCCGGATCATCCGATCACGCTCGAATCGATCGACTTCCCGGCGCCGGTCATCTCCGTCGCGGTGAAGCCGCAGTCCCGCCAGGACAACGAGAAGCTCGGCGTCGCCCTCCACGCGCTTGCGATGGAGGACCCGACCTTCGTCGTCACGTTCGACCAGGAGACCTCCGAGACGATCATCGCCGGCATGGGCGAGCTCTACCTCGAAGTCATCGTCGATCGGCTGAAGCGCGAATTCAACGTCGCGTGCGACGTGGGCGCCCCGCAGGTCGCCTATCGCGAGACGATCACGACTTCGGTCGAGAGCGAGTACAAGCACGTCAAGCAGTCCGGTGGCCGCGGCCAGTACGCCCACGTCTGCCTCAGGCTCGAACCGCAGGAGCCCGGCAAGGAGTTTGAGTTCGTCAACGAGGTCAAGGGCGGCGTGATCCCCACGGAGTACATTCCGGCGGTCGAGAAGGGCGTTCGCAAGGCGCTCGAGTCCGGTCCGCTCGCGGGCTTCCCGGTGGTGAACTGCAAGGCGACGGTCTACTTCGGTTCGTACCACGAAGTCGACTCGAACGAGTTCGCGTTCATCACGTGCGCGATGCAGTGCTTCAAGCAGGGCTTCCTCAAGGCGAAGCCGCAGCTGCTCGAACCGATGATGGACGTTGAGGTCGTGGTGCCGGAGCAGTACATGGGCGCCGCGAACGGCTCCATCAACCAGCGCCGCGGTCGCGTCGAGGGTATGGACGAGCGTGGCGGCATGAAGAGCATCAAGGCGACGGTTCCGTTGGGCGAGATGTTCGGCTACTCGAACGCCATCCGCACGGTCACGCAGGGCCGCGGCACGTTCACGATGATCTTCAAGCAGTACGAGCCCGTCCCGAGCTCGATTGCGAAGACCGTCATCGAGAAGCGCATCAAGGAAGGCAAGGTCCGTCCGAGCGCTGAATAAGGCCGATTCGAGAGAATCTTAAAGGCAGGAGGGGCTGAGGCCTGCGTCCGCGATTCCTAGCACGGACGAGTTGCGCGGAGGCCCGGAATGCGCAGAAGACCGTCCCGCGAGGGGCGGTTTTTTGCTATAATACGCATATGTTTGACTTTACACCTAGCCAGAGGCGGATCATCGCCGCCGGCGCGACGGTTCTGGCCTTTGCCATTGTCCTTGCGTTCGTTCTGTTCGTCGGGTGGGCGGTTCTGAAATGTCTTGGCTTCGCCTCGGCGGCCTTGACTCCCGTGATTGCGGGAATCTTCCTGTCGATGCTCTTCAAGCCGTACTACGAATGGATCCGTGGTCTAGTCCACAACGCTTCGCTTGCGGTGGCTCTGATGTTTGCGAGCATCGTGGTTCCATTTGGCATCATCAGCTGGTTCTGCGGGGCCTTCATCGTTGATCAGGCGATGCACCTCGTCCGTGCGGCGCCAACCATCGTGGCGCGCCTGAGCGAATGGGTGAACGCGAACTATCCCAACGCGCAGGCGCTGCTGACGCAGTTTGGAGCCAAACCGGACGATCTGCTGCCGATGCTGCTAATGGATCCGGCGAAGTTCTCGCAGGAACTCATTTCGATGCTCGGCAGCGAATACGGCGCGGATGCGATGCGGGCGGGGGTCGGGTTCCTCAAGTCGCTTTCCGGCATCGGCTCCGCGCTGCTGTCGCTGGTGTTCTTCGTGTTCTTCCTCACGCGCCCCGCGATGACGGGGAGGGACTACGTGCGGGAGCTGGCGTTTCTCAAGGTCGAGACGAGCGGGTTCATCGCACGGCAGATTGACGCCTTCTTCGACATCCTGATCAACTTCTTCCGACGACAGGTGGTGATCTGCCTGATTGAGGGCGTGCTCTACGGTGTCGGCTTCACGCTCGTGAATCTGCCGTACGGCTTCGTCCTCGGTTTTCTGCTGGGGGTGCTCAATCTCGTGCCGTTTCTTGGTTCCGTCACCTGTCTGCCGCTTGCGCTGCCAATTGCCTATTTCGGTGATGGCGGGAGCGTGTTGCGGCTCGTGCTCGTCGCTCTCGTCTGGTTGACGGGGCAGATATTGGACGGTTACTTCATCACCCCGAAGATTCAGGGGGATAGGACGGGACTTGGTTACGCTGGCGTGATCTTCAGCTTCATCTTCTGGGGCGTGGTGTTCCACTCCATGCTAGGTCTTTTGCTCGCCATTCCGCTTTCCGCGTTCTGCGTGGTTCTGTGGCGCGCGTTGAAGGAAAAATACATCAAGGGAGTCATTTAGGACATGGGCGAATTCCATTATCCGATCGGCGGCAAGAATTTCCGCAGCGGCAAACCGACGTTCTTCAATCGTCGCAAGAAGCGGCGGCACGGTGGCGGCGGCGCCCCGCGGCATCCCGGGCTCGCCGAGCGGGACGAGGGGCTGAAGGTGCCCGAACTGCCGAAGGACCCGCCGCCCGCGGTCTACGAGGCGAACGTATTCGGCAAGCTCGACGTGCGCCTTCAGCACGCGATCGGCGAAGTCGGCTACACGGTTCCGACGCCGATCCAGGAGAAGGCGATTCCCTTCCTCCTCGAAGGCCGCGACCTCATCGGCTGCGCGCAGACGGGCACGGGCAAGACGGCCGCCTTCATGCTGCCGATTCTAGACCGTTTGCTGCGGGACGGGCCGTCCGCCGCGCCGCGTGATGGCACTGCGGGGCATCCGCGGGCGCTCGTGCTTTCGCCGACCCGCGAACTGGCGGCGCAGACGGCGGAGAACGTCGCGAAATACTCGAAGTACACGGGGTTGCCGTTCGCGGTGGTGTTCGGCGGCGTGTCGCAGTTCCCCCAGGTGAAGGCTCTCCAGCGGGGCGCTGAGACGGTGATTGCCACGCCGGGGCGCCTGATGGACCTCATGACGCAGGGCGTGGTGTTCCTCGACAAGGTCGAACTCTTCGTGCTCGACGAGGCGGACCGCATGCTCGACATGGGCTTTCTCCCCGACATCAAGCGAATCATCTCGAAGCTCCCCCCGAACAAGGTCGCGGCGGGGGC
Source organism: Kiritimatiellia bacterium (assembly GCA_051884935.1). Taxonomy (GTDB): domain Bacteria; phylum Verrucomicrobiota; class Kiritimatiellia; order RFP12; family UBA1067; genus RUG572. The sequence continues at coordinate 5,338 of JBJEWG010000003.1, read as the reverse complement.
CGCCGGCCACGGCGTTGCAGGCAAGTTGCGCCAGTCGCTCTTCTTCTCCGCGACGCTCTCGCCCGAGATTCTCAAACTGGCTGGCGAGCTCGTGCATGATCCCGTGCAGATCATGATCTCCCCCGAGACGCCGACGGTCGAGCGCATTAACCAGACGTGCATGTTCGTGGAGAAGGGCAGCAAGGACAGCCTGCTCATCCACTTGCTGAAGAACCATCCCGAGTGGTACCGCGTGATTGTCTTCGCGCGGACCCGGCATGGGGCGGATCGCGTGGAGAAGAAGCTGGGCCGGGAGGACATCACCGTCGCGGCGATTCATTCCGACAAGACGCAGAACCAGCGGACGCGGGCCCTCAAGTCGTTCAAGGAGGGGAAGACCCGGGTGTTGGTGGCAACGGACATCGCGAGCCGCGGCATCGATGTCCCCGAGATCGATCTCGTCGTCAACATGGAGCTGCCCGTCGAGACGGAGAGCTACGTCCACCGCATCGGGCGTACGGCTCGTGCAGGCGAGAGTGGTACGGCGATTTCCTTCGTCGCGCCCGAGGAGCGCGGCCTTTTGCGGGCCGTCGAGCGTTATATCCGCAAGGAGCTGCCGATTGACCGTGACCAGCCGTTCCACTCCGAAGCGGCGGAACGCCAGTCTGGAAAGCAGGGGAAGGGCCTTCCCCAGGCACCCTGGATTCGCGGCGGCGTGCGCAACAAGAAGGGTGTGGCCCGTCATCCCGGTTCTCATTTCTGGGGACAGCCCAAGAAGGAGAAGAAGTTCGTCCACCCCGCGAACGCGAAGAAGGCGAAGCGCGGGCGCACGAGCTTCCAGGGTCGGCGCGAGCCTGACTTCGGGCAGAAGTAAGGGAGCTGCGGGTCATGGAGGAAAGGGAACACGTCCATGTCGCGTTGCCGCTGAAGTACCGTCCCATGACGTTCGAGGACGTCGTGGGGCAGGAACACGTCGTGCGCACGCTCCGCAACGCCCTTGAAAGCGGGCGCATCGCGAACGCCTATCTGTTCATCGGTCCGCGCGGCATTGGCAAGACGACCCTGTCGCGCATCTTCGCGAAGGCGCTCAACTGCACGAACCCGAAGGGCGTCGAGCCCTGCGGCGCGTGCGAGAACTGCCGCCAGATCGCCGCAGGGCGGTCGATCGACGTCACCGAGCTCGACGCGGCCTCGCACAACAAGGTCGAAGATGTCAAGCCGATCATGGACGCGGTGCAGTTCAAGCCCGTTGCCTCCCGCTACAAGATCTTCATCATTGACGAATGCCATATGCTCACGGGCGCGGCCTGGAACGCGCTCCTCAAGACGCTTGAAGAGCCGCCGCCGTATGTGAAGTTCATCTTCGCGACGACCGAAGGCGACAAGATGCTCGCGACGATCATCTCCCGCTGCCAGCGATTCGACCTCCGGCGAATCCAGACGCACCAGATCGCGGGGCGCCTGCGCGACATCTGCGGGAAGGAGGGGATCGAGGCGGACGAGGACGCGCTTCTCGCCATCGCTCGCGGCGCCGAGGGTGGTATGCGCGACGCCCTGAGTTCCCTGGACCAACTGATCGCCTTTACGGGCGAGCGGATCACCGAGGAGGACGCGCTCGGCGTTTTCGGGCTCGTCTCGCGCAAGGCCCTTGAGGACCTCGCCGGCGCAATCCTCAAAGGCGACGCCGCGACGATCCTGCGGTCCGTCGAAACCTTCGATTCGGCTGGCAAGAACATGCGCCGCCTCGCCGGCGAGTTGCTGCGGCATTTCCGCAACCTGCTTGTCTACCAGACGCTGGGCGGCACGGGGGACGGGATCGAGGCGACGCCGGATCAGATCAAGACGCTGGCGGAACAGGCGAAGATGTGCCCCCCCGCGCGCATCTTCCGCGTGGCCGACCAACTGGCCGAAATGGAAGACAAGCTCCGGCATGTGCTGAGCGTGCGGACGCTGATCGAGATGACCCTCATTCGGGCGTCCCGCATCGCCACGGTCGCGAGCATCGAGGAGCTGATGCGTGCCGTACGCGCGCTGAAGGGATCCGTTGTGGCCCCACCCGCCGCGCCTGCCGTCCCGGTGGCCCCCGTGGTTCCGGCCGCCGCGCCCGCGCCGTCGGCTCCGCCCCCGCCTCGTGCGACACCCGCCGCCGCGCCGGCCGCGCCTGCGGCGGAGGAAAAGCCGAAGCACGTGCTCACGCCCGAGGAGCAGCATCGCATCATGGACGACAAGAAGCTCAATGCGTTCATGGGGATGTTCAAGGGCTCCCAGATCACCGATCTCAAGTAGCAGTCCAACCCCGAAGAGGATAAGCAGATGGAAACGAACGACCGTCCCACAATGACGATGCTGCCCGGCGACGAAGTGCGCCAGATCATGTGGCGCTTCGCCGAACGCTACGACATCCAGATGGCCATCGCCGGCGCCCGCAGCGTGGCGCGCGGGCTGATTGCGAAGTTGGTCGCAGATGGCCAGCGCAAGACCCACGACTGGACGCCCGAGAAGCACGCGATGTTCGAGGCGTTTGACGCGAGCGGCGTGACGGCGGCGACGCTGAACGCGGACTGCGGTGGCCTCTTCGAGGGGCCCCGCAACCTCGCCGAGTCGCTGCTGACGTATGAGGCGGCATGGGTGGATAATGGTGCGGCGACGAGTTCGTTCGTGAATGCGCTGGCGATGGGTCCGATCGCCGAGCTCGGCACGTCCGAGCAGAAGACGCGCTACATGACGCTCTGCGCGCCCGGCAACGAGAGCGGCAAGGTCTGGCGCGGGTCTTTTGCGCTCACGGAACCGCTCCCCTACGTTGGCGTCGATACGGGCGTGCTCTGCGGACGCATTTCGATCGCCGAGTGGAAGGACGGCGAGGAGCCGATGGTCCGCGTCGAGAAGCGCGGGCGTTTCATCACGAACATCGCGATTGCGGACTACGTGACGGTTGCGGTCAACTCCGGCGACGACCGCATCAAGGGGTCCTGCATGATCATCGTCGAGGCGACGGACCCGGGCACGTTCGACCGCGGCGCGCAGACGCTCAAGTGCGTGCACCAGCTTTCGAACACGGGCGATCCCGTCATCGACGTGGTCGTGCCCGCCTCTCGCATCATCGGCGGCTACGACGTCGTGGGCGGCGTGGTCGTTCCGAAGCTCGCCCACAGCGAGATCATCGCGCAGGTCTTCTCGAAGACGCGCGTGGGCGTGGGCGTGATGGGCGCCGGCTCCCTGATGAGCGCGATCGAGCCCGTGATCCGCTATCAGCGGACGCGATTCCGTGGCGCCGTGGGCGTCGAGGAGAGCTCGCCCCGCTTCCAGCAGGGCCTCCAGATGAAGGAGGACGTGACGGAGCGCCTCGCCGACGTGTGGGCCACCGCCGAGGCGGCGAGTTCGCTCGGCTTCGACATCTCCCGCCGCTTCGACGCCCTCGAACTCATCCAGGACGAGGCGAAGGCGAAGCTCGGTCGCGGCCGCGAGATGCTCAAGAACATGAAGACGCCGATGGAGAAGGCGATTCAGCTGCTCGCGGCGGGGCAGGACCCCCTCGCGGACGACGACGTCACCGTCCGCTACGTCTACCTGCTCGCCATCTGCAACATCCTCTGCCCGAGCTGCAAGCTCTGGAACACGGGGCACGGCGCGGACGTCATGCGCCAGGCGGTCACGCTCATGGGCGGCTACGGCATCACCGAGGACTGCCCCGGCTTCCTCTTCTACAAGTGGACCGACATGCAGCTCGACGCGACGTATGAGGGCCCCGAGGCCGTCCAGCGCCGCCAGATCAGCGAGACGATGGCCAATCCCGTCTTCCTCGCGCAGGTCGAGGCGTGGGCGAAGAACCTCGCGGCGGACCCGGCAGACTCCGGCGCGCACGCGCTGGCCGCCGCGCTCCGCCTGTGGGCCTGGACCCAGAACTTCGCGAAGACGGCCAAGGACCCGAATGGCCGGAAGCTAGGCGCCTCGCAGCGCCACGGCGTCGTCTTCCCGCTTGCGGACGCCCTCGCCGGGCTCATGGCCGCGACGAGCTTCCATGCGGACATCGCGTTCCTCGCGCAGAACGGCAAGGACCATCCGGTTGTCGGCCCTGTGCTCGACGGCTACGTCAACACCTTCAGTGATCTGTTCGGCACGGTCGTCGCGGATGTCGCGGGCGAAGCCGCGAAGATCTGCAGCGGCGTGGTGTATGGCTTCGGCGCGGCGACGCCGGAGGACAAGGCCGCCTACGCGGCGCTGCGGAATGCGCTGGACGAGGCCCTTGCGGGAACTCGCCTCGCGAAGGACCGTGCGGCGAAGTGCCTCACCACGGTGATGATCCCGGAGGCGCTCGACTACCCGATGTGATTTTCGGGGGAGTTGTCAGATTGCCGTTCCCGAACGGCCATACACTGTGTCAACGAAACCAAGGAGGCGTGTTATGAAGAACAAGAAACTCGTTTTGGTGCTTGTCGCCAGCTGTGCCGCCGCGGCGTTCGCGGGGCCTCATCACAGGGGCGGTGGCCCCGGCGGACCCGGTGGACCTCGTCCGGGCGGCCACGGCGGTCCGCGTCCGGCGGCTCGTCCCGCGCCTCGTCCGGGTGGCCATCACGGTCCTGGCCCGGCGTTCCATCACCCCGGCCCTCGCCCGGGCGGACACCATCACCATGCGCATGGCCCGAGTCACCGTTGGGGATATGGACCTGGCTTCCATCGTGGCCCCGGCCCGGGCAGCCTCGTTGGCTGGCGGCGTGGTGCTCTGCATCCCTACTACCGCAGCTGCTGGTACGGCGATGTGTGGTATGATGCCTACGGATATGCCTACTATTATCCAGGTTATTCGGCGACGACGGTCGTGACCACGCCCACGGTTGTGACGACTCCCGTCGTGACCCAGCCCGTCGTCGTTCAGCAGCCGGTCGTTCAGCAGCCTGTTATCCAGCAACCTGTTGTCCAGCAGCCAGTTGTTCAGCAGCCGGTTGTGCAGCCATCGGTTGTGACGCCCACCGTTCCGCAGACGGTTGTGACGCCGACGGCATATTGAGTCCCCAATCCAGAGATTCGATGACAGCGCGCGGGGTCCTTCGAGCCCCGCGCGTGTTTTATCTCAAAGCGTACTGGCCACTATGTACTGCCCACTGGCTGCTTACCCCTATACTCCCACTGCTTGTACGAACTGGGGATTGTCTTATATTCTTCTATGTAAGCAGACGGCATCAACCCGAGTGTTACACAGTTCAGTCAACGAATAGTTGTTGAAGTGTGCGAAGTATCAGGTGGAGTGTTAGCGGAGCCTTTTGTAAACGTTCGGAGTTTATTAAAACCAGGCGGCGGGGTGGCGGATAGTGTATTTCGCAGCTTAACTTGGGAAAAGTTAGTAGAAATTTGGGACGCGGGG
>JBJEWG010000002.1:0-4706 GCA_051884935.1 Kiritimatiellia bacterium | reverse complement strand
AAAAAGCCGCGACGCATTCGTCGCGGCTTGGCGCGCCTTCTGGCGCGAGCAGTGAGGCGTTCGCCTTAGGCGACCACGATCACGCTGTTGAGCGTGCCATGGTCGTTCTGCACGAAGTCGAGGTTCTCGGGATCGGCGCACCAGATGCCGTCGATCACGAACTTGTACTCATAGCGGCCGGGGGCCAGCTTGACGGAGGTTGTGTAGACGCCGTCGTTCTTCTTGTCCAGCATCTTCTTGCCCGTGGGGCTCCACTGGTTGAAGCTGCCCGCGAGGTACACGGTCTTGCCGATGTCCGCGCGGATGGTGAACACTACGTTCTTCTCCGAAGGCTTACCGGTCTTCGGCGTCGCGGCCTTGCGGGTGCAGGGCTTCTTGGCGGTGACGGTTTTGGCAGCGACTTTGCTCTTGATCTTCATCTTGTTTTACGTCCTCTGTTCTCCTCTGGAAGCCGAAACGGCCCCTCGCAAAGAAAACGGGGCGCATTTTACAGAATTCAAGCATTTCTGTCAAGGGGTGGCGGTGTTTTTTGATATACTACCGCGCATGAGCGATTTTCTCGACGTGACGGTTCTGGCGGTGCTGCAGGGCGTGGCTGAATTTCTCCCGATCTCCTCGTCCGGGCATTTGGTCATTCTCCAGTCGTTTCTCGACGTGCCCGAGGCTCTGCGCATGCGTCTGGAGATATTTCTCCACGCGGGCACGCTCGCCTCGATCTTCCTGTTCTACGCCCGACGCCTTGCGGCCATCTGCGCGGGGCTTGTGCGCGGCGAGCGGGAGACGTGGCTCTACGCGGCGCGGCTGCTGGCTTCGACCGCGCCGGCGATTCTCGTGTTCCTCCTCTTCAGGGACTCGATCGAGGCCATGGTGGGTAACGTGCGTATGGTGGGGGCCCTGCTGATGTTCACGGGGGCCGTTCTCGTGGGGACGCGCTACCTGCCGCATGGGACGCGGGGCGTGAACTTCGTCCGCGCGCTTCTGATGGGTGTTGGACAGGCCGTTGCGCTGCTGCCGGGCGTTTCGCGCAGCGGCATGACGCTGGCTGTCGCGCGCGGCGGGCGCGTCTCGTCCGAAGCGGCCGCCGAGTTCTCGTTTCTGATGAGCGCGCCGCTGATTTTGGGCGGTGTGTTGCTTGAACTGATTGGGGACGCGGGGCCGGCGGCGGAGGGGATGCACTGGGGCCTTCTCGTCTGGGGGGCACTCCTCTCTGGCGTGGTGGGCTACATCTCGCTCGCGCTCCTTGTCCGGATATTGAAGGGACGCTGGTTCTGGCTCTTCGGACCCTACTGCATCCTCGCGGGCCTTCTGGTCGTGTGTTTCTGCTAACGTACCGTTAAACACTGGAGGACGGCCAATGAATTCCAAATATGGTGCACTCGTAACCAAGGCGGTCAATTCTTTTTGGAGAACGAAAAAGGAACAGGGGAACGTACTGGCCGGGAGGCAGCTTGACGCATTCCTCGCCTTGCTGAAGAAAGTGGCCATGGATTCAGGTGTCCCCAGAGATTGCATCCATCTCAAGAATAATCATGTCCCCGGATATTATCGCGCCACAAAGGACTGGGACCTGATAATCGTTTCCCGCAAGGGGAATCTCATTGCCGCGATTGAACTGAAATCACAAGTCGGTTCCTATGGCAATAATCTGAATAACCGCACCGAAGAGGCCTTGGGGTCTGCAGAGGATTTCTGGGTAGCTTTTCGGGAGCGGTCGTTTTCGTGCAGGCAGACGCCCTGGCTCGGTTACATGATGGTGGTTGGGAAGGACGAGCAGTCGATTCGTCAGGTTAGGGTGAGTGAACCTCACTTCGCAGTGCGCCCCGAGTTCAAGGGCACCACCTACCTTGCCGTTTCGGTCATCGCCACGTCTGGTGAGGGAATATACGAGAGTTTAGACGACAACATTTCTGTGGAGTCGTTCCTTAATGCGTTTAGGGGACACTTGATCGGCAACGAAGATGAGTTCAAGTAATATATACAACACAAGGAGCAGCGGGAGACAGCACGGCGACGTGTTCACGAAGCCTGATGTTGTCTGTTATATGCTCGATCTTGTCGGGTATGTGCCTGAAAGGGATCTGCGTGATGTTTCGATCATGGAGCCTGCCTGTGGAGAAGGCGGTTTCCTTATGGAGATTCTTCGCCGGCTTCAGGCATCGGCCCATGAACGCGGATTCGACTTCAACGAAGCCTTTCATCGAAATGTCCTTGCCGTGGACATAGATGGACGGAAGATTGATTCATGTCTGCACAGGATTTCCCGTGATTATCCGGGGGTCGTCAACCCTGAACGCAATATCCTCGTACAGGATTATCTGCTTTCCCCGCATCCCAAGGTCGATGTCGTCGTTGGGAATCCTCCCTATATCAGATATGAGGAGATACCGGCGGACAAAGTCACGCGTTACAAATCCGAATTCAATACGTTCTACTACAGGTCGGACCTGTATGTCCTGTTTTTCGAGAAGACTCTACGGGAGTTGAATCGTGGCGGCAGGCATTGCTTCATCTGTGCAAACAGATGGATGAGAAACCAATATGGGAAGTTGCTCCGAGGTATGTTGGCCCGCTCCTTCCGCATCGAGAGGATCATCGACATGGAACGAGTCAGTGCGTTCAATGAAGATGTTCTCGCATACCCCGCGATCACTTTGATCGGCAATGATTCGCGGGTGCCTACGTTCTCCTACCTGAAGGCCGACGACATCTCCACGCTTGGCACTCAGATTGGCAGACGGATCGCCACCCCCGAGGATGAGGACTGGTCTAGGGCATTTAACGACGTGAAAAGCGCCGGAGGCCTGAGTTTGATCGAAGAACAGGGGTTCAAGATTGGAATCGGCGTGGCAACCGGGGCGGACAGCATATTCATATCCTCCAAATTGGCGAATATGGTGGAGGATGAGTTGCTCATCCCGGCGATCAACGCGCGGGATCTGCAGGGCAACGAGATGCACTGGGGCGGGAAGTTTCTGCTGAATCCGTATAATCCGGATGGAAGCCTTATTGCGCTCGACCGGTATCCCAAGGCCAAGGCATATTTTGAGCGGCATCGTGAGCGCCTTTCGAGGCGGCACAAAGCCCGGCGCAATCCCACTCGATGGTACGGAACGATAGACAGAATAACGCCTTCGCTGAAGAGGGAAAGCAAGATACTTCTGCCCGATATTTCCGGCAATACCTTTGTGTTTGTGGATGACGGGAACTATTACCCTCAGCACAACATTTATTACATCACGGGAGGAAGCCATCTGCAGTTAAAGATTCTGGCCGCCTTCATGATGTCGGACTTTGTCCGCAAGCAGTTGGACAATCTTGCCAATCACATGAACGGGGGGTATGCCCGTTGGCAGAGCCAATATCTTAGAAGACTGTATGTTCCGATGCTGTCGGGCATTCCCAAAGATCTATCGGCGGATATCCTTCGTTGTTATGACGATCACGATAAGGATGGGATAGATGATTACATGACGCGGATTCTCGACCATGAACGGCGTAATCAAGAAGAACGCGGGTGGGTGAAATGAGGCGATTCTTTCTTGGAGGTTTCGTGGCGGCAGTGTGCGCGCTCTCCGGGTGTGCGGAGCGGGACTTGGTAGATGTCGCGTTTGAACGGATTCAGAATAAATATGATGTATTCAGAGGCCATGAACTGCTGGCTTCATCGCGGGAATGGTCCAAGGCATATCGCGTTTCCGACTCGGATATCGAAAAAATCGTCAACTGCGACCTCGGAGAATTCAATTACGTGGGGTGGGAACGTTTCCGTGGCCGCCGATCCTGTGGCATCGAACCTTCGATAACGGTGGATGGTATGCGTAACCACATTATCTGGAACCGAATGGCCGATTCCGATGCATTTGACATGGAGGCCGTGTTCCTCAATGTGGACGAGAAGGTCCTGATTCTCTTCTATGGCAGGACATACGGGATGTGACGGGATCAGCCGCCTCTTCCTACGGTCCTCTGGTCACCTCATCCCGATGACCCGACCCGAGTTATGCCGATGACCGACCCCGAGTTATGCCGATGACCCGACCCGAGTTGTGCCGATGAGCCGACCCGAGTTATGCCGATGACCGACCCCGAGTTATGCCGATGACTCGACCCGAGTTATGCGGACGACTTTATGCACATCGCGGGAGATGGGTGAAATGGTATACTGTGAGGGCTATTCGGCGCGGTGATTGTCGCGCTGACGTGTTTGACGAGTTGTAGGAGGTGCAGGTGATGAAGAAAGTCGAGATTACCGTGTTGAAAACGACTCTGGATGAAGAATTGGCGAAGGAATACGGGGCGAAAGGGTTGACGGCCTGTCCCATGCTGAAGGCGGGACAGGTGTTCTACGCCGACTATGCAAAGCCGGAGGGGTTCTGCGACGAGGCGTGGAAGGCGATTTACCAGTATGTGTTCGCATTGGCCCACGGCGCGGGGAACGACGTGTTCTACTATGGGGACTGGATTCGCACGCCGGGGGTTGCGATTTGCAGCTGCAACGACGGTCTGCGCCCCGTTATTTTCAAGCTGGAGGCGACGAACGAGACGTCCCAGATCGACTATACGCCGGTCAGATAGGCCGTCGCGCGCCGTTTTATCCCGTGCAACGTTTTCTTTGAGTAGGGCGTGGGCGGCCCCCTGCTCGTGCCGGCGTGGTTTTTGATATAATGGGCCGTATGGAAAAGGCGGCGACAGACATCTATTCGTTT
>JBJEWG010000001.1:0-4747 GCA_051884935.1 Kiritimatiellia bacterium | reverse complement strand
AGCCGAGCTTCGTGGTGAGGAACTCGAAGGACCAGCTGATCGCCTCCTTCTTGAAGTAGTCGTTGAGCGACCAGTTGCCGAGCATCTCGAAGAAGGTGAGGTGCGCCGCGTCGCCCACCTCGTCGATGTCGCCCGTGCGCACGCACTTCTGCACGTCCGTGAGGCGCGTGCCCGCCGGGTGCGGCATCTGGCCCATCAGGTAGGGCACGAGCGGGTGCATCCCCGCCGTCGTGAAGAGCACCGTGGGGTCGTTCTCGGGAATCACGCTCGCGCCGGAGATGCGCACGTGCCCCTTCGACTCGAAGAAGCTCTGGTACATCTCGCGCAGTTCGTCAGCCGTCAGATTCTTCATGTCTCTATTCCTCTCGTTCCTTCAGATCGTTGGTAAAGCCTCAGCCCTCGCGCCGCAGCGCGCACGCGAAGGCGCCGTCGTTGCCGCTCTCGAACGGCACGGACTCCCGCCGCCCCGCCTCCGCGAACCCGGGATGCGCGGCGAGGAACGCGGCGATCTGCCCGTCGTTCTCCTCCGGCTCGTTCGAGCACGTGGAGTAGACCAGCAGCCCGCCCGGCGCGACGTGCGCCGCCGCCGCCGCGAGAATCCGCCCCTGCAGCTCCGTCAGCTGCTTCAGGTGCGCCGCCTCCCAGCGCCACCGCGCGTCCGGCCGCCGCCGCAGCACGCCCGTGTTCGAGCAGGGCGCGTCCACGAGCACGCGGTCGAAGAGGGCCGCCGCGTCGTCGGCGAGGGCCTGCGTCGTCTCCACCCAGCCGAGCCGTAGGCGCGCGAGGTTCTCCTGAAGACGCTTCAGGCGGCGCGGGTTCACCTCCTGCGCCACGAGCCGCCCGCCGCCGAGGCGCCACGCGATCTGCGCGGTCTTGCCGCCGGGCGCGGCGCAAAAGTCGAGCACGCTCAGGCCCGGCCGCACGTCCAGCAGCTCCACCGCCCCCGCCGTCGCGGGGTCCTGCACGAGGAACGCGCCCGCGTCGAAGCCCTCGACCTCGGTCACCCTGCGGCCCCGCGCGAGCCGCGCGAAGCCGCCCGCGCGCTCCACCTCCCAGTCGCGCGGCGCCGCGTCCGCCGTCTGCGGCGGGAACGCCAGCCACGTCTCGGCGGGCGTGTTGTGCCACCGCGCGAGCCGTTCGGCGTTCGCCTCGCCGTAGCGCGCGATCCAGCGGTTCACGAGGGCGTTTGGATAGCTCTCGCGCGCCGCCAGCGGCGCGGCGGCGAGCTTCGCCTCGAACTCCCCGCGCCGGCGGATGAGGTTGCGGAGCACGCCGTTCACCACCCGGTCGAGCCCCCGCCCGCTCGCCTTCGCGGCGGCCACCGTCTCGTTCACGGCCGCGAAGTCCGGCACGTCCGGCATATAGAGGATCTGCGCCGCCCCCACGAGCACGAGCGCTTCGAGCTCGCCCTTCGGCCAGGTCTTCAGCAGCTCGCCCAGCACGGCGCGGAGCGGACGGAACCGCCGCACGACGGTGTAGACGAGGTCCTGCACGAACGCGCGGTCCGCCCCCTCCTGCGGCAGCATCTCGTTCGGGAAGTCGTGCGCCGCCAGCCAGCGCGCCACGACGAAGGCAGCTGTCCGACGACTGTTCACAGCGCGGCGACCGCCTCGATTTCGATCTTCACGTCCTTCGGCAGACGCGCCACCTGCACGCAGCTGCGCGCGGGCTTCGTCTCGCCGAAGAGCTCGGCGTAGACCGCGTTCAGCGCGGCGAAGTCGTTCATGTCGCTGATGAACACCGTCGTCTTCACCACCCGGTCGAGCCCGCTGCCCGCCGCTTCCAGCACGTTCCGCAGGTTCGTGATCGCCTGGCGCGTCTGGCCCTCGATCGTCGTCGCCGTCACCGCGTTCGCGGCGGGGTCGATCGGGATCTGTCCCGAGCACCACACGAATCCGCCCGCCTTGATCGCCTGGCTGTACGGTCCCAGCGCCTGCGGCGCCGCGTCGGTTGAAACCCTCTCGCACATATCGGCCTCCTTCGCCCTAGTTCCCGTGCCGCCGCATCTGGCGCGTCACGTGCGGACCGTCCACCACCTCCACGCCGCCGACGGCCGCCGGCGCGCCGTAGCGCTTGCGGATCCACCACGCCTGCACCACGCCGAACGCCGTGCTCAGCGCCCAGTAGAGCGAGAGCGCGCTCGGGAAGTTGTAGAACATGAACAGCATCATCAGCGGCATCATCACCATCATCATCCGCTGCTGCCTGTTGTCGCCCGTGGAGGGCGTGAGGCCGCTCTGGAGCATCGTGAGGCCCGCCATCACGAGCGGCAGGATGTTCAGCCCGCCGAACGGGAACCAGCCCGCGAAGAGCGCCTCCGGCTCCGAGAGGTCCGAGATCCACAGGAACGGCGCATAGCGCAGCTCCACCGCCGAGCGCAGCACCGTGAAGAGCGCGATGAACACCGGGATCTGCGCCAGCATCGGCAGACAGCTCGACAGCGGGTTCACCTTGTTCTCGCGGTAGAGCGCCCACGTCTCCTGCTGCAGGCGCTGCGGGTTGTCCTTGAACTTCGCCTGAAGCTCCTTCATCTTCGGCTGGATCTCCTGCATCCGCCGCATCCCCACCGTGGACTTGTGCGTGAGCGGCCAGAAGACGAGCCGCACGAGGATCGTGAGCAGGATGATCGCCACGCCGTAGTTCGGAATCAGCGAGTTGAAGAAGTTCAGCACCCACACGAGCGGATAGCAGAGCCAGCGCCACATGCCGAACTCCATCACGTCCTTCATGCCGAGGTCCCACAGCAGCGCCTGCCGCTTCGGGCCCAGATAGAGCGTGTACGCGCGCGAGGCCGGCACGCCCGCGAAGGCGACCTCGGCGACGACACTCTTCAGCACGTAGTCGCTCTTCGTCGTGTCGCGCGTCATCGTGGCGCGGAAGCCCGTGTTCGGCTCGCTGCACGCGGCGAGGGCCGAGACGAAGAAGCGGTTCTTCACCGCCACCCAGTCCTGCCGCCCGTTGTAGTCCACGCTCGCGCGCGCGGGCATCCCCGCCGCGTCCTTCCGTCCGCCGCAGCCGCCGGAGATCGACACGAGGTAGCTCTTCAGGGGCGAATCGCCGTCGTCGCCGTGGTGCACCACGTGCGGACGCCGCCCGCCGTTGTCCCACGAGTCGATCGAGAGGATGTCGTTCTTGGAGGTCCCCATCGACACCGCGCCGAGCGAGAGGCGGTTCGCGGCCGCCGCGTCGGGCCGCGCGAAGGTCTCCTCCACCTCCAGGCGGTAGCCGGGCTTCAGCGTGATCCGGCGGGTGAGGGCGTCGTTCCTGAAGACCACGAAGTCGGCCCCCCGCTCCGCGCACGCGAAGTCGGCGTCCGCCGCAACCCCGTCAAGCCCCTCAAGGGCAAGCGCGGGCGCCGCCGCGAAGTCGAGCACGAGCGCCGGGTTCTCCGCCGAGATCGCGCCCGGGTTCTGGGCGTACTTCAGCATCTTCGCGGCCTTCACCACCGCGCCGCGCGTCGAAAGGGTGAGCTCCACCTCGTCGTTCGCGAGCGTCTCGAAGCGTTCGGGGGCCTTCGGCGCCGCGGGCTTCGCCTCGACGGGCTTCGCGGCCTCGGCCCTGGCTTCGGCCTTCGGCGCCGCCGCGCGCGGCGCGGCCTCCTGCTGCGGCGCGGGATGGGCGGCGGCGTACTTCGCGGCGGCCTCGGCGGCCTTCTGCCGTTCACCCACCGAATACCACAGCCAGCCGCCGAGCGCGAGGCCCAACAGCACGGCAATCAGTTTTTCCTGCTTGTTCATCTCGATTCCAATACATTCAGCCGCACCCGCACTGGGCCGACCGCGCCGTCTTCTCGAACGGACTTCTCCACTCGCCCTTCGGCGGCACGGGGTCGTACCCGTAGTCCCCGAACGGACGACATCTCAACAACCGCCGAACCGTCAGCAGCGTCCCCTTCCACGCCCCATGCACCCGCAGGGCCTCGATCGCGTAGTTCGAACAGCTCGGCTCGAACCTGCAGCACCCCGCGAAGAGCGGAGAGAGCACCACCTGATAGGCCCGCACGAAGAGAATCAGCACCTGCCTCATGGCGCCTCGGTCGAACCCGCCCCCTTCAGCAGGCCGCCCTTCCGGGCGAAATAGCGCAGTTCGTCCATCACGTCCGCCGTGCCCTTGCCGCCCAGCGCGGCCCGCCCCACGAGCACCCACGCCGCATCCGCCGCCAGTTCGGGCGCCAGCAGACGGAACCCCTCGCGCAGGATGCGCTTGGCGCGGTTCCGGTCCACGGCGTCGTGGAAGCTCTTCTTTGAAACGACGACGCCGGCTTGAGGGCCGGCGTCGGACGCGCGCAGCACCCACGCGGCGAACAGACGCCCGCGAAACGGGCGCCCCCGGTCGAAGACGCTCTTGTACTTCGCCCCGGGGAGCCGCGTGGACATGGGACGGCGCCGTCCCTTAGACCTGCGTCAGGCGCTTGCGGCCCTTCGCGCGGCGGCGCGCGAGAATCTTACGACCGCCCTTGGTCGCCTTGCGGGCGCGGAAACCGATCTTGCGCGCGCGTTTAATCTTCGAGGGCTGCCACATCATCTTCATGGTTGTCTTCCTTCCTTGTGAAAAGTGAGTGAGAATTATAGCAAACCGCCCCCCGCAACGCAAGCGTGAACCGCCACCGCGCGAGGGAAACGAATCTCATCCCGAGGACGGGGGTCGAGTCATCGGCATAACTCGGGGTCGCTCATCGGCATAACTCGGGTCGGCTCATCGGCATAACTCGGGGTCGGTCATCGGCATAACTCGGGTCGGCTCATCG